>JAIOPD010000126.1 GCA_021414115.1 Planctomycetia bacterium
GGCCTGAGCTTGTGATTCGGCGCAAACACCCCGTGATACCGATGCCGGTGCTTCCGCGGCGGCGGGACGAGATCGGCGAGCCGATCGAGGAACTCAAACGGCGTGAGTTCGACGACGCCATTGGCTCCCGGCCGCGTGGACTTCCGCCCACGACCCCGCCCGACCCAGTTGGCGGCCTTGTGCCGCGGGAGCACGTAGCGGACTCAGATGCACGTGGTGGTTCAGCGCCGAGCCGAAGCGGTGCAAGAAGGAGATGGCGCCGAGCCGCGGGCGAGGGGCTGCGGGGGCGGCGGCGTCAATCGTCACATCTGCCGCAGCGCTCAGCAGCCGCTCGAATGGCTCGGGCACACGCCGAAGGTGGCCCTCGAGTTCTACGCGCAAGTCCTAGCCGACAGCTGCGACCTCGCTGCCGCTGAGATCGTCACGCTCGATCCGTCCGTCACGAAGTCGGCCTAGTTACCCGCCGCGGCCGGGGTCGCGCAGCGGACATGCTCTTGCGTCGGGGACGCCTCCGCCCGACTTCTCCGTTTCGCCGCCAAGCCCTCTGTCAGCGGCTCCGTCAGGCAATCTTTTCACGGGCTTTTCTCTCGCTTCGCACCCTCGAAAAACTTCCCCAAATCCGACCCTGCATTTGCACGCACGAGCCGAATCGGGACGCAAGGGGCGACGCGGGAAAAACGAGAAGCTGCGTTTTCCCCGTGTTTGCCAAAGAATGCGGCCCGGTGCGTCTCGTTGCATGAGAGGCACCGGGCCGTGAATACCCTCGACAGGGATCGAACCTGTAACCTTCAGCTCCGGAGGCTGACGCTCTATCCAATTGAGCTACGAGGGCGAACTCGACCGCCGGAGTCTAGCAGCCTCGGCAGGGCGGAAAAAGCAGCGGTGTTTCCCGGCCTCGACGGCCGGTCGGTGAAGCCTTCGTCAAGCCGATCGCTTGAGTGCAGGGACCGACGAATCGACGTATGGCCTCGCCGGCGCCTCGTGCGGCCCGTCGATCCGGAGCATCCGGGCCGAGGCGTTGCCAGCCACGGGACGCTTGCCCTGCTGGCTCATCAACTGAGCGAGTTGCCGCGTGCGGGGCACGCACGAGCCAAGCTGCACGAGCGCCGCGAGCCGCCCCGCGAGCATGCCGAGCGTGCCCAGGGGGGCCGTCGCCGCCGCATGCCGCATCACCTCGCCGGCATGGGCGATCAGCGCGGGCACCAGGCGTTCGCAGGGCAGCGACCGCCAGAAGAGCCGTTCGGCATGGAGGCCGGCCGTAAACCCGCCGCCGCGCCGCTGCACCGGACCGCTCACGACCCGTGACTCGGACTCGACGACCACATCGAGCTTCGCCGCCGCGAGCGCCGCGGCCATGTCGGCCGCCGCGAGCGAGTCGCCACACGCCTTTGAGAAGCCGATGGTGGCCAGCATGTCGGCTCGCCAGAACCCCGCCTCGATGGCCGGAGCCGACGGTGAGACCCGCATCGTGATTCCGCCAGCGTCGTTGCGCCGTGGCACCACCGGCACGCTGCGGCCTCCGGCCGTGCGGCGAATGCCGGCCGACACCGGCTGATCGCGATCGCTCTCCGACACGGCGAGCGGCACCACGGCGCCGACGCTGCTCGTGGCGAAGTGCTCGAGCGGTCTGTCGGTCCAGCCCGCGGTGGCCTTCCAGCCCGCGGCGAGCACATGGACCACGTCGCCCGTGCTCGCGGCGATGCCCGCGTTGATGCAGTCGACGAGGCCCGTGGCCTTCGGCACGTCGACGAACGTGACCTCTTCGCGAATGTTCCACGGATCGTCGTAGGGCACGCTGATCGCGACAATCACGTCGCAGGCATCGGGTCGATGTTCGAGGACGCTGACGAGCGTTTCCTCGAGCGCAGAGACGTCGGTGGCGGGAACCACGACCGACAGCCGGCGCGGCCGCCCTGAATGACCCTGCATCGACATGCCCCCCCCGCTTCGTCCCATGCGGCCGCGCAGACGGTCCCCCCGGACCGCCCACGAACTCCGCTGCCTCCCCGATGTCCGGCTGCCGCGATCAGGCCGCGGCCCGCTGCGGCTGCAGCTCCGTGAACAGGTTCACGGTGTGGAGCATCTCGCCATCGGCGTCATAGAACTGCAGGACGCCCACGTCGATCATCCACATCGCGAACAGTTCGGCCACGCGATAGCAGCGAGCCACGCACCGCCCGCGGTCGATGCGGATGTTTTCCTGGAGGTCGTCGACGTCGACGACGTCGACGCCCAACTTAAGGAAATGGCGTGAAACGAGACCACGGACATCCGCGGCATTCATGTGCAAACGCATGGAAGGCAACCTCCTGTTGCGGGCTGTCGAATCGACGTCCTGTCGACCGGGTCGGGAAACCTACCGAGGCGTTGCCGCCGACGAAAGGCTGGTTTGCCGAGGAAAGGAGTCGCGTGTGCGACTTCCCGACCCACCACCAATGCTTTTCATCGACAGGAGGCCCGTACCGCGATGACCCACGGAATCGATCGCTTCCCATCCGGAGAATCCGGTGTCGTCGACGCAGATTGCCAGGTCGACGCAGTCGAGCAAGTCGTGTTGCGGGGCCGGGTCACGGGAGGCGGTGGGTCCATGTGACGTCGAGGTAGCGATCGCGGACGAGCGCTGCAACCCGCTCTCGCGGCCACTCGTGGCGGATCTGCCCGGCTCCGAACGCCCGCCGAACCGCGGCCTCGAGCGGCCCGCGGCCGAGGCCGAGGTTGGCGACGAAGTCGGCGTGTTCGCGACCGGCACGATAGCCGGGTTCGCGCGGTGGATGGCGGAGCACCTGCGAGATCAGGCCGAGGTCGAAGTCGTCGAGCAGCGTGCCGTGATAGAGGACAGCCTGCCGGCGTACCCGCAGCGCATTGCCGGAGACCTTCTTCTCGATGCCATCCACCGCGATCGCGAGGTCACTCGATCCGCGGCGGATGACCGGCCTCCCCGCAGCACCGAGCGCCGCGCAGAGCGGATCGAGCATCACCGCATGGATTCGCTCGATCGACGGCACTGCCTCGGGGAGCGGCGCGATCACCGACCACATCACGCATCCCGGACCGAGCACGACGGTGAGCCCGCCGCTCGGCCGCCTGAGCACCTGCACGCCGCGAGAACGGCAGGCATCGAGATCGATCTCCTGCTCCACGTGGCTCGACGATCCCAGCACGACCGTGGGCTCGCGGGCCATCCAGACTCTGACCGCGTGTCCAGTGAGCAGACCATCGTGGGCGTCGGCCAGGAGCGCCTCGTCGAGCGCGAGATTTTCGGCGACGGTCGGCAGGTCGGCATCCAGCCAGCAGGCAGGGCCGTCCACGCGAGGACGTTGACTCACCTTCCCGACCTCCTAGACTTTAGTCATGAACGAACCAACCCGTCGCGGTCTCACGGCGGACGACGCCCTGCCGCCCGTTGAACCGCCGAACGCGGCATTTCTGGTCCAGCTGTTCGTCGTTCCGTTGACCATCGTGGCCTGCGGGCTGTTCGTGGTCTGGGGATTTTACTGGCTCGCCCAGATGGGCAACGATCCCGAGAGTTATGTGCGTGCCCTGCGCCGCAACAACGAGGGCCGCTGGCAGGTGGCCCTCAACTTCGCCAACGACCTCCGCGGCCCCGGCGGCGCGGCGCTCAAGGGCGATGCGAAACTCGCCGCGGACCTCGCGGGCATTCTCGACGACGAGGTGGCCAGCGGGCGGACGCAGGGGAGCGGCCACGCGGCCGAGCAGTCGAAGACGCTCTGCGGCTACCTCTGCCGGGCGCTCGGTGAGTTTTCCGTGCCCGAGGCGGCTGTGCCCCTGCTCAAGCGGGCGAACGACACCGCCGACTCGCAGACCGCCCAGGCGGCCGTCGAGGCGCTCGCCGTGCTCGCGTCCAATCTCGCCGCCGCAGGCAAATCGTTCGACGACCCGGCTGCCGTCACCAAGGCGATCCTCGCTGCCTCCCAGAGCGAAAACAAGACGCTGCGGTCATCGGCCACGTTCGCGCTCGGCGTGATCGGCGGGCCGGGGGCCAGTGAGCGGCTCGGCCATCTCATCGAGGATGCCGACGACGACGTCCGCTACAACGCCGCCATCGGACTGGCGCGGCAGGGGGCGGACGCGGCCTGGAAACCACTCGAGGAGATGCTCGCACTGCCTGACGTGGTGCCGTCCGAAGGTGACCAGCAGGGGCAGGCCGAGCGGTACCGTCGGGCGATGATCGTGGTCAACGCCCTCAAGGGGGTGAGCCTGCTCGTCGACGACACGAAGCGGCCTCCTCCTGGAGCGGTCACGACACTGATTACGAAACTTGCCACCGATCCCGTCTCCGACGTGCGGTCGAGTGCCGCGGCGCTCGACCGGCGGATCGGCAGGCTCGCTGCCGGCCAGTAGCCCCGTGTCGCCGCTCAGTCGCTGAGAAACTCCTCGAGCGCCTCGCGGAGCATGTCCGCGTCGGGCTCGACACCCGACAGGGCGTGGAAGTCGATCGCCGTCTGCGCGGCATGGATCTCGATTCCGTCGACGATACAGCAGCCCTGCTCGGCAGCCTGCGCGGCTGCGGGGGAGAGTTGACCCGCGACCACGGCGTCGGCCACGAAGACCTCGCGCCGAAGCCCGGTGAACGCAAGCTTGTGGCCGCCGAGCGGTGCAAGCACGACGATGCCCACCTCATCCGGCAGGGCGATCGTGGCCTGCCAGTCGAGCGTCGACGCTTCCGCCGCATGGACGCCGGTGAGCGCGTTGACAAGCGCGACCGCCCGCTCCGCCTGGGGATCACAGACGAGCAGCCGCGACGCGCCCGAGAGCGCCAGCTCCAGCGCCGCGGCCCGGCCGCAGGCGTCGGCCCCCACGACCAGCACCGCCTTGCCCGCTGGGTCGACGTGGGACCGTAGCGCCTCGACGATTCCTCGGCCATCGGTCATGTGGCCAGCAAGGCCTTCAGGACGCTGCTCGATCAGGCTCGCGGCGCCTGAGAACGTGGCTGTCGGGCTGGCCGTGGCCATGAGTGGAAGCGCTGCCTCGCGAAGTGGACCGGACAGGACGCAGCCGCGAAATCCGAGGACGACGACGCCGGCAATCGCTGCGGCCACGTCCTCGGCCGCGACGTCACAGGTGACGAACCGCCAGTCGAGGTCCGCCGCGGTGATCGCCCGCTCGAAGAGATACTGCGCCGGATTGCCGGCGGCAGGGCAGCCGAGCAGCGCGATGATTTCCTGGAGGGCGGGGCTGGTCATCCGGTGATCCGTCCTTGCATCGGTGGCATCCAGGATTCGTCCACGGCTCACCGCGGGCCGAAATCGCTCACACCACCACCAGCGTGGCGGCGACGAATCGCGGATCGCCACGGATCGGATCGAAGTCGCGCTCCGCCCCGGTGAGATCGCGAAAGCGGTCGTCGAGCGAAATCGCTTGCGTGAGGTGGTCCACCGCCGCTGAGACGTCGCCGGCCAGCGAGTGATAGCAGGCGAGATTATAGAGGAGCAGCGGCTGGCTCGGCTCCGTTTCGAGCCCGGCGCGGAGCGCGGCGATGGCCTCTTCGAGCCGACCAAGTCGCTTGTAGCACCAACCGAGGCCGAGCCAAGCCTCGAGCTGGTCGGGTGCTGACGCCGCGGCCCGCCGCAGCGCGGGAATTGCCGCCTCCCAGTCGCCCAGCGCCCGCAGGGCACGGCCTTCGAGCAGGCTCGCCACCGGCCCGGAACGTTTGGGCTCGGGGAGGAGCTGCAGTTCCGCCAGGGAACGCCGCAGCAGTCTGCGGCCGTTTTCCGGCAAGGGCATGTCACCGTCGGCGAGCAACTCGCCGAGTTCGAGATAGCCCGCGGCGTGCCGCAGGTGCAGATGTAGAGAAAGGCTATTCATGGATCGAGGAGCCCCGGGCGAAGTGCCGAGCCTTGCCGTCCTCGCGGAAGTTTAGCCCGCGTTTTGGAAAGGCCAACCCAACGAACGACATCTTTACGCAGGAGAACCCTCGCCGGATCGGTCGCGAAAAGCGTTTCTTTCCCGGCGTTTCTTCAATGCGCGGAAAATCCGCACGAAAAGTCGGGCAGGCCGCCACTCTTTCATTGAGCGGAAGCAGGGCGCACGAAACCCAGCGGCCTCACCCGCCTCCCGGAGGATCCCATGCGGCTGACCGTGAGAACCCTGCTGGCCTGGATCGACGGCGTGCTCGACGCCGACGACCAAAAAGATCTCGGTGAGAAGGTGGCCGCCAGCGGTGTGGCGTTGCGGCTGGTCGAGCGGGCGAACAGCGCCGTGGTCCACCCCGGACTCTCGGCCCCTGCGCCGGAGGGCAGGGGGCTCGCCGACGACCCAGGCACCGCGGCGGAGTTTCTCGACAACGTCCTCCGCGGGGAACAACTGCAGGCTTTCGAAAGGGTCTGCATCGAATCCGACATGCACCTTGCAGAAGTGGCTGCCTGCCACCGTCTGCTCGCCGAGATAATGGCCAACCCGGCGTTGGTCGAGCCTCTCGACGCCGGTCAGCGGCGCACACTGCTGGCCGCGGTTGCCCGGCATGTCGCCGTCGACGGACAACCGGCCGGAACGAAGGCCCGATCGGCAGTTTCCGAGCGGCTTCGCCCGCCCACGCCGCCCGCCGCACCCAAGCGGGCGGTGCACACGGCGGCTCCGGTTGTGTCAGGGCCACCGGGTCGCCCGTCGCGGCGCGCTCCGTTGGCGGCCTGGATGGCCGCCGCCGCGGCACTCGGCCTGTTGCTGATGCTGGGCGGATTTTTCGTGTGGTCGATCACGCGCGGTGCCAGCAGGCGTGGGCCCAAGTCCACGGAGATCGCCGCGGCACCGGCCGTGAGCGAGTCATCGCCGGACAAGCCGACGCCACAGCCCGCGGCCCGCGCGGAACCAGTCGCCGTCGCCGAACCACCGGTAGAACAGGCCCCGGTTGCGACCGCGATTCCGGAGCAGTCGTCACCGCCTGCGCCCGCGGCCGTGGCGGCTCCCGCCGAACAGCCCGTCGAGCAACCCGCGGTCGTTGCCGCTGCGTCGCCCCCCAGCCCGCCGCCGGTCGAGGATCGCCGCGTGCCCAACGGTGATGCACTCGCGATCGTAGCGCAGCCCATGCCGGCAACGGCTCCCGCCGACCGGCTGGCCGCAGCGCCTCCGGAGAACGCGCCTCCCGCCGATGCGCCGGCCATCGCCGCCGCCGTGGGCAATGCCGGCCTGCTCCTGCATCTGGTGGCGGGGGAGAAGGGGCCGCGGTGGCGGCCGCTTGCAGCCGGCGCCGCGCTCGCCGACCGGGAAAATCTGCTCGCGCCCCCCTGGTGTCACCCGGCACTCACGATCAACGGGGTGACGATTCGCCTGGGTCCCGACACCCGTGCCGTGCTGACACGCGACCCCGATGGCACACCGCGGCTCGAGGTCGTGTTTGGCCGAGCTGTCGTGGGAGGCGAGGCCGCCGACGCGAAACTCGGTGTGACGGCAGGCGGACTCTGCGGCGTGCTCTCCGGAGTGATGCGGCAGCCAGCGGGCATCGAAGTCGTGCTCGCACGGGATCCGGGGGGCGAAGAGGCCGCCGCCGAGCCGCGCGCACGGGCGACCATCTTCGCGGGAGCGGCCGAGAAGGTCTGGCGACAAACGGGAGTCGATGGCGCCGCCGCTGAACCACTCGCGGGCATTCCCGCCGAACTGCTCGTCGCCCCGCGGGCCACGCTTGCATGGGATGGCCGTGACCCGGCAGCGGGCGTCGTCGGCCCTCCGCCCGTCGATCCAGCGTGGCTGAGAGCCACGGTCGCCAACGACCGCACCGCACGGGCTGCGGCGGAGGCCCTGGCCGCATCGCTCGCCAAGGATCCAGACGGCGAGATCGAAGCCCCGCTCCGCAACTTGACGGCCGATCGTCGCGCCGAGAATCGGATGATCGCCGCCGCCACGCTCGCGTTGCTCGGCGACTACGACCAACTGGTGACACTGCTCTGCGATGAATCGCCGCGTGGGATGCTCAATGAAACCCAGTGGACGACGCTCGAGAAGATGACGGTGCCGCTGGCCCTCGCCCGCGGCGAGAATGCCGCCGCCAAACTCGGCGAGGCGCTGCACGCCCGCGGCCCGGCCGGCAAGGGCGACCTGCTCGCGAGATTGGCCCGGGGATTCACCGACGACGAACTCGCCGCCGGTGACGACGCACTCTTGGTCGGGGCGCTTGAAGACGGCAGTCTTGCCGTGCGTCGGTATGCGATCCGCAGGCTCATCGAGATCGTGCAGCCCGACGCACGTCACCGGATGGAGTATCGGGCCGACCGATCATCGGGATCACGGAAGGACGGCAGCGGCTGGTGGAAAGCTCAGCTCGAATCGGGCCGCATCCGCCGCGAGCCGCCGCCCGCAGAGTCGGCCCCATCCGCAGCGTCGCCGCCGGCGGAACGCGACGACGAGTGACTTTCGCGCCGCACGCGAGGATTCCGCGGTGCGAATTGCTGCGGTGGCGACGCCGGTGATATGCTCCGCTGCTACGGTCGCAGGCCCCGAGGGCCGCCGCGGCCCGGCCGAAAAACCGGCCGGTGAGCCCCGGGCGACCCCTGAATCCGCCTGTCCGTCCTTTTCTGGGAGCCTCCGGGTGCAAATCAAACTGTCGTCGCGTCACGGGCAACTGAGCCCTGCCGCACAATCGAAGGTCGAAACGAAGGTGTCGCGGCTGACCCGGTATTTCGACCGGCTGACGGCCCTTAATGTGACCGTCGACCTGCAAAACCGCGCCCTGCCGGCGGTCGAGATCGTGGCTTTGTCGGAGCACTTTCACGAGCTCGTGAGCCACGAGACCTCCGCGCACCTCTGGAGGAGCGTCGACGGCGCCGTGCAGAAGATGGAGCAGCAGCTCCGCAAGCACAAGGAGAAGGTTCGCGATCACAAGCATGTGCAGTCGGGCCGCCGGTCCTGACCCTTCCCGGCCCTCCGGCCCCACCCCTCGAGACGGCAGCCCGCATGAAGTTTTCCGATTTCGTCGCCAACGATGCGATCCGTTCGCACGTTCAGGCGGATTCCAAGGAGGGCGTGATCCGCGAGATGGCGCAGTCGCTCGTCGATGCCGGAAAGATCGCCGCCGGCGATCTGGAGAGCATCGTCAAGGCGATCATGAAGCGGGAAGACCTCGGCAGCACCGGCATCGGTCGCGGCGTCGCGGTGCCCCACACGAAACACCCGAGCGTGAACAGGCTGGTGGGCACGGTGGCCGTGAGCCGGGGAGGCATCGACTTCCAGAGCCTCGACGGGGAGCCGGTCCAACTGTTCTTTCTCCTCGTCTCTCCGCCAGACCGCCCCGGCGACCACCTGCGGGCGCTCGAAAACATCTCACGACAACTTCGCGACGACTCCTTCTGCCGGCTCCTGAAGTCCGCCAAGGAACCGATCGACATCCAGCATCTCCTCGAGGAGGCAGACAGCCACGGCGTGGCGTCCTGACATGACCGCAGAGAGCAGAGAATCGCTTCACGATGCCGTTTCCGACGGTCTCCAGACGGAGACCGTGTCGCGGGAGGTCGTCGTGATCAACGCCGCGGGCCTGCATGCCCGCCCGGCGGATCTGCTTGCGCGGGAGGCGCGGAAGTGGCAGTCGCGAATCGAGTTGGTCAACGACGCGCAGCGGGCCGACGGCAAGAGCATTCTCGAACTGCTTACGCTGGCGGCTGAGTCGGGCACCCGGCTCGTGGTGGAGGCGACCGGCCCCGACGCCCGGGAGGCGCTCGAGGCCATCGGCAGCCTTTTCGAAAAACGATTCAACGAACGAGACAGCGATCAGGATTCCTGACCGGAGCGAACGCCCAGGGGCCGAGCACGGCCCCCGATCGTGCCGGCCGCAGAGACAGACCGAAAACCCACAAAGGAGCCGCAACCAGCCGCCTGGCGCGAGACCCCGGGATCGTGATCGCCTTCCGCCAACCGTGGAACGAGTGATCTCCCGCGCGGGTGCTCTGCTGCCGGCTCGCTGCCTGCGCCCGATGCTCAAACTCCAAGGTATCGCCGTTTCACCCGGCGTCACGATCGGCGAGGCGCTCGTTCTCGACAGCGAGGGATTTCGCATCCCGCGCCGGTTCGTCGAACGCAGTGCCGTCGACACCGAACTGGCCCGTCTGGCCGTCGCCGTGGCCGAGACCACCCGCGAGGTGGAGCGCAACCGCGACGCGATCCGCATCGAACTCGGCGATCAGTATGCGGCCATCTTCGAGGCCCACCTGGCCATGCTTCACGATCCGAAGCTCCAGGAGGAGTTGACCAGCGCCGTCCGCGACAAAAACTGGTGGCCCGAATACGCGGTGAGCCGCACGCTCCGCCGCTATGCGAAGGCGTTTCAAAACCTCGACAACCACATCGCGCAGCGCGCCCACGATATCTACGATCTGGAGAAGAGCCTGCTGCGGAGCCTGCTGGGCCAGCGGCGGGAGACGCTCGCGGCCATTTCACAGCCGGTGATCGTGCTGGCCCACAACCTCACGCCGAGCGAGACGGCCAACCTCGACCGCCGGCTCGTGAAGGGATTCGCCACCGAGCTCGGTGGCCCGGGCAGCCACACCGCGATCGTGGCCGAAGGGCTCGAGATTCCGGCCGTCGTCGGCGTGGGGCCCTTTCTCGCCGACGTGTCGGGGGGCGAGCCGGTGATCCTCGATGGCAACCAGGGGGTGATCATCCTCCAGCCCGACGAGGAGACGATCGCGCAGTATCGCCTCGAAGAGGAGGCCGCCCGCACCGTGGCGGCCCGGCTCGACCGGCTCCGCGACCTGCCCGCCGAGACGAGCGACGGCGTCCGCGTGCAGATCATGGGCAACATCGAGTTTCCCAGCGAAGTCGAGCAGTGCATCAGCCGTGGCTGCGACGGCATCGGACTCTACCGCACCGAGTTCCTCTATCTCACGAGCAAACGGGAGCCCACCGAGGAGGATCACTACGCCGCCTACAGCGAGGTGGTCAAGGCGATGGGCGACAAGCCGGTCGTGATCCGCACGCTCGACCTCGGCGCCGACAAGATGCTCACGGAGACGACGCCCGAGGAGGAGCGGAATCCCTGCCTCGGCCTGCGAAGTATCCGGCTCTCCCTGCGGCAGCTGCCGATCTTCCGCACGCAACTGCGAGCGATCCTCCGGGCCAGCGCGCTGGGCGACGTCCGCGTCATGTTTCCGCTCATCTCCACGATCGTGGAACTTCGGCAGGCCCGGATGGTGCTCGCCGACGTGATGGAAGACCTCGCCGAGCACGGCATCGCGTTCAACCCGAAGATGCCGGTGGGGATGATGGTCGAGACGCCGGCCGCCGTGATGATGCTCGACGCGTTCATCAAGGAGGTCGATTTCGTCTCGATCGGCACCAACGACCTGATCCAGTACACGCTGGCGGTCGATCGGGGCAACAAGGAGGTTGCGGATCTGTACAACGCCTGCGATCCGGCGGTGCTGCGGCTGTTGCGCCGCTCGCTGGACTTGGCGGCCGAGGCCGGCGTGCCGGCCAACGTGTGCGGTCAGATGAGCGGCAGCGTGATGTTCACGCAGCTGCTTCTGGGGCTGGGCCTCCGGCAACTCAGTGTGCCGGCGAGCGCCATTCCGGAGGTGAAGCAGGCGTGCCGAAGCGTTTCGGCCGCCGACTGCCGCCTGGTCGCCGACAAGGCACTGGGGATGTACGGCGCGCAGGAGGTGAAGGCCTACCTGCGCGAGCAGATGCGTCGCATGCTTGCCCAAACAGTGGCCTAGGAGCCAATCCGCCTTCGGGCGGATGACACACAGAAGGGAAAACCAGATGAAGCAGGAAATGCTGATCAACGTGTCGCAGCCGGAGGAATGCCGGATCGCGATCATGGAGGATGGGGTGCTGGAGGAGCTCTACGTCGAGCGGACCAGCCAGGACAATCTCGTCGGCAACATCTACAAGGGCCGG
>JAIOPD010000116.1 GCA_021414115.1 Planctomycetia bacterium
GCGATTCGTGAACCGCTACCTGAGTCTGCCAGACCTGCTCGCCCACCTGCAGGCCTGCGACGTCTTCGTCACGCCCTATCCCGGGAAAGACCAGATCGCCAGCGGAACGATGGCCTACGCCATGGCCGTCGTCGGCGCCGTGATCAGCACTCCCTATCTCTACGCCCGGGAGATGCTGGCGGGCGGCCGGGGGATCCTCGTGCCGTTCTCCGACAGCGAGAGCCTGGCCCGGGCGGCCAGCCTGCTGCTCACCGACGACAACCTCCGACGGCGGACCCAGCGCAGGGCGTATCGCCACGTGCGGCCGATGTTCTGGCCCAACGTGGGCCGCCTCTACCACGACCTCTTCAGCCGGGTCGCCGCGGAGCACCGGCGGGCCGGTCTGCAGGAATCACGGGCCGAAGACCTCGGCCTCGCCCTGCAGGGAGAGTCCCGATGATTGACGCCGCACAGATTCCTCTGATCCACCTCGATCGGATGACCGATTCGACCGGCCTGATCCAGCATGCGATCTACGGCATTCCGCGCCGCGAAAGCGGCTACACGACCGACGACAACGCCCGCGCCCTGCGGTTCTGCACCCGGCTCTGGAGCCACCATCCGGATGACCGCATGCTGACGCGGGTGTCGTGCTACCTGAGTTTTCTCGAACACGCCCGCTGCCGGGCGAAAAGTTTTCACAACTTTCTCAGCTACCAACGGCAATGGCTCGACACCGCCGGCACCGGCGATTGCCAGGGGCAGGCGGTGCTCGCGCTGGCAGAGGTGCTCGGCAGCCGGCTCCCGGAAGGCTACCGGTCGGTGGCCTGGGAGTTGATCAAGACGGTCCTGCCCACGCTGGCCGAGCTTCGCAGCCTGCGGGCGCAGGCCTACGTGATCATGGCGTGGTCGCATCTCTGGAAGGCCGACATCGCGCAGGCCCGAGGGCTGCAGGCCGTCGCGCACCGCGCCGCGCTGCGGCTCACCGAGGCCTACGAGCGGTCGCGCCGGCCCGACTGGCCGTGGTTCGAATCGCGGATGACCTACGCCAACGCCGTGCTTCCGCACAGCCTGTTCGCTGCGGCCGAGCGCTGGCCGGACGGGCCGTTCCTCACCGTGGCCGAGGATACGTTCGACTTTCTCGTCCGCGAGACGACGACCGACGGCGTCTTTTGGCCGGTGGGCAACGCCGACTGGTACGCGCGGGGCGAGACGAAGTCGCCCTACGACCAGCAACCGGTGGAGGCCTCGACGATGGCAGAGGCGGCACTGGCCGCATTTACCGTGCGGGCGGACGGCGGCCATCTGGTGACCTTTCTGCGGGCGCACTGCTGGTTCGGGGGCCGCAACAGCCTGGGTCTCCCCCTGGCCGATCCGCTCACCGGCGGCTGCTGCGACGGCCTGCAGCGGAGCGGTCTCAACCGTAATCAGGGCGCGGAGTCGACGCTCGCATCGCTGTGGACCCAGTGGCTCGGGACCACGACACGACAACTCGACGACGGGCCGACGCGACCACTCTCGTCTCACTCACCCCAGGAGAGCAGCGTCGCATGACTCCCATCGTGAAGCCGCAGCATTACCCCGAACTGTTCCGCCGCCATGAGGGCAATCCGATCCTCACGGCCAATGACTGGCCCTATCCGGTCCACACCGTCTTCAACGCGGGAGCCTGCCAGATGGGCCCTGTCACGCTGCTGCTGGTGCGGGTCGAGGATCGTCGCGGCCACTCCCATCTCAGCGTGGCCCGCAGCGACGACGGCATCTCCAACTGGCGGATCGACCCCCAGCCCACCTTCGCGCCCGATCCGGTGAACTATGCCGAGGAGGCCTGGGGCGTGGAGGACGCCCGCGTCACCTGGGTCGCCGATCGCCAGGAGTGGATCATCGCCTACACCGCCTTCTCGCCAATCGGCCCGCTCGTCTCCCTGGCCTCGACCGTCGATTTCCAGTCGTTCATCCGCCTCGGGCCGGTGATGCCTCCTGAGGACAAAGACGCCGCCATTTTTCCGAGGCAGTTCGGTGGCCGCTACGCGATGATCCACAGGCCGGTCTCGGCGGGCAGCTCCGGTGCCCACATCTGGCTCTCCTTCTCGCCCGACCTACGGCACTGGGGTGATCATCACGTGCTGCTGCATGCCCGCCGCGGGGCGTGGTGGGATGCCAACAAGATCGGCCTCAGCCCCACGCCCCTGGAAACGCCGGAAGGCTGGCTGTTGCTCTACCACGGCGTGCGGCACACCCCCGGTGGCTGCCTCTACCGGCTAGGCGTGGCGCTGCTCGACCTGGAGCAGCCGTGGCGGGTGCTGCGCCGCAGCGACGACTGGATCTTCGCCCCGGAAATGCCCTACGAGCGGCAGGGCGACGTCAACGGCGTGGTCTTTCCATGCGGCTGGATCCTCGACGAGGCCACCGGCATGATCCGCATGTACTACGGCGGCGCCGACTCCTGCCTGGCCTTGGCCACGGGCCGACTGTGCGACGTGCTCGACTACCTCCGCGAGTGCCCGGCGCCCCCGCCCAGGGCGAGTCCGGGCATGACGGCCTGAACCTCGCGATGGCGCACTGACCTGCCCTCTCACGCGGAGCCACTTTCAGAGAGAGAATCTCTGGGTGGTGCAAACCACGTGAGGCTGCCGGGGCTTTGAAATGGGCCGGAGCCTTGGCCTGCGAACACATTGCCCTTTGTCACCACGGCGTATTCGGTGTCGGGCTGCAGGGCGAGGGACAGCCCCATAATCGAAATCGTTGAGGATGAGAATGGACTCTGCAGAATTGACTGGACGAGGGTGCTCGGCCCTGCACTGTTCGCCTGCGTCGTCCAAATCTCAACGGACAGGTCGCCGCCGTAGTAGCTGCCCAGATCGTAGACGTCGAGCACCACATCCCACGACACCCGCCGCCACAATCTCACGCTGTCGGCCGCGAGGGGAAGCCTGCTGGCTGGAATTCATGGAAGTGTCGTTTGTGGTCGCGGTTGACATGGGGCGACTCGGTTTGCCTTCAAGGGCATGTCCGGTAGGGTTTCTGGAGAGGTCTTCCCGCACGAAAAAAGCGGAGGAGCAACATGTGGGCAGAACGCCGGCCTTGGTACCCCGGCGGAACCCATGCTGAATCGCAGCGCTGTCTTAATTGGCCACGAGGCAGCGTTTTACGGCTGGCTCAAAACGTGTGGCATCAAGGAGGAGGTGCTCAAAGAGCGGAAGGGGATCGCCGAACGAGCGGTGTATCTCATGCCCGCTTGCCACTACCCCGAGGAGATCGAGGAGGTAGTCGCGGACCTCTTCGAGGAAATCTTTCGTCGGGAACTCGGGCGCTGGCAGCCGGACGAGAAGGTCTGGCCTGACACCGCAGACTTCGACCTGTTCACCCGCTGGTTCACTGTCGAGGTTTTTTCGGTTGTCGAGGACGTCGGGCGAGGGAACGTCCTCGACGAGTTGAAAGAAGGATCGTAAATCAATTCACCCCCGGCTCCCGCACCACCCGCCGGCCGTGACAGCCACGGGCACGACGTTCTGCGCGGCCCGAATGAGCAGCACGTCCAAGAGCGACGCCAGTCTCCAAGGGTTCCCACGGCATTCGGCAGGCGGGTTCAGGGCATGGGGCCAGTCGAGCCGGACCAGATCAACTCCCTCGGCTTCATGCTCAGCGACAAGAAAGCCCTGGCCATTCAAGCTGGAGGTTGGTTGGGTGAAGGCCAGGGCTCCGTGAATAAGATCGCAATAACCGGCCAAACCGCTGGTCACTCGTCCTCCCCGGCTGTGCTATCCTCCGAGGTGACGCGGTCCTATTTCAGCCCCGGAGCCCAGAGCCATGCGAACCGGCAACCCGACCCTGAACGGCAAGACGTTCGAGAACTTTGGCGTCTACCGGCGGGACTACGCCGGCGAGCAGTCCCCGGCCGGCGTCATGACGATCAATGGCACGGCCCAGAAGACGATGTTCCTGCTGCTGCTGGCGATGGGGGCGGCGTGCTTCACGTGGTCCAAGACTTTTTCGGCCATCGAAGCCAACCCTGCAGCCGCGATGCCGTGGGCCTTGGGCGGGCTTGTCGTGGGTGCTATCACGGGGCTCGTCATCTGCTTCAAGCACACGTGGGCCCCAACTCTCGCCCCGGTCTATGCCCTTGCCGAAGGCCTGTTTCTCGGCGGCGTTTCAGCAAGCCTCGAGGCCCAGTACCCCGGGATCGTCATTCAGGCAGTCGGCGGCACGTTTGGGACGCTCGCCGGGCTGCTGCTCGCCTACCAGTCCGGGCTCATCAAGGCGACCGAGAACTTTAAGTTGGGCATCGTGGCGGCGACTGGCGGGATCTGCCTCGTTTATCTCATCTCGATGATCGGTGGCTTGTTTGGATTTCCCGTTCCCTATATCCATGCAGCCGGCCCCATCGGCATCGGATTCAGCCTCGTGGTGGTCGTGATCGCGGCCCTGAATCTGGTATTGGACTTCGACTACATCGAGCAGGCGGCTGACCGCGGGGCTCCCAAGTATCTGGAGTGGTACGGGGCCTTCGCCCTCATGGTCACGCTCGTCTGGCTCTACATGGAAATCCTCCGGCTGCTCTCGAAGCTCCGAAGCCGCGACTGACGAAGTAACTGGGGACCACCACGCCCATGGGTATCGGCGTGTATCTGAGTTGGCAGCCCTCGGCCGGTGGGGGATCTCGCCGACGACTTCGAAAGGTGGTTCCGGCAACAGAACGCGGACGTCTTCCGGCCCGGCGATACGCCGCGCGTCTGGATCGCCCTGGCGGTCGCCTACCTGCGGTTCAGCGATGAGAACTCCAACCCGCGGTCGCTGGATCAACAGCTTCTCAACGTCCTGAACCATGCTCGGCGAGAAGGCGTCTTCGTGACCTGGCACTACGTTCTGGCCGACGCCGCTGTCAGTGGCACCCTCGCCTGCCGTCACGGCTACATGATTGCCAAATCGATCGTCGAGCGGCGTGACGGGTTTGGCGTGCCGTGGTTCCTGATCGATGATTTCTCCCACCTGAGCCGCAACACGATCGAGTCGCTGCGGCACGGGGAACTGGCGGAGGCGACCGGCGTCCACGTCGTCGGTGCCAGCGATGGCTACGACAGTGCCACCCCCCAGCCTCGCTTCTGTTTCCTGTTCTCGGCGTGATGAACGAGGCGTTCATCACGCGGTCCATCGGGAATTTTCATGGGTTCGGCATGCCTCCGGTCGGGAAGCCCCAAGCGCGAGCGCGGGGAATACGCCCTCCACCCCGCCTCGTTCCGCGGCACCGTCCCGCGAAGCCGCCCGGATACCCGTTGCTCGCGCTCCGGGCCTCCTGAGCAGCCGATGCCACGGCTCGCTGATCGACACGCCGAGTGTTTTCGGCTTCCGCACGTGCCACCCGTGAATCCTCACGATCGAGAAGGTCGTGGAGATCGACCCCGAAGCGGCCGATTGGACGCGACGGGGCGCCGAAATCATCGCCTTAGAAGGCAAGAGCGCCATCGACGTCGCAAGGCTCTTCCCGAACGAGGCGTCGCTCCTGCGACTCGCCTCCGCCGTCCTCTCCGAGATCAGTTACGATTGGGAAACCGAACGTGCCTACCTGACCATGGAAGCCAGATGACCCACCTCTGAAAAACCGGATTTACAGAAGGGGTGTTGCTTTATCCCCCCATCCTACCGCGTGTGGATGGACACGCCCGCATCTGAGGTTGGGCCGAAACCCGCGGCATCCCGCGTTATGGCGCGTCGAAGGCGTCGGCGTAGGCCTTCAGTGCGGCATCGGCGATACCGGAACGCGCGGCGATCGACCGCCACCTCCCGATGGCGGCCCGCACCTCGCCAACGATCGCTCTCGCGGCGGCGAGCCGAAGCCCGAAGCGATCGGCCCGCGCGACGGCCTCCTCGATCTCCGCCGCCGCCGCCAAACCAATCGGTGAATCCTCGCTCACGGGCGTCTGCCGCCCGTGGGCCCGGTCGATCATCGGCGCGGGATTGATGTCGTAGGCAGGCGAAAGGGCCCACCGGCCGGGCGCACGCATGAGCAAGCCGTGGTTCCGCATGTGGTCGTCGACGTTGCCGATCAGGATCGAATACGCGAGTCGCCGCCACAGTTCCGCCAGGTCCGCAGTCACGGCGTGCCCGTGGGCACGAATGGCGTCAGCCAGCCGCGTGTAACTGCCTGGGTCGCCGGGCAGCAGCCCCAGCAGCGTCGCGGCCGAAATGAACGGAATCCGTCGCTTGCCCTCCCGATCAAACCGCCGGATGACCGCGACACCGCGGCCATCCACCACGACGAGCCGATGGTCAGCCGTATGGATGCCCGCCTCACGGGCGACCGCCAGCGCCAGAATCTCGCCGATTGCGATGTCGCCAACATCGTCGGGCTTCGAAAACTTCGCCAGCGCCAACGTGCCGTCGGGAAGGGAAACGAGGCATTTCGGGCGGGCACCGCCGAGCGGCGAGCCCGCGCTCAAAAGAAACGCCAGGTCGCGAGATGAGGCGCGGTCGCCATGCACGGCGTCGGTCGCCGCCAGGAGTTCCCGCAGTCGAATGAGCGGTGGGATGACTCCTCTCGTTGCGCCGAGAAAGTCATTGTCGCCCGCTGGCCGTAGGCGGAGAGCCCCAATCCGGGCCGCATCTTCGATCACCAGCAAGTAATCGATGGCCCGGTAGGGTCGCCGCTCGAGCACGCCCTGCCGCACCGAGCGATCGATGACGATCCGCCCCCAGCGATCCGGCCCCGCGTCGGCCAGGGCTCCAGGGAGATCCAGTGCATGGAACGCACCTTGCCGCAACGGCAGGGTGGTAGGATCGATCGAGAAGGCATCGGCACGGGCGAGCCACGCAGATGCATACTCGAACCCCACGGCCGCGCTGCGATCGTGGGCATACAGCGTGCCCACGTGCAGCGTCTCGCCTGCCCAATCGACGCAGACATCGAAACGGTTCGAAGTCATGCGCCATCGTCCCGGGACGGGCGGCGGCGAATGCGTTGCGGAAGGGCCGCCGTCTCGAGGTCGAGGCCTAGCGCGTCGCGGTCCGCAGCAGCGAGCGTCGCCAGCCGATCATGGAGTTGGAGCACGTATAACGCGGTGGCGAGCGTACCGATTGCCACGCTCGGGTCGCCGCGTTCCAGTCGCCAGAGCGTGTCGCGGCTGACGAAGAGGCGCGACGCCATGTCGGCTGTGGAAATCCGCCGCTTGCGCCGAGCCACCGCAATGTCGCGGCCGAGCCGCACGAGGGCAGCCCGCGCCGGCAGCGGTAGCGATGACCAGGTCTGCGTCTTTGTGTCTTGTTTGGCGGACATTAAATCATTCTACGTCCGGCAAACCAGACAATCCAATCATCCTTTCTGGAGGTTTGATGGGGGGGCAGGTCAACTTGACGCTGCCCCCGTCTTGGTGCCAGCCAAGCCGGCAGCCATGCAGGGGCGGTCGTTGGGCATGCCCGGCTATCGGGCAGCGCGGCGCCGCAGCGCTCCACATGCCACACAGGCGATCCCCATCGCTCCCAGCATCCACGTCGAGGGCTCGGGCACGACGGCCAGAGCGTAGAGATCCTGCCTGATCCCACCGCCGTTGTCGGAGACGAGCAACAGGCTCGTCCAGCCGTCGGCGAGCGTCGGGCCAAACGTCATGCCCTCGAAGTTCGACGTGCCGAAGTCGCCCTCCCAGAGAAGCGTCTTGGCCAGCGGCGTGAACCCGCCGCCCGTGAGCGACCCCAGCGCCGAGACGTCGCTCGCCGCGGTCACGTCGACGCCGTAGAGCCGCGAGCGGAAGTCGGGAATAAAGGAGCCCCCAAACTCCCGTTCGAGCACGAGCAGCGTCGAGGCTGTCCACGGCAAGACATCGACCACGCCGCTCCGCTCCGCGGTCGTGAACGGCGAGAGCGCCGAGATCGGGTCGGTGCGATAGGCCCACTGCCCGGCGGTCGCGAGGGCCGCGTCGAACCGTTGGACCCGCACCCAGCTGCCCTGCGAGGTCGTGGAGACCGCCCCGTCGGGCACGAGGGCCTCCTCGTTGGCCGTCCACAGGCCGCCCGGCCCGAAGGCGAGCGACTCGAGCCCCATGTTGCTCTGCACGTTGGCCGAAGCGTAGATCGCCGGCACCGTCACGCCGCCGATCGTCGCGCCGCTCGTGGCGCCAAACTGGGTGATCGAGGAGGCGACCTCGTCGGAGACGAACACGCTGCCCGTCGTGGATCGGTAGGCGATCCCCTCCGAATCGCTGCCGAGCGTCGCGGCGATGCTGCCCGTGACGGTGGCCGACGTGATCCGTCCGGTGGACGAGTCGAGGGCCACGGACATCGTCCAGATCGCCTGCGCGCCGTTGTCGCCCACGGCGAGGTAGTCCGTGCCACCCGTCCACGTGATCCCGCTGAGTTCCGCGGCGGCGGTGCTGCCGGACGAAAGCGACACGGCCCCTTGCCCCGGATCGCGGACCGTCGGCAGCTGGGCCGAGGCCGACCGGCAGCAGACCACGAGCAGCGCCGCCACGGTGGCGACGCGTCGATTACCGAGCATGTTGAGACCACCCATGTGAAGCAACACCCCGCGACCCGCAATCACACCAGGCACGCCTGAGGCAGACAGGTCGGCCGATGAACTGACCCCCGCTTCAACAAAGCCAACTCCGAATCGACAATCCGGGGGCATGAGGATTCTCTCACAAGACTTGGGCCACGATGTGGGGAGTGGGTCATCGCCGCTTCGGGTGTCCCCGGTATCGGATCAACGTTCCTCACGGTGCCGGCAGCGATGGCCGAAACTCGTTCACACGCAGGCCGATCTTGTCGAGGGGGATTCGCTCGAAGCCCATCTTGAGCGCGAAAGAATCGTCGCGGAACTGGAAGTTGCCCGCCTTTTCATCAACAAACGACGGATCCATGCCCAGCAGGTTGTTGCGGAGCGTGAGGAACGCGCCGGCCTTCGCCTCGATTTCGTCCCACTTGCCTTGCCACTGGATGTTGCGCTCGATCACGTTGCCCGCCGGCGTCATCTGACCGGGGTCCGCGTCGAGGCCGCTCAGTTCCGGATACCGCGACTTCCACGGCTCTTCCTGCCAGGGCATATCCGCCAGACGCTGCATGAGCGTTTCCCGCTGAAAGGCCGCCCAGCCGAGCCCCCGCGCATCGACATGCAACGCCGGCGTGCAGTCGATAAAGATGTTGTTGACGATGGCGTTGTCTCGGCCGCCGCCGATGAAGGCCGCGTTGGTCACGCGCCGAAACACGTTGCCCTCGATCCGCGCCGAGGAAAACTGGTCGTCGAGATAGACGCCCACGCAGCCCTTCCCCTCGAAGCCCGTGATGTCGTGGAAATGGTTGTGGCGGATCAGGTTGCCGCGGCAGGTCCAATCCCTGCCGCAGTAGACGGCGCCCGCGTCGTTCGACTCCTCGCACACATGATGGATCTCGTTGAACTCCAGCACGTGGTCATTGCCGCCGAATGAAATGGCGATGTGCGGCGCGTGATGGATGAGATTGTGGGCGGCCCGGTTGCCGACGCCGTCGATGGCGATGCCGTTGCGATACATGCGGTTCCACCGGCCATAGTTATGGATGTGGTTGTTGTCGGCGACGTTGCCTCCCGGGGTGAGCGTTTTACGGTCGCCGCCGCCGAGCGCGATGCCGCCGTCGCCCGTGTTGGAGATGTCGCAGCCGGTCACCCGATGACCGGTGCCCCAGACGCCCACCGCGGCGCCTCCGAGGTTATGAAAGATGCAGCCCGCGACGGTGGCGGACCGGCCGCCCAAGATCGTGGCGCCCGTGCCCCGCGCCGCCTCGAACGTGAGGCCACGGAGCATGATGTGGGAGGCGTCCTTGGCCGACACGAGGCTGCCGAGCACCGACACTACGCTCGTGCCCGAGCCCGCCGCGGTTGGTGGCCAGAAATAGAGGATTCCCCGATCGCGGTCGAGATACCACTCGCCCGGCTCATCGAGCTCGCAGAGCAGATTGAAACCGTAGAACCACTGTCCCTTGCGATAGCCGTAGCCATGAAAGGGCTCCTTGAGCGTGAGGATGAGGCCCGAGGCATCGATCGACTCGATCGGCTGCCGCTGTTCCGCCCAATCCCAGAACCAGTAGCCGAGCACCATGCCGTCCGGTTCGGCGGCCCAGCGTGCCACGCGTTGGTCGTCAGTCTGAAACCGTGCTTCTTGGCAGCCAATCGTGCCGCGAACGTCGACGGGCGTGGGCCCGAGTACCTCCGTGATCTTGATAAACCCCTTGTTCGGATACCGGGCGACGGTCATCGGAACGTCGTCGTGGAAGAGTTCGAGCCCCGGCCCGCCACTCAGCGCAAATCCGCCGCTCATCACACCGTAGTCGGCAATCCCGAGGGCCTTGAGATCGGCCTGCACCACATGGCCTCGGGCGGCTGGGTCGAGCCGCGCAACGACAGCCTCCTCCGTGACGGGCAGCCACTGCGTCACGGTCCGGCCGCCGCTGAGCACGGCCCGGCCACCGGCGACAGACCGAATCACGGTTGGCGACCGCTCCGTGCCCGAGTCTTCACGGGTGAGTTCGACCGGCTGGGCCAGTTCGTATCGACCGGCGGCCAGCTCGACCTCGATCTGGGTATCGCGGGCGGGCTCAGCCGCCCGGATCTCCCGCACGCGATCGAGCGCCCGCCGCAGCGTGGCCACGGGTTTTTCAGCCGAACCGTCGGCTGTGTCGGTGCCGGTGGGAGCGACGAAGACGTCGGCGGCGCGGGCAGGGGCATGCAGGGGCGTGCCACCAATGCCGAACGCGGCGGCCGTCAGACCGAATGCCAGGGCCGCGAGTGTGCTGCGGCGGAGGGCGGAGGGCTGACGCATCGATAATCTCTTTGTCGCATAGGTATAGATCCGCATCGGAGTCTCGCCAGGACGAAATCGGCGGCTATTGGAGGAAACTCCAGTAGCACCCCCAAAAAAAGCGACCGTATGCTATTTGAGTGAAAACCCAACAGGGGGCCTCAGTGAACACTGTACTCGCGAAAAAGTCCTCGAAAAACGGTTTCACGCTCGTCGAACTCCTCGTCGTGATCGCGATCATCGGCGTGCTTATCGGCCTGCTCCTGCCGGCCGTGCAGGCAGCCCGGGAGTCGGGCCGGCGCACCTCGTGCGCGAACAACCTCAAGCAGCTCGGCCTCGCCACCCACACCTACGCGGACGGCACGGGCAAGCTCCCGCGCAACCTCAACCGTGTCGGCTCTAACATGTGGGAAAACACAAGCGGGTTGGTGACGATTCTGCCGCAACTCGAGCAGATCGGCCTGTTTCAGCAGTTCGACGTGAACAAGTCGAACTGGGGCACCACCTACAACACGCCCATGAACACGAAGCTCGGCGCGTTCCTGTGCCCGTCGTCTCCCGTCGCACCGGCCCGCGGCACCCACCCATGGGGATTTGACGGGCCGGGGAGCAACTACGGCTGGTCCACCGGGAGCGGGGTCAGGGTGGTCTGGGACGGTCGCAGTTTAAACGGCATGATTACCTACGGATACGACGGGAGCCAGGACGGGTTCGACCTCAGGCTGAAGGACACAGCCAACGCCGACGGCCTGTCGAAGACGCTGCTGGCCGCGGAAACGCTGCCCGGCTCAGGGCAAACGGGTTCCTCCGGGCAGTACCCGTACGACATCTTCTATATCGGCAACGGGTTGTTCAACGCGGTGGCCAACTTGGAGTTCCCAACGGCTACGGAGCTGGACGCGATCGGGAACGCCGCTCGGACGTCCCCGACTGGGTACAGGTCGAACAACGGCACCATGTGGGCGTGGTACGCGGCCACGCACTCCAGCCTGAACACGGCCGCGCCGCCAAACTGGTCGTTCCCGTCGGCCGGCGGCGACTGCTGTCCCGGCGGCGCTCACGACTGGGGCGTCGGCATTCTCCCGCCCCGCAGCAACCATATCAACGGCGTGAACGCCGTTCTCGGGGACGGCTCCGTGCGGTTCATCAACAACTCCGTTGACCTCATCACGTTCCAACGGCTCGGATCCCGGAACGACGGTCGGGCCCTGGGTGACTTCTGAGGACAGAGGGCATGATCAGGGCGTTTTTTTGGGTGGCAGGGCTCGCGGCGGTCGCCGTTCTGGCCGGGTGCGGACGGCCGGTACATGTCAAGGAGGCGTGGATCGAGGTGCCCAAGCACACGCCGCTCATCCGGGCCACGCAGCTGTTGGAGAGGTACGCCGCGCGGCAGCCCCTCGGAAGCGAGGCCACGTCGTTCGAGTATCTTGTGAACGAGGTCCGGAAGACAGACCCCACCCGGGCCGACATCCTGGAGGAGGGATTCGCCGGTCTCATGAAGCCCGCGGCGGACGTCGCCGGGACGGCGAAGAAGATGCTCAAGCAGCTCGCGCCGAAGATGACGGGTGGCTGACCGGGAGGCTCCCGCTCCGGCAGCGGATCAACGTCCTCACGGTGCCGGCAGCGACGGCCGAAACCCGAGGCATCGATCGACTCGATCGGTTGCCGCTGTTCCGCCAAATCCGAGAACCAGTAGCCGAGCACCATGCTGGCCGGTTCGGTGGCCCGGCGTGCCACCAATGCCGAACGCGGCGGCCGTCAGACCGAGGACCAGGGCCGCGAGTGTGCTGCAGCGGAGGGCGGAGGGCTGACGCATCGAGAACCTCTTGGTCCCATAGGTATAGATCCGCATCGAAGTCTCGCCGGGACGAAAACGGCGGCGATTGGAGGAAACTCCGGTAGCCCCCCCCAAAAAAAGCGGCCGTATGCTATTTGAGTGAAAACCCAACTGGGGGCCTCAGTGAACGCTGCACTCGCGAGAAAGTCCTCGAACAACGGTTTTACGTTGGTCGAACTCCTCGTCGTGATCGCGATCATTTGCGTGCTTATCGGCCTGCTCTACCGGCCGTGTAGGCAGCCCGGGAGTCGGGCCGGCGGCAGAGCTGCCAAAACAAACTCAAGCAGTTGGCGCTCGGGATGCTTCTGCATGTGGATGCGCGGGGCAAGTTGCCGTTTGCCGCGAACATCGTCAAGGAGAACAGGTATCGATACGTGGCCGGCGCGGGCAGCCACCATCCCGGCGGTGCCTCGTTTGCAATGGTCGACGGCGCAGTCGTGTTCCTTTCCGACGCCACCGACTTCATGGTCTACAACTATCTCGGCACCCGCAACGACGGCAAGTCGGCAAGACCTCCCTGATGAACACCCGCTGCCTGCGGAAACGCCCTGTAATGCACCCATTCCCATCGCCCCGAATCGGCCAGCACGTCCGGGCTCAAGCTGACTGCGGCCGCGGATGGAAATCTGGTGACGTTTGCCCTCGAGTGACCGCGGGATTCCACACGGCCACCCTGATGTGCCTCCGGCGGGGCAGGGCACTGGGCGGATCGACCGCTGACAGGCTGGCGGAGACGGTATCAGGCCCGGCGGCGGCGGAACAGGAGCAGCGAGCCGACGCCACCCGCCGCTAGCAGCGCGTAGGTCGAGGGCTCGGGGACGACCATTATGACGCCGTTCGAGTAGAGCGAACTGGTATCCCACGACAGCCCTCCTCCAAGGTCGGTGCCGGTGATCGAGGAGAAGCTGCCCGTGGTTGTCGTCCAGTCGAAGAGATCGACGCTATCCCCGTAGACCGCAGTGTAGCCGGTGTTGTTGAGGGCGAGCGTGCCGTCAAAGTTGAGCAAGCCTGTGACGATGACCCTGTCGAACTGCCCGGCACCGATCCCGGCAATCTCAAACGTGGAAGTCGAGGTGCTACCAAGCGAGAGGCCATTCGCAAACGAAAGCGTGCCCGGGCTGTTTCCGGGGGCGAGATTCCCGTTGATGGTGGTCGCACCGGAAACGGTGCCGGCACCCTTCAGGGTCTGCCCGCCGGCCAGGACGAAGCCGCCCGAGACGGCGGACACGTCGAACGTTGCGCCACTCGCGACGTTGATCACGCCGCTGTTGGCGATCGAGCCCCCGGAGCCAAGGACGAGCGCGCCGGCCGAGATATCGGTGTTGCCGGTGTAGGTGTTATTGCCGGAAAGCGTCAGTGTGCTGCCGCCGGTTTTGGCAAGGGTGATCGCGCCGGTGATCTGGCCGAGGTAGGACAGGTTTGTCGTCTGATTGATGGCGAGCGTCGCGGCAGCCGTGCTGGTGATGATCACGGAACCACTGCCGTAGGATTGCAAGCTGCCAAACTGCTGGCTGTTTCCGCCGAGATCGAGCGTGCCGTCCGAGTTATCCCCGGAGCCCATGAAGAGACCCGTGCTCGAAGAAAAGGCGTTCGCGGCATCGGTGCGCAGTTTGCCGCCGTAATAAACGGTCACCAGTCCGGCGGTGTTGCCCGCAACAGCGAGGCTCACGGGGGTGCCATTGTCGAAGGTCACAAAAGCGCCGCCGGCTCCGAGGTTCATCGCCGTGGTCGTAATGCTGATGCCGCCGGGTCCCGTCAGGGTGAGATTACGATTGGAGGCGGAGACGCCGCCGGCGATTGTCAGGTTGCCTGCTGTGCCTCTGATCCAGGCCCCATTGTCTGCACCCGTCGCCCCAATGCTGAGGAGCCCGGTGATCGTATTGTCACCGGAAAGGTTGCGCAGGGCTCCGCCATCCGCTGCATTCCTGACCGCACCAAACCCGTTGAGTGTGATCGATTCGCTCACCGAGATGTCGCCACTGAGTGCAATCTGGGCTCCATTGGCAACCGTGGTCGCGCTGTCCGTGCCGGATGCGCCAAGAGCGTTGGCATTGGTCAGGGAGAGCACACCGGCATCGACTGCAGTGGTTCCCGTGTAACTGCTACTACCGGAAAGCGTCAGCGTGCCGCCGCCGGTTTTGGCAAGGGTGATCGCGCCGCCCAAGCCGCCGGTGATGGTGTTTGCCGCAGTGGAGTTGCCTGAGAGGTTGAATGCGAGCGTGGCGCCAGCTGAGAGTGAGACGGCTCCGGAACCCAGCGAGCCAGTGGCCCCACCGCTTCCAATCTGGAGCGTGCCTGCGGAGACCGTCGTGGTGCCGGCGTAAGTGTTATTACCTGAGAGAGTGACAGTGCCGCCACCCTGGGCCTTCACCGTCAGGTTGTTGTTGCCAGAGCCAGAAATGACGCCGCCCACAGTCAGCTGCCCGCCGTTGCTGCCGACGCCGATGGTGGAATTACCAACGAGCGAAACACGACCGTTCCACGTGTTGGAAGTGCCGTCGTTGACGAACAGGGCACCGTCACCGGTGGGGCCTGTGCCGGACATAAGGAACGCTCCGCCGACGCTGACCGTGCTGCCGCCGCTGAGCTTAATGGCAGAGTCGCTGTCCCCCAAATCGCCCTGATGAATATCGCTACCGCCTTTCACGGCACTGCTACTGGCAACGTCCAGAATACCACTGACAAGGTGGTTCTTCCGGGATTTCAGTGGCAGGTTAGCCGAGGCCTGAGCTCGAGCCTTCCGCAGTAGAAGAGGATGCGAGTGCGGTAGTTCGCGAAGCAACGGAACCCGCGGGCCGCGTACTTCAGCGCCTGAATGACGCTATTGAAGCCCTCACTGGTGGCATTGGTGATGCGGTAGAGGAAGTAGCTCAGGAGGTTGGGCAGATGTCGCTTGAGCATCTTGGCCACCCGGACAATCG
>JAIOPD010000139.1 GCA_021414115.1 Planctomycetia bacterium
GACGCCGCGATCAAGGCCGGGGGCTGGGAGCGCCGCAAGGGGATCGAACTGGAAGGTAAGACGCTGGGCATCGTGGGTTGCGGGAAGATCGGCCGGATCGTCGCCCAACTCGCCCGCGGCTTGGGCATGCGGGTGGTGGGACACGATCCCTTTGCGCAGGACTCCGGCGACCTGCCGCTCGTGCCGCTCGACGACCTCGTCGCCACGAGCGACGTGCTCACGCTCCACTGCCCGCCACCAGCCGATGGCAGTCCGCTGCTCGACGCCCGGCGGCTCGGGCTCACGCGGGCGGGCGTCTTGATCGTCAACACGGCTCGGCACGAGCTGATCGACATCGCTGCGCTCATGGCGGCGATCGACCGGAGGCAGGTTGCGGGGGCGGCGCTCGACGTCTTCGACGCCGAGCCACCGAGTGATCAGGTGCACCTCACGAACAGCCGGATCATCGCCACGCCCCACATCGGCGGTTTCACCGACGAAAGCGTCGATCGCGCGGTGGACGTGGCCGTGGACAACCTGCTCGAGGCCCTCGCGGCGGCTTCCACCGCGCGGCAAAACATGGTGAAGACATGAGTACGAGTCGGATCGATCCCCTGGCTGCGATCGCGAAGCACCGCGTCGTGCCCGTGATCGCCATCGAGACGACAGCCCACGCCCTGCCGTTGGCTGATGCCCTCCTGGCCGGCGGCCTGCCGATTATCGAGGTGACGTTTCGGACGGCGGCGGCGCTCGACGTGATTCGCCTCCTCGCCCGCGAACGCCCGCAGTTGCTTGTCGGAGCCGGCACCGTGCTCGATCCTGCGACCGTAAATGCTGCGGCCGAGGCCGGGGCCCGGTTCGCGCTCGCGCCGGGCTGCTCGCCCGCGACGGTGACGAGAGCCCGCGAGATCGGCCTGCCGTTTGTGCCCGGCGTGCAGACGCCTTCGGAGGTCGAGCTTGCCCTATCGCTCGGCTGTACGACGCTCAAGTTCTTCCCCGCCGAGGCGGCGGGAGGCGTGAAGATGCTCGAGGCGATCCATGCTCCCTACAAACACATGGGCGTGCGGTTCGTGCCCACCGGCGGCGTGAGCCCGGCGAACCTGGCGTCGTATCTGGCCTGCGCTGCCGTCGCCGCCGTCGGTGGCACGTGGCTGGCGAAGCCGTCCGACATGGCGGAAGGCCGATTCGACGAGATCGCGGCCCGGACGCGGGAAGCCGTCGCCATCGCGGCGGAGCAGGGGGCTGCATGCTGACGTCTGTCGCAGAACGCGGCTGTCCCGGAGTCGTCATCGCAGAGGGCGGCCCGCGCCGGCTGGCCGCCGCGGTACCAGCGGCGGGCACGGTCGCAGTGGCCTGGCTCGGGCAGGCGGGGTTTCTCGTTCGTACTGGGAACCACACGATCCTGATCGACCCATATCTCTCCGACTTCCTCGCCACAAAGTATCGTGGTCGCGAGTTCCCGCACGAGCGGCTCATGCCACCGCCGCTCGCCGTCGCCGATCTCGAACAGCTCGATCTCGTGCTCTGCACCCATCGCCACTCCGACCACATGGACCCGGAGACGCTTCGCGAGATTGTGGCGCGGCATCCAGGCTGCCGGTTCGTTATCCCGACGGCGGATGTCGATCACGCCCGGAGCCTCGGCCTGCCCACCGACCGGCTGCTGCCGATCGATGCCGATGAGACACGCTCTCCCGCCGACGGCCTCACGGTCACGGCCGTGCCGGCCGCCCATGAGACGCTCGACCGCGACGTGGCCGGACGGTACCGGTTTCTCGGCTATGTGCTGCGAACCGGTGGGCTTGCGCTCTACCACTCGGGCGACACGGTGGTGTATCTCGATCTGCCCGCGACGCTCGGCCGGCTCGGCATCGACTGTGCGATCCTGCCCGTGAACGGCCGCGATGCATTTCGCACCACGCGGGGCGTGCCGGGCAACATGTCGGCGGCCGAGGCGATCGCGCTCTGCCGCACGGCCGGAATTCCGCTCCTCATGCCCTGCCACTTCGGATTATTCGCGTTCAACACGGCTTCGGATGCCGATCTCGCACTCCTTCGCGACTGCAGCATGCCCCGGACGCTCGTGCCCGATGTCGAACACCATCTCCTCCTCACGCCCGTTCGCTTGTCTCCGGAGACCGAATCATGACCACGAGCCCCATGAAAGTCGGCATCGACAACTATTGCTATCACCGCTTCTTCGGCGAGGTCTATCCGCAGCAAAAGGATCCAGGCCGGAAGATCACCGTCGAGTGGTTCATCGACCGGGCTCGCGAGCTTGGCGTCGATGGCGTGTCGCTTGAAAGCTGCTTCTTCCCGAACTTCGACGCCGGCTATTTCGACGCGCTCAAGGCCCGGCTCGATGCCGCCGGCCTGATGCGGGTGTTTGCCTGGGGCCACCCCGACGGCCTGGAGGGGGGCAAGAACGTGGTCGCCCTCGACGAGATGATCGCGATGATCCCGCACGCCCGCCGGATCGGGGCCGACGTGATGCGAGTGGTGGGCTCGAGCCTGATGTTTCGGTTCGAGAATCACCAGGAGCAGATCCAGCGGCTCACGGGGATGTTCAAGAAGGCCGTTGCCGTCGCGAAGGATCATGGCGTGAAGCTCGCGATCGAAAACCACATCGACTTCACGAGCGACGAGATCGTGCAGCTGCTCGATGAGGTCGATTCCGACCACTTCGGCGTGAACTTCGACACGGCCAACTTCGCCCGGCTGCTCGACGATCCTGTCAAAGGAATGCAGAAGCTCGCTCCGCGGGTCTTCGCCACGCATATCAAGGATCTGAAGGTGAATCCGCAGGCGAGCGTGGACGACTGGTTCTTTTTTTCGTCCGCACCGGTAGGCGATGGCTTCGTGGATAATCTGGCCCTCGCCCGGCTGCTCAAGCAGGCGGGCTACAAGGGCTTCCTCGCCGTGGAGACCGACTTCCTCCACCCCGACTACGCCGACGAAGACGCCGCTGTGGCCCAGAGCGTGGCTGCCCTCAAGAAGATCGCGGCCGCCTCATGACCAGCGAGAAGTGCACCATGACCATGACGCCCGAGCCCCCCGCGATGCCCAAGGCCCGCGTCGTGCCGCTCGCCTTCGCAGCGACGCCCGACGAAGGCTTTCGTGCGCAGTGCGACGCGATCCGCCGCCTCCTTGGCGATCGGATCGAACTCCTGCCGGTCACCGTGCTCGGCGCGCCGCTGCCCGACTGCGATGCCGTGATCCTGCCGCAGGTGCTTGGGCAAGCCTACCGCCAGCTCGACGCCTTCAAGCGGATCACCGTGCCGATCCTCGTCGTGACCAGCGAGTTTGGCACGCTCTCGATGTGGGACTGGGAGATCCTCGCCTGGCTGCGGGCCGAGGGGGTGCATGCGATCGCGCCCTACGACCTCGCCCAGGCTGGCCGCGTGTGTGCCGCTCTGCAGGTGAAGCGCGAGCTGGCGAGCGGAAAGTTCGTCGTCTACCAGGATGATCCGGGCGATGGCATGCAGGCGGCGATCTTCAAGCGGTTTTACTGGTGGGAAGACGAGTGCTCCGAGCGGATCCTCGCCCGCTTCGGCCTGCGGATCGAAAAGCGGAGCTTCCGAGAGCTCGGTGCGCGGGCGAAGGCCATCCCTGATGCCGTGGCGGAGGCTGCCTGGCGAGAGAAACAGCAGCCGATCGCCGGCTGCGGCGGCCGCCCGGTCTCGAGCGCGATGAAGATGTATCTCGCCCTGCGGGACGATCTCGACGCCGATCCCGCGATTCGGGCGATGGGGATCAACTGCCTGAACGAGTCGATGTTTTCCGACACGACTCCCTGCCTCGCCTGGAGCCTGCTGCACGATGAGCGGGGGCTGATCTGGGGCTGCGAGGCCGACACCGTGGCGATGCTCACGAAGCACATCCTCCGCCGGTCGACCGGGGCGGCGGTGATCATGACGAACCTCTATCCATTCCTGATGGGCCAGGCCGCGCTCAAGCACGAGCGGATCGCCACGTTTCCCGACGTGGCCGATCCGGAGAACCACATCCTCGTGGCCCACTGCGGCTACATGGGGGTGATTCCGCGGTCGATGAGCACGTCGTGGTCGCTCAAGCCCAAAGTGCTGGCGATCGTGGACGACAATGCCACGGCGATCGACGCCCGGCTACCCGAGGGGCCGATCACGATGGCCAAGCTCCTGCCCACGTTCGACACGCTCGCCGCCACAGCAGCCGAGTTGACCGGCTACGTCGGCTGGCCCGGCAGCGACTGTGTGAACGGTGGCGTGATCCGCGTGCGGGATGGTCGGCGGATGATGGAGCGGCTGCCGTCGCATCATGCGCTCGTGATGGTCGGCGACCACACGGCCGACCTGCGGATGATCAGCCGCGTGTTCGGGCTGACGGTCGAGGATCCGTGTACCTGAAAGGACCAGCCATGCCAGCGAAACACCTCAACGTCGCTCTCCTCGGCACGAAGTTCATGGGCAAGGCCCACAGCCACGCCTGGAGTTCGGCCGCAAAATTCTTCGATCTGCCCGCGGAACCCGTGCTCAAGGTCGCGGTCGGCCGCGACAAGCCGTCGCTCGACGAGTTCGCCGCCCGCTGGGGCTGGCAGGAGACGGCCACCGACTGGAAGCAGGTGATCGCGCGGCCCGACATCGATATCGTCGACATCGCCACGCCGACGGCCCTGCACTGCGAGATGGCCATCGCCGCCGCGGAGGCGGGCAAGCACATCTTCTGCGAGAAGCCGCTCGCCCTCGACGTCACGCAGGCCGAGCGGATGGCGGCCGCCGTGAACGCTGCCGGTGTGACGAGCTATCTGAACCACAACTACCGCCGCGTGCCGGCCGTGGCCTACGCCAAGCACCTCATCGATTCGGGGCGGCTCGGGCGGATCTTCCACTGGCGCGGGGCTTATCTCCAGAGCTGGATCATCGATCCGGAGTTTCCGCTCACGTGGCACCTCCAGGCTGAGCACGCGGGCGGCGGGCCGCTCTGGGATCTGGGCAGCCATTCGGTCGACCTGGCGAGGTTCCTCGTCGGCGAGATCGCGAGCGTGCAGGCGCTGACGACGACGTTCATCAAGGAGCGGCCGCTGCCAGGGGCCGAGGCGGGCACGTTCAAGGCAGGCGCGGGGAGGAGCACAGCCGCCCCGCGTGGCCCGGTGACGGTCGAGGATGCGGCCATCCTGGCGGTCACGTTCGAAAACGGTGCCATCGGGTCTTTTGAGAGCACGCGGTTCGCGACGGGCCGCAAGAACGCCAACCGGTTCGAGATCTACGGCGAGAAGGGGGCCCTCGCCTTCGACCTCGAGCGGATGAACGAGTTGGAGTTCTTCGACGCCACGCTGCCGGTGGCGGAGCAGGGCTTCCGGACGGTGCTCGTGACAGAAGCCGAGCACCCCTACATCGCTGCCTGGTGGCCGCCGGGCCATGTGATCGGGTATGAGCACACGTTCACGCATGCGGTGGCCGACTTCATCAAGGCGGTCGCGGGCGGGACGCCGATCCAGCCGACCATTCCCGACGGGGTGGGCACGATGCAGGTGCTCGAGGCCGCGAAGCGATCGGCCGCCACGGGCACGACCGTGACCGAGGTCAGCGGTGGTGGCGGGTGGCGGGCATGAGGGGAGCGCGGAACGTGGCGATGGGGAGGGCGTATTCCCGGCGATTGAGCTTGAGGCTTCCGGAAGGCCGGTCTGTGACGCTTCGGGGGGCGAGGCATCCGATGCTCGGGAAGCCCGGAGCGCGAGCGACGGGTGTCGTGCGATTGCGAGTGACCTGAACCAGCAGGGTGTGAGTCCCTGTCGGGGTTTGGCTTGAACCCCGTAGCCGATCGAAACTGCATCCCCGCGAGGGGGTGTGGAGAGCATCAGGAGGCGAAAAACCAGTCCGTAGGATGACG
>JAIOPD010000140.1 GCA_021414115.1 Planctomycetia bacterium
GAAGAAGAGCCGTACCGCTCCTCCCTTGCCGACGTCGCCGGGACGCGGGGCCGTGGTCAGGATCGCCTTGATCGTCTCGCCGTTCTGTTCAACGCTGTAGGGATAGCTGGTCGCCGGCGCAAGGCCGGTGACTCGGACTGAATGGAGACGCGTCGGCGTCGGTTAACTGTTTTCGTCAACCTCGGCCCCTTGGGAGTCGAGTTCATTGAGGAGCGTTGGCTCCGATCTCAGCGTCTTGCCGTCGATCGTCAGCGTGCCGGCATCCGCCGATTGCGAGCACCAGCGGATCGTCATCGCATCGGCAGCCGGATTCTGCAGATAGGGCCGCACTCGAAACGCCGTCTGCGGTTCGGCCAGCTCAGGCTGTTCGGCCCCTATCGCCAGGCCCGACGCGAAGCAGGCAACGATCAGCAGGCAAGAGCGGGCAGCCATGATGTGTCCAAGAAATCGCAACCACTACTTGTCGGCGGTCGGAGCCGCCGTCGCGGACGCTTTCGCTCCTTCGCGGATCGCGAACAGGTGGCTCTTGTTGGCGATGTAGAGCGTGTCTCCCGCGATGATCGGTGTCGAATAGACGCTGTTGCCCATGTTGATCTCGCCGAGCAGATCCTTCTCCTTCGACAGCTTGAAGATCGAGATGTCGCCGTCCTCGTCGCCGATGTAGACCTTGCCGTCGGCGATCAGCGGGGAGCCCCAACTGGCGGCGAGCATGTCGTGCGTCCAGTGCGGCTTGCCCGTCTTGAGATCGAGGCAGTGGAACAGGCCGCTGAAGTCGGCGACGAAGAGCAGCCCATCCTGGATCGCCACCGTGCCGCAGGTGCGGTGCATCGTCTCCTCGAAGTCGAGCTTGCCGTTGCCGTCGGCGTCGAAGCCGGGGTAGTGCCAGACGGCGGCGGAGTTGGGGTTGGGACGGGCCACCTCGCCCTGCTCCTTGATGACCGCCTGGTTGCGACGGTGGGGCAGGGGAGTGTCGGGCGCCTTGAGGCTGACGGCCAATTCGGGGCTCGTGTCGCCGCGCTTCGTGGGATCGATGCACCACAGGTGCCCGACGCCCTCGCCATGCTCTGGATCCTCGCCGACGGCGATGTAGACGAGCCCATCGTGAACGACAGGCGTGCCGATGATGTGGTTGCGGTCGGCGCGGCCGCCGAGCGTGTATTTCGATTCCTTCGGGTTGCAGTCGAATTTCCAGAGAAGTTTGGCCTTGCCGTTCTCGCCTCGCGCGTCGAACGCATAGAGCCAGCCGTCGCCGCCGCCAAAAAGCACCTGCGGCACGCCGCCAAGCTCGGCGTAGGCCGGACTCGACCACTGGCCATGGAGCACATAGGCCCCGGGCGATCCGTCGGCCCAGAGCACCTTCCCGTCGCGCTTGTCGAGGCAGAGAAAGCTTGGCGCATCGGGATTGGGAAGATTCAAGTGGCCTTCGTCCACGCCGTTGCTCGTGTTGACGAACAAGAGGTCGCCCGCGGCCGTGACGCTGCACGAGCACATGTTGTGCTGCGAGACGCCAAGCTGCTTCATCATGTCGAGCGACCAGACGACGTCGGCCTCGTCGTCGGCCTGCACCTTCTCGGTGGTGAAGGGGCCGTCGTTCTCGCCGTCGCGAAAACCTTCGGTGTCGAGGCACTTCACCTCACCGCGGCTCGTGACGTACCACAGCCGGTCGCCCTCCACGAGCGGTGCGCAGCAGATTCCCTGGAGCGGCCAGTCGTGGACTCTTCCCGTGGGGAGCTTCTCGCTCGAGTCCTGCCAGAGGAACGAGCCGTCCTTGGTGGAGAAGGCGAGCAGGCAGCCGAGGTCGGTGGCCGGCGGGTAGCGCTTGAGCCAACCCTTGCCATTGTTGCTGCCCACGAAGGCCTTGCCGCCGGCGACCACGGGGTTGCCATACGACTGACTGCCGAGGGCCGCCACCCAGGCGACGTTCTTCGCCGTTTTCGGGTTCCAGGCCCCGGTGTCGGGATCGAAGTCGCCCGGCGCCCATTCCGTCGGCAGGTTCTTCGCATCGGGCACGTTGTTGCGGTTCGGCGAGCCGCCCCACTGGTTCCAGTCGGCGGCGTGGGCGACGGCCTGAACTGCGAGCAGGAACAAGGTCGCAGCGACGATTGGTGTGCCGCGAGGGGTTGCCCCTGCCATGTCGCCGGACGTTCGCTGCGGCCATCCTGGCCTGCGCTCTCTCCGTGCTGGCTGCGCTCCGCCATCCATGGCTCCGCTGGCCAGCAAGGCCGGCGGCATGGCAGGGGCAACCCCGGTGACGATTGAGGCAGGGGGCATGGCAGGGGCAACCCTGCCGCATGCATAACCCAGAGAGCGTTTTCTTTTCGTCGTCATCGCGCTGCCTCCACTCTGACGTTGTCGATGGTGATCTCGGAGTCTTTCGAGTTGCCGAAAAAGCCGGGGCTGCCCTGCAGATTGCCCGCCTCGTGCACGCCCTCGATCGTCCAGGCTTCCGGCTCCTGCTCACCCCGCGGCCAGACCTTGCCGCGGAGCATCGCTGCGCCGTCCTTCGTGCGGGCCTCGAGCTTCATCGTGTACCAGCGGCCCGCCTCCCAGGCGAAGGGGATCGTCTTCGAGAAGTGGGTCGCCACCTGCGGCGGCCAGCTCCGCAACTGAAGCTGCTGGCTTGCGCCCATCATGTCGAGCGTATAGCGCTGGGCGACGAGGCCGATGTCGGGCATCCGCGCCTTCTCGAGCGCGGCCGGGTTGCCAAAGGCCTTCGCAAACGCGTCGGCATCGGTGCCGCCCGGCTGTGGCGTGTCGGCGGCGGGTGATCCCGGCTTCTCGACCCCCGTCTCCTGGGCACGGACGTCGGCCCGGATCGAATAGTCGTGGAGGCCGATCGGTCCGATCCAGCCCTGGCTGCGGGTGCCCTTCGGGATCGTCGTCACCTTCACGAGGCACTTCGACCCCTCGACCTCGCGGACCACGTGGCGATACCGCATGCCGATCCAGGGCAGCGGCGGCTCGCCTTTGACGGCTCCCGTCTTCGGATCGGCGGCGAGGGCGATGTCCTCGAAGTCGAATGTCCAGGGGAGGGGAGGCATCGACCGGATGCGGGCCTTGCCTTCGAGGCTTCCCACCTTCGCCGTGACGATCGCTGCGGCGTGCTGGTCGGCGGGAGCGGTGTAGGTGCCAGGGGCCGCCATCGTGCCGGCAGTCGTGGAAAACTCAGCCGGTGATTCCTTCACGAATCGCCCGGCGGCGTCATAGAGTCGCACCTTCAAGGGCAGCGCCGCTCCGGCGGCGATCTGGGCCTCCGCCGGCACCACCTGCACCCAGGCGGGTTCGCCCGCGGGCCCCTTCGTTTTCGCCGACACCTCGTCCGCTGCCGTCGCCCGTGGCTGGCTCTTCGCGGTGGCAGCCATGGGCTTCTCGCCGAGGCAGTAGAGCCGGGCGCCTGTCGTGAGATAGACGAGCCCATCGGAGGCGATCGGCGAAGCGGTCACCTCGTCGTCTTCGTCGAGCCGCATGCGGTTCGCGAACTTCAGGCCGTCCTTGGTCGGCTCGAGCACGTGCCAGCCACCCGTGGAACACACATAGAGTTTGCCGTCGGCCACCAGCGGGCTTCCACGGACGATCGTGCCCAGGAGCTTGACGGGCTTGCCCACCGGCTCGCCCGTGGCCTTGTCGAACGCGTAGACCTTGGCCCCGTCATCGACGAAGTAGACGCGCTCGCCGAGCACGACCGGCATCGACCTGCCGTCCATCACGCCCTTCTTCTGCCAGGCGACGTTCGTGGCGGTGATGTCGCCGGCGCCGACGCCCTGGAAGCGGGTCACCGAGCCCATGGTCGTGTTGTCGAGGTTCTCCTCCGACTGCGAGATAATCACCGTGTCGCCATCGACGAGCGGCGAGGTGTTGATGCCCCGGCGGGAGAGCTTGAAGTTCCAGGCCGCCTTGCCAGTGCGCGGCTGGAAGTTCCAGACGCTGCCGTCGCTCGAGCCAAAAACAAGGGCCGCCTGGCCGCCGAGATTCGCGAGCGATGGCGTGCTGTAGGTCGTGTCTTCAGGCAGTTCCTTGGTGCCGTTCATCCAGCGAACCTCGCCGGTGGCCTTGTCGAGCCCGAGCAGGCGGTGGGCTGGCCGGGCGGTGTCGCCCCAGCCGGTGACGACGGCGCTGGCGATGACGAGGTCCTCGAACACGACCGGAACGTTGGTGCGGCCGCCATAGGTCGAGAGAAATCCAAACTCCTCGTGAAGCGACCGCTGCCATTTCGTCTTTCCGGTGGCCGCGTCGATCGCCGTGAACACGCCGCACACGCCGTGGGCGAAGACGGTGTTCGTGGCGGGGTCGGCGACCACGGCCGACCATCCGACCCGCTCGGCCGGCACGTCGGAGAGATAGACGTTGAACACGTTCTCCCAGAGTTTTTTCCCGGTGGCGGCGTCGAGGCAGAGTACCTTCTCCGCCTCCCCCTTCGTGCCCGGCGCGTGCCGCACGAGGGTGAACAGCCGCCCCGCCATGATCACGGGCGTGGAGATGCCGCCAGCCTCGTCGTTCTTCCAGAGCACGTTCGTGCCCTGCTCGGGATCGAACGACGTGACGAGCGGCGGGCCGGCGTAGTGACGGTCCTGCAGCGGCCCCCGCCAATCGGGCCAGTCACCCGCACACGCCCCGCCGCAGGCGACCGGCAGGGCGGCGAGGCAGATCGCGACGCAGAGATGATTCATCGGAGATGCTCCTTCACTCGATCAGCCCCTCGGATTTGAGTTCGGCAGGCAGGTTTGGATCGACGATGCCCCGGGAGCCGCGGCCCTGCTGCATGCGGTCGGCGGTGTCGTACTTGATGCTTTCGACATCGGCATCCCACCAGCGGCGCCGGGCGTCGATGTCGGGTTCCGCGAGGGGACGCACCAGCCTCATCCCCACGCCCAGGGCCGGCTCTTCGGTATACCACCAGGGGCTCTTGGGCAGGTTGGGATCGATGTCCTTCCAGTCGGGGTCTTCCGTCGTGCCGCCGGCATCGCGGGAGCCGCGGCGGGAGCCGCTCCTGCACTGGGCCGGCTCGTCGTAGTAGGCACCGCCCCGCAACACGCGGGGATAGAGTTTCTGCGGCCAGGTGATCGCCGCGGCGACCGTCACGGGCTGGGGCAGCGCCGCCTGCCGCGCGTAGCCGCCGGCCACGAGTTCATCGACCACCCATTCCGCGACGTTGCCGTGCATGTCGTGGAGCCCCCAGGCGTTGGGTTGCTTCTCGCCGACCGGGTGCGTCGTCTCGTCGGAGTTGTCGGCGAACCAGGCCGCCTCGTCGAGGGTTGCGGCTTCGGCGCCCGTGTTCCATGGCGTCTGGGTGCCGGCCCGACAGGCGTATTCCCACTCGCTTTCGGCGGGCAGACGGTAGAAGCGGCCGGTCAGACCGCTGAGCCACTTGGTGTATTGCCGCGCGGCAAACGGCGTCATCGTCACCGCCGGCAGGGTGTCGTCCTCGCCATTGACGAACGTGGTGGTGGGATCGTAGAGGCTCGACGGCGCGGTCACCGCGTCGGCTTCGTTGTCGGGCGTGACTGGCCGGATTCCGGCCGACTCCATCGCCTTGAAGAGTTCGGCGGCAGCCATGTACGTCTTGTATTCCGCCCACGCCACCTCGCACCGGCTCATCCAAAAGGGCTCGACCACGACCTCGAAGGCGGGGCCCTCGTCGGCCGAACGGCCGGCCTCACCGTCGGGGCTGCCCATGCGGAACGTGCCGCCGGGCACCGGGATCATCCGGAAAGTGGCCGTGCTTCCGGGGATCGTCTCGTCATACGGCACCATCCAGCCGCCGGGCACCCGCACGACCGGGCCATCGGCGTCGGGCCGCTCGTCGCCGGCGACGAATCCGGAGGCTGTGGTCATTTCGGCCGTCGCCGCGTCGGCCGCGCGGGCAACCGGCATCCCCAGGCCACAGAGCGCGAAGTTCCAGACCGCTACGGCACACCAGGCGTGGACGATGGACCGGACCGGGAAGCCGAACCGGGGTTGCGGAGAAGGGATCATCGGCGGCTCCAAGGCAGGAAGAGCAGGTCGGGGGATTCGACGGGACGCGGTGACTTGAAACCCGTAAAGTGTACTGTCTCGAAATCGCCACGCACCATGCCGGTCACGCCCGTGTCAGCCCCGAAGCCCACCAAATCAGCCCCCCGCAAGCCCTCGAAAAAAAGCGGGGACGAGAAACCTGCCGAGCGGGTCGTGGCCGAGAATCGCAAGGCCCGGCACGACTACGAGATCATCGACACCCTGGAATGCGGGATCGCGCTGGTCGGCAGCGAGGTGAAGAGCCTGCGCGGGGGGCGGATGTCGATCGAGGAGGCGTACGGCCGCGTGGACGGCAACGAGGTCTGGCTCCTGGGTTGTGACATCCCGGAATACGAGAAGGCCAACCAGCTCAATCACAAGCCGAAGCGGCCGCGGAAGCTGCTCCTGCACCGCCGCGAGATCACGAAGTTTGCCGGGCATGCCTTCGAGAAGGGGCTCACGCTCGTGCCGCTGAAGATGTATTTCAAGGACGGCCGCGTGAAGGTCCTGCTCGGCATCGGTCGGGGCCGCAAGGCCCACGACAAGCGTCAGAAGCTCAAGGCCGACACCGCACGCCGCGACATCGAGCAGGCGCTCCGCGGCCGCCGCCGGTGAGCCCACGCCGATGTGGGCGGCGTGGCATCGTCGAGAACGCACGACGCCCTCCGAGGTCGAAACCTCGGAGGGCGTCGTCATGCGTGCGGATCACCGAATGAAATGGTCAGTCGGCTCCGGCGCCCACCAGCGCCGATGACGACTCGGTGGAATCCTCGGGGTGCCACAGCGGCATGCCCCGCTGGATGCGTTCGGCGAGGATGTCGATCTTTTGCTTGGAACCGGCAGGGGCGGTCGTCGGGATGAACTCCGAGGTGCACTGGGGCTCGAAGTTCTCGTCGTGACCGTACAGTTCGATGATTTCGAAGACGTTGCGGATCCGGGCCATCGGAACGAAACCACTCCTTTTCAAGACGAGTTGCCTGCAACCATCGGGCTGACGGAACGTCCCGCCGGCCCAGGTTGTTTCTGTTCGTGCTGTCGCGTTCACGCCCGCCTGATAAACACATCGGCTGAGTCTGCCCCACGGACGGGGCGGCCTCAGGATGTCAACCGGACGCCCGCTGACGTGACGGTAGGGGAGCCGTGGCGGGTGCGGCACGCGACAGGAACCGGGACATTATGGACCCGGGATTGCGCGAGTCAAACAATTCGCGGCGCTCGGAAACTGACCAGAAAAACCGGGTCAATCCGCGTTGCTTCACTGACCCGGCGGGCCGGGCGGCAACACGATCTCGATGTCGCCCGGGGGCGGCGCCGGCTGGGCTGATGACGCAGACTGGGCGCCCGGGTCGAACTTCGGCGTGTCGGTGCCGGTGCGGGCCTCGAGGTCGGCAGTGAGGCTGATCTTGTCGCCACCCGCCGGCCGCAGTTCGAGCATCGTCACGCCCCACTCGTCGCGGGTCTTTTTCCCTTCCACCGCGATCACGCCCTTCCCCTTCGATCCGCTGGCGTCGAACTGCAGCGAGGCGATGCCATCCGTCTCATTCGCCGTCCCCCGCACCGCGGTGGAGCAGGTCACCGGTGCTCCAAGGATCTCGGCGACGCGGGTGTTGCCGCGAACCTCCTCGACCGCCTCGACGACGATGGGGTGTTGCGAGAGCGGTCGGCAGCCGACAGCGGCCAGGCTCACGACGAGACCGACGGCAGCAAGCGAAAACCTGGGCATGGGCAATTCCCCCGGCGAACTGGACAGTTGGAGAAAACGTGGTCGGTAGCCCCGTGGCATCAGCCCTTGTTGTCGTTGGTCCGGCACCAGGCAATTTTTTCGGCTGTGGTCGTCGGCAGGCCGCCGGCGGCCTTCTTCGGCGGCGGAGATTTCTGCGGAGCCTCGGGCTTTTGCGGGGCCACGGCGGGCTCAGCCTCCGCCTCGGGGGCGGAGACCGGCGCGGCGGCCGCCTTTGGCGGCGCGGCGGCCTTGCCGCGGGCGGCGGCGAGGATGTCGGCCGTCGAGGGCTTCTTCGCACCGGCGGCAGCCGGTTTTGCCGCGGGCTTCGTCGCCGTCGAAGCGGCCGGCTTGGCCGCGGGCTTCGCTGCCTTCTCTTTCGGCTCGGCCGGCTTGGGCAGCGGCTTCGGCACGATCTTCAGGCAGGCCGGGTCGATGTCGTACCAGCCGATGTTGTTGTACTGGTCAAACTCCACCAGGCAGCGGCCATTCATGTTGACCGTCCGGACCTGACCCGTCGTCCGCGCAAACCGCGCGAGTTCCGGGGCGGGTGAATCGATCACCACGTACTTGTCGGTCCATTCAGCCTTGAGTCGCTCGATGACGTCAAACATGCCGCTGCGCCGCGTGGAAGGGAATGGAGGTGCCTACGACGCATGAATGTGATCGATCGGCGGAGTGATCGCAAGATGCGGCCGTGGTCGCCCGTTCACGCCCTATCGGCTGCGTCTGCCCGGGCCACCGCCCGGAGTCCGTTCGGCCCGATCGTGTAGGCCCACTGCACGGTCCCCGGCAGGGCGGTCGCGGAGGCGTCGGCGGCCACCCGCAGGCGGTCGCTGCCGCCACGGTAGGTGGAGCCGAGCCACCCGGGCGTCTCCTGGAGCCGGCAGGCGATCTCGAAGAGGAGGGTGTCGGACATCGATGGGTGGGGCACGATGCTCGCCGAGAAGTGCGACCGTCCGGCGAGGCCCACGGCCAGGAGCGCCGGCCCCCGGTCGGTCCGAACCGACGACACCTCGACGAGCGGCGGGGAGGCTGGCCACCGCGGGTCGCCGCCGTCGGCCACGTCGATCGACTCGAAGGCCTGCCCCCCGTCGAGCATGACCACATGCCGCCAGCGGTCGCCCGCCCAGGAGAAGACGACTGCCGTGCCCCCCGACACGAGGCGGATTTCGGGCCGGGAGCGTCCGGCCGGGACACCGGCGGGCGGGGCAAGGTCGCGGCGGGGCGGTGCGTCGTGCATCATGGAGGCGTCCCCAGCATACGCAGGAGTGCCGGAGCATCCCATGGAACCGCGTCGCTCGCTCGGCTGGCCGATCCTGCTCGGCGTCGTGCTGATCGCGTCGATCATCGCTTTGGCGGTCGGCTGGGTGCTCGTGAGCATCGCGGCGGCGCTCGGCTCGCGCAACGCCGTCTTCTATTGGACGGTGCTCGGCGTGGGAGTCGCACTGCTCGTGGTGCTCCTCGTGGGGGTGATCGTCTACCTGGCTCTCACGGTGAAGGCGATCGCACTGTCGCAGCGGCAGAGCAACTTCATCGACAGCGTGACGCATGAGCTCAAAAGCCCACTCGCCTCGCTCAAGCTCTCGCTCCAGACGCTCGGGAGGCGGGCGGTGCCTCCGGAGCAACAGGCCGACTTTCACCGGATCATGCTCCAGGACGTCGAACGGCTCGACACGCTGATCGATCACCTTCTCGACGCCGCCAAGACGCTGCAACGCCGACCGCCGGCAGGGGGCGACGCGACGGTGCTCGAACCGGTGCTGCGGCAGGTGCGGGCCGCCGTCGCAAAGCGTCATGGCGTGTCGGAGGAGCGGGTGCGAGTGGAGTGCGGGGCTGTCGGCAGCGCGCCGTTGGTCGTCGCGGGGCGGTCAGCCGACGTGGAGATCGTGCTCCGCAACCTGATCGACAACGCGGTGAAGTATTCGCTTCCCGAGCCGGACGTGGAGGTGACGGCGGCGTTGACGCCGCGCGGCAAGGTCCTCGTGCGCGTGGCCGACCGCGGGCCCGGCATCCCCGTCTCACTGCGACCGCAGGTCTTTCGCCGGTTCGTGCGGTTGGGGAGCGAGCTCGAGCGGTCGACGCCCGGCACCGGCCTGGGGTTGTTTCTCGTCAAGGCGCTCGTGCGGCAGATGCGAGGCACGGTGAGCGTGAAGGGCCGACTGCCGCCGCCGGGCACGATCTTCGAAGTGGAGTTTCCCGCGGGCTCGTGACGCCGCCGCCGCGAGCGTGGCGACATGCCCTTTCCAGTCGCCGCGCGGCTGTTCTAATCGGTCCCATGCATACTCCCCATTCGGTACCCATCACGCCCGCGGTCGACGTCGTTCCGATCGGCCGCGTGCTCGTCAGCGTCTTCGACAAGACCGGCCTTGACCGGCTCGCTTCCGCCCTCAAGACGGCCGGCGTGCGGGTTGCCAGCACCGGCGGCACCGCCACCGCCCTGGCCAGCCAGGGCATCGCCGTCGACGACGTGTCGGCCATCACAGGCTTTCCCGAGGTGCTCGACGGTCGGGTCAAGACGCTCCATCCCAACATCTTCGCCGGCATCCTCGCCCGGGGCGACAGGCCGGACGATCTCGTCATTCTCGAGGATCACGGGATCGAGCGGTTCGACGCGGTGATCGTCAACCTCTACGACTTCCAAAGCGTGATCGCGAAGCCCGACTGCACGCCCGCTCAGGCGATCGAGTTGATTGACATCGGCGGCCCGAGCCTCGTGCGGGCGGCGGCCAAAAACCACGCGTTCACGGCGGTGGTCACGAGCCCCGCGCAGTACGACGCCCTCATCGCCGCGATCGCCCGCGGAGGCACGACGTTGGCGGAGCGGCGGCAGTTTGCTGCGGCGGCCTTCGCTCACACGGCCGAATACGACGCCGTGATCGCCCGCTGGATGGCGCGGCATGCGGGTCTCGTGGCCGAGCCTGACGTGGTGCCCGCGGTCGGGAGCGATCCCGGCGACGAGCCGCCGCTGCCCGCCCGGGTGACGTTCGAACTCGACCGCCGGCTCCCGCTGCGGTACGGGGAGAATCCGCATCAGTCCGCGGCGATGTACGCCCCCGCCGGCACGCACATGGGACTGGCGGGGCTCAAGCAGCTCTGCGGCAAGGAGCTCTCCTACAACAATCTGCTCGACCTCGACGCCGCCACGCGGCTGGCCGGTCTGCTGCAGGAGCCCTCGGCCGTCGTCGTCAAACATACGAACCCCTGCGGTGCCGCTGCCGACACGACCGTCGCGGCCGCCCTCGCCGCCGCGATGGCGGCCGACCCGACGAGCGCCTTCGGCTCGATCGTGGCCGTCAACAGGCTCTTCGACCGCGACTGCGCCGAACTGCTCTGTGCTCCGGGGCTGTTCGTGGAGGTGATCGCGGCTCCGGCCTTTGCGAAAGAGGCGATCGAGATGCTGACCACGCGGCCGACGTGGAAGGGAAGCGTGCGGCTCGTCGAGGTGCCTGCGGGCGATCCGTGGGAGGCGACCGCCGGCCTGGAGCTCCGCAGCGTGGCCGGCGCGATACTGGCTCAGCGGCCCGACGACATCTGCGACGATCCCGCGACCTGGCGCGTGGCGACGAAGACGGCTCCTGCCGCCGCCCTCACGCAGGACCTCGACTTCGCCTTCACGCTCGTTCGCCGCCTGACGAGCAACGCGATCGCCGTCTGCCACGGCACGAGCCTCGCCGGCGCCGGCGTCGGCCAGACGAGCCGGGTCGATGCGGTGCGGATCGCCCTCGCGAAGGCGGGCGACAAGGCCAGGGGGGGCGTGCTCGCCTCCGACGCCTTCTTTCCGTTTCCCGACTCGATCGAGTTGATCGCCAAGGCCGGCATCGCGGCGATCGTGCAGCCGGGGGGCTCGAAGCGCGACGCCGAGGTGATCGCGGCGGCCGACGCGGCCGGGATCCCGATGGTGCTCACGTCCCGCCGGCACTTCCGGCACTGAGGATTTTCCGCGTTCTGCTCGGCAGCCAATCCCCAGACGATCCTTCAGACGAGCCCCCATGACCGACATCCTTGACGCGATCGTAGCGCGGAAGCGGCTCGAGGTGGCGGCGACGCGGGACCGCGTGCCGACCGCGGCCCTCGAAGGTCGGCTGGCGGTCGCACCGCCAGTGCGGGATTTCTTCGGCGCCCTCGCGGCCCCGGGGCCCATCAAACTGATCGCGGAGTTCAAGCGGCAGAGCCCGTCGGCCGGCGCGATTCGTCCCGAGGCCACGATCGAAGAGGTGGTTTGCGGCTACGCGGCTGCCGGTGCGAGTTGCCTGTCGGTGCTGACCGACGGCCCGGGGTTTGGCGGAAGCCTCGTCGATCTCGAGAGCGCGCGGATCGCCGTGCCGCTGCCCGTGCTCCGCAAGGAGTTCGTGATCGATCGCTATCAGGTGCTCGAGGCCCGGGCCCACGGCGCCGACGCGGTGCTCCTGATCGCCGAGTGCCTCGACGACTGCCTCCTGCGGAGCCTGTATCGCGACATCCTCGACCTCGGCATGACGCCGCTGGTCGAACTGCACGACCAAGCCAACCTCCCGCGGGTGCTCGATCTGGGGGCGACCCTGATCGGCATCAACAACCGCGATCTGAAGACCATGACGACCGACCTGGAGACGGTGCTCCGCCTCAGCGACCGCGTGCCCGACGAGTGCGTGCTCGTCGCGGAGAGCGGCATCCGCACGCGGGCCGACGTGGAGCGGCTCGAGGCCGCCGGGATTGGCGCGATGCTCGTGGGCGAATCGCTGCTCAAGGAGCCCGATCCTGGCCGGGCTGCGGCGCGGCTGCTGGGCCGCTGACGAACTTGTAGCCAGTGCCCCGGACCGAGAGAAAGTGGACCGGCCGCGAGGGGTCGTCCTCGAAGGTCTTCCGCAGGTTGAGCATGAAGGTGTCGACGGTTCGCGTCGCCGGCGGCCGGTTCATGCCCCAGACCTTGGTGAGCAGTTCTTCGCGGGTCACGACCTTGCCCTCGTGCTCCACGAGGTAGCGGAGGAGTTTCATCTCCAGGCTCGTGAGCTTGAGCGGCGTGCCCCCGCGGGTCGCCTCCCAGGTCTCGAAGTTGACCTCGGCGGAGCCGAAGCGGTGGACGGCGCGGCGGACCGCCTCGGGCGGTTCGGCCGCCGTCCTGTCCTCGCGGCCCCGCCGCGCCAGCAGGCTGCGGATCACCGAGAGCAGTTCCTCCAGATCGAAGGGCTTCTGCAGGTAGACATCGGTGCCGGCATCGAAACCGCGGATCCGATCCTCGACGAGCGTGCGGGCGGTGAGCATGACGATCGGCAGATTGTCGCCCTTCGCGCGGATCGCCTCGCAGACGGCGTAGCCGCTCATGCCGGGGAGCATCAGGTCGAGCACGATGAGGTGGATCGGTGTGGCCGCTGAGGCCACGAGTTCGAGCGCGGCCGGGCCGTCACCGACGGCAGTCACCGTGTAGCCTTCGGCTTCGAGGTTGAACTTGATGCCGAAGGCGAGATGCTGTTCGTCCTCGACGACGAGGATGTGCTTCATGGAGGCGACGTCTCTCGAAGGGGAGGGGGAGCGGCCACGACGGCTGATTGTATCGACGTCGTGATCGGCCTCGGCGCTCCGATTGACGAACGCCGCGGCCGCGACCCAAGATGCAGCCACCAAAGGAGGATTTTGTGCCCGAGATCGCCATCCAGCCCGTCGAGACACGAAGCCAGCAGAAGCGGTTCATCCGCCTGCCGTGGAGGATCTACCAGGACGACCCCTGCTGGATGCCGCCCCTGATCATGTCGCAGGAGGAGCTGCTCGGGTTTCGGCCGCATCCCTTCTACGAGAAGTCGAAGAGCCGATCGTTTCTCGTCACCCGTGGCAGTCGTGACGTCGGCCGGATCACCGCGATCGTCAACGCCGGCCACATCGAGCGCTACAAGGAGCCGCGGGGCTTCTTCGGGTTTTTCGAATGCGACGACGACCCGGCCGCCTCCCGCGCGCTCTTCCAGGCGGCGGGCGACTGGCTGCACGCCCAGGGAATGACGAGCATTCGCGGCCCGGCCAACCCCACGCTCAACTACGAGTGCGGACTGCTCATCGAGGGCTTCGACACGCCCCCCTTCTTCATGATGACGCACAACCGGCCCTGGTATGCGCATCTCGTCGAGGACGCCGGCTTCGGCAGGATCGAGGACATGTACGCCTTCTGGGGCGAGGTCTCGATGCTCGGCACGCTCGATCCCAAGCTCGCGACGATGGTGGCCGGGGTCAAGGAGCGGTTTGGCGTCACCATCCGGCCACTCGACCGCAGCCGATTCGCGGAGGAAGTGCGCATGTTCCTCCACATCTACAACGAGAGTCTGGGGGGCACGTGGGGCTTCGTGCCGCTCACCGAGCACGAGGTCGACCACATGGCGGCGAGCCTCAAGTATCTGATCGCGCCGGAGCTCACCCTTGTGGCCGAGGTCAATGGCAAACCGGTGGGCGCGGTCTTCTGCCTGCTCGACTACAACCCGCGGATCAAGGCGATCAATGGCCGGCTCTTCCCCTTCGGCTTCCTGCGACTGCTCTGGAACAAGAAGGCCATCAAGCGGCTGCGGGCGATCAGCACCAACGTGATCCCCGAATACCAGGCCTGGGGCATCGGGCTGGTGCTGATGGAGGCTCTCGCCCACCGGTTCATCGCCTGGGGGCTCGAGGAGGTGGAGTTTTCCTGGGTGCTCGAGAGCAACCACCTCTCGAAGCGGACGCTCGAGCGCGGCGGCGCGATCGTCACCAAGAAGTACCGGATGTACCAGGACGATCCGCCGGTCTCGTAGGGCTGACGCGGACGGCGCGCTGGGCAATCCCACAAACCACGCTGCCGCCCCGCTGGGATCGATCGTCATCTCGCCGCACCGCTGGAGTGGCTCGCGGAGAAGCCGGAATCGTTCACCCGTAGTCTTCGGCGTGGCGATTCGTGGACCGTGGCATCGGGTGTTCGGGAAGCCCGAAGCGCGAGCGACGGGAAAGCGGGTGACCTCCGTGAGGGTAACGCAGAGCGAGGCGGGGTGGAGGGCGTATTTTCCGCGCTCACGCTTGGGGCTTCCTGACGAGGGCAGCATGTCATGTCACCCGCGATGAACCACTGAGCTCCCGTGGCCCATGCCACCGCCGTATACTCCCGCCCGTGGTGTCGATGCCCCATGTCTCCACGAGGTGTGCCATGCCCTTCACGATTCTCGATCTATTCGTTGGCGCCGTCGGCGCCGCCGCCCTTGCGCTGGCCATGAGCACCGCGGGCAGCGCCCTGGGCGACGATGCCGCGGTCCGTGCCCCGGCCAAGAGCGAGCGGATCGTGTTCTTCGGCGATTCGATCACGCAGCAGGGCGCCGCCGCCAACGGCTACGTCGCCCTCGTCAAGGATGCGATCGCTGCCGCGCTGCCTGAGGCCGGCGTGGAGGTGATCGGTGCCGGGGTCAGCGGCAACAAGGTGCCCGACCTCGAGCGGCGTCTCGACAATGCCGTGCTCGCGAAAAAGCCGACGACGGTCGTCATCTACATCGGCATCAACGATGTCTGGCACTCGCAGCGCGGGCAGGGCACGCCCAAGGACGCCTTCGACAAGGGGCTGCGGAGCCTCGTGGAGCGGATCCGAGCGTCCGGCAGCCGCGTGATCCTCTGCACGCCGAGCGTGATCGGCGAGAAGGTGGCTGGCACCAATCCGCTCGACGCGATGCTCGACGACTACGCGGGCGTGACACGAGCCGTGGCCGCCGACATGAAGACGGGCCTGATCGACCTGCGGAAGGCGTTCGTCACACACCTGGCAGCGGAGAAGAAAGACGAGACTGGTCAGGGGCTGCTCACGACCGACGGCGTGCACCTCAACGCCGCCGGCAACCGGTTCGTGGCCGACCGGATGCTCGAGGCCCTCGGCGTCCCCGCGGGGGCCGCGAATGCCGGCAAAGTCCTGCGGCACGTCGTGCTCTTCAAGTTCAAGGAGACATCGACGCCCGCCGACGTCGAGCAGATCGTGGCCGCCTTCCGGGGCCTGCCAGGGAAGATCCCTCAGATCAAAGCCTTCGAGTGGGGCACCGACGTCTCGCCGGAGGGCAAGAACCAGGGTCTCACGCATTGCTTTCTGGTCACCTTCGCGTCGGAGGCTGATCGCGACGCCTACCTGCCGCATCCCGCCCACAAGGAGTTCGTCTCGATCGTCGGGCCGCACGTCGACAAGGTATGCGTCGTCGATTACTGGTCCGCTCCCTGATCCGGAGCTTTTCAGAGCCAGCACCTCTGCGGCGCAGGTCCGCAGCATGCGGGCCGCGGCCGATGTCAGCGGGCTTCGGGCCACGGCGTGGGTACCGGGGCGAGAACGCCGCCGGCGGTCGGACGCCGCGGGCCAGCCGCAGCCGGGTCGAGTGGCTCGAAGCCCAGGCCAAACACCGGCGAGTCGGCGGCGAGCGTGAAGTCGCCGGCGGCCGGATCGGCACACCGTGGATCGGCCACGATTGAACCTTCGTCCTGGCCCGCCTGCTGCCGCGCGGCCAGGTCGCCGCCGCCCGGGAACGTCACCGGCCCCGCCGCGTTCCAGTAGCAGTTCTGCCGCGTCACCACGCCCTTCGTCCAGTTGCCGCGCACGAGCGGGGCCGCCGAATTCCACCACACGACGTTGCGAGCGAACGTGAAGCTCGTGTGCTCCTCCACCTTCGTGCGCTGCAGCTGCCAGTCGCGGGCGGCGGCGAAGATGTTGTTCTCGATCATGTTGTCGCGGCCGTAGTGCTGGTGGAAGCCGCCGCTCGACGTGCGCAACACGAGGTTGCCCCGCATCACGATGCCGCTCGAGCCCTCGTCGGTATAGAGGCCCCAGCCGCCGTAGTCGTGGCTGACCACATCGTGGATCACGTTGCCCTCCACGACCGTGCCCGGCGAGACACCGAGCGTGTACACGCCCCCCAGGTCGGAGAGCACGCCATGGCCGAGGTGGTGGATCCGGTTGGCGGCGATGCGGTTGTGATGGGAGCGGCTCTCCGCATAGCCCCACACCCAGCCCACGGAGACGCCCGTGTAGGTGAAGTCGGCGATCTCGCTCCGTTCGACGGCACAGTGCGAGGCATGGCCGATCCACACGCCCACGGCCGCGGAATGGATCCGACCGCCATGGCGGATCGTGGAGTCGCTGACGACGATCCGCTCGATCGCGGCCTCCGGACCATCGATGCGAGCGGGCGTGCCCCACGACTTCGGGCCGCCACCCGTACCGATCAGCACGCCTCCGCCGCCGAGATCGGCGAGGTCCGAGCCCGTCACCGTGCAGTCGCGGCAGCCCGCGCCAAACTCGATCGCATAGCGGCCCACGTGCCGCACGGCGCAGCCGTCGAAGTGAACATGCCTCGCTCCAGTGGCCACGATCGTGCCCCCCACGTTGACCTCGGCCTGCGGAAATGACTGACCTTCGGGCCCGAGCGTCCAGTTGCCGTGGGTGAAGGAGAACCCCTCGAAGCGGACATGCGCCACGGGCCGACCCGTCGCCGGGTCGCCACGCAGTTCGACGAGCCGGTCGAGCCGTGGTGCCACCACGACCGCATCGTCCGGCGTCTCGCCCGGCAGCGGGCAGTAGATGAGCATGCCGGTGCGGCGATCGAGATGCCACGAGCCGGGCTCGCCGAGAGCCTCGCGGACATTTTCCACGAGATAGCGATTGCCCTTGGGGAACGAGCACCAGTCGGTGATCGCCCGCGTGCGGCCGGTGAACGTGACCGTGCCGGCCGAGTCGCCCCCGGGGGGCACGACCTCCGCGATTCGCATCCGCGACATCGTCCAGCGATGCACGGCGAGCACCTCGACGTCGCCGAGGTCAGCCCAGTCGGTCCGCAGGTCGTCGCCCGAGAAGCCGAAGCGGTCGTGCCCCTTGCCCTCGGCGGCGGCGGAGGGGGGAAGCGTGGCCGCGATCGTGAACCAGCCCTGCGCCGGCAGCCGCGGCCGAAACCGCCGCTGGCCGTTGACGAAGAGCTGCATGAACGACCAGTCACCGGACTCGACGTCAGGGAGATGGACCGTCCAGCGGTCGCTTCCCGAGGCCCGATC
>JAIOPD010000031.1 GCA_021414115.1 Planctomycetia bacterium
TGCTCTCCACACCCCCTCGCGGGGATGCAGTTTCGATCGGCTACGGGGTTCAAGCCAAACCCCGACAGGGACTCACACCCTGCTGGTTCAGGTCACTCGCAATCGCACGATACCCGTCGCTCGCGCTCCGGGCTTCCTGAGACCGAGCGGCCGGCCGGGGCTGCCAGTGCCCCGTCGCCGGCGTATGTCGCCAAGCGCAGCCCGGAGGGCGAAGCGCGGGCGGCATCCGAGTGAGCGAAGGGCAGGATGCCCGTAGCGAACGTCCGGCGACGGGGCACTGGCAGCCCCGGCCTCTACAGCCGGCAGTTGGCGATCCGCGTCTCGATCACGGCGGAGGCGCCGATCGCCTCCAGCCGCTCCATCACGCCGTGAACGTCGCCCCGCTTCACCATGGCACGCACCGCACACCATGCCTGATCCTCGAGCGACATCACGGTCGGGGAGTTGAACCCGGGCGTGATCTTCTCGGCCTCGGCAAGCCGGGTGCGGGGCACGTTGTATTCCAGGAGCGACCAGCTGCGGGCGATCACGATGCCTTCCAGCCGCCGCACGATCCGGTCGGCGAGGGTGGTGTCGGCGAGTCCCGGGTGCTGCACGAGCACCGTCTCGTAGCGGCCGATTTCGTCAAGCACGTGGAGCCGGTTGGCTGCGAGCGTGCTGCCGGTCTCGACGAGATCGACGATCGCGTCGGCGACGCCCAGGGCGATCATCACCTCGACGCTCCCCGAGAGTTCGACAAAGTGGGCTTCGACGCCGCGGTCGGCCAGCCAAGGTCGATCGCCCCCTCGGCGGTGAGCACCGGAATGTCGTCGGTGCGGAGGAACGTCACCTCCACGGGCATGTCCTTGCACCGTGCGAAGAGGCTGCGCTCCGTGCGGCGAAACGAGAGCCCCGCGTCGGCCAGCAGCTGCGCCGCGAGTTCTGAAAGCCTGCCCTTGCTCGGAATGCCGATCCGCAGCAGCCGTTCCTTGCCGTCGTCGCTCATGTCGTGGCTCCCTGTCCGCCGTCCTGCCGTGCCGCCTTCTCCTCGAGCCCCGACACGCCGAACCGCCGGGCCAGCTCGTCCTCGACCCTGGCAAGGGGCACGTTGCGGCAGGCCAGGAGCACGAGTGTGTGGTAGAGGAGATCGGCCGCTTCGCAGACGACGCGGTCGTCGGTCTCGCCGCGGGCGGCCTCGACGAGCTCGGCGGCCTCTTCGACGACCTTGGCACCGGCGGCCTCGGGGCCGCCGGCCAGCAGTTTGGTGGTGTAGGATCGCACGGAGGGGTCGCGCTTTCGCGAGGCGATCACGCCCTCCAGCGTTTCCAAGACTTCGCCACAGCGGCGGGCCGATGTTCGAGAATCCGACACGAGTTCCAACGACTCCCGATGACGCCCCCTCTGGCCGACCGGAAGGCTCCGGATCGTCGCCCGAGGGATCCACAACTCTAGCATGGCCCGGCGCAGGCTCGTTCCACCCCGCCCCGCCGCTCGGGGAAGACTGCTGGTTTCTGTCGGGCCCCACCGCCTCCGGAAAATCAGCCCTGGCGGTGCGAATGGCCCACCGGCTCGACGCCGAGATCGTGAGCGTCGATTCGATGGCCGTCTACCGCGGACTCGATGTGGGCACGGCCAAGCCCACTCTCGAGCAGCGGCAACTCGTGCCCCACCACCTCGTCGATGTGGCGGCTGCCGCGGCCCCCTACAACGTGGCCACGTGGCTCGAGGAGGCGACCCGCGTTGTGGCCGACTGCCGAGCACGTGGCCGCGGCATCCTCTTTGTCGGCGGCACCCCGCTCTACCTCCGCGCCCTTCGTGACGGCCTCGCGTCGCTCCCCCCGGCCGATCCCGCCCTCCGTAGTCGGCTCGTGGCGGAGGCCGACGCCGGTGGTTCGGAGCCCCTGCACCGCCGGCTCGCGGAGCTCGACCCCGCATCGGCCGCCCGCATCCATCCCCGCGACGCCAAGCGGGTCATCCGGGCACTCGAAGTGGCGGCGACCACCGGCCGGCCCCTGTCGTCGGCCCTCCAGGCCTCACCGAACCAGCCCTGCGAGGGGCGTCTTCTCTTCGAGCAGCGTCTGCTGATCCTTGATCTGCCCAGGGCCACGCTCCACGAACGGATCGACCGCCGTGTAGAGCGGATGTTCGCGGAAGGGCTCGTGGAGGAGACCCAAGCCGCGCTGGCTCTTCCCGGCGGCATCGGCCCGACGGCCCGTCAGGCCGCCGGCTACAGCGAGGCGATCGACCTCATCGAAGGCCGAATCAACCGCGGCGAGGCCGTCCGCCGCACGCAGCAACGCACCCGGCAACTCGCCAAGCGGCAGCTCACTTGGCTCCGCAGCTTCAAACAGGCCACGTGGATCGCGGCGTAGCGGCCCGCAGAACCAGAGGGATGGCCCCTGCCATGCCGCCGGGCTTGGCGGCCAGCGAAGTCAGGATGACGAAGCGCAGCCGGCATGATCGGCATATGAGGTTCGACGTTGCGCAGTTGAGGCACGAGCTCAGCGAGGAGCTGCCCGTGCCCCGGAGCCGGCGTATGCCGTCAAGCGCAGCCACGATGGCGAAACGCAGGCGGCATCCGAGTGAGCGACGGGCAGGATGCCCGACGCGAACGTCCGGCGATGGGGCATGGGCAGCTCCGAGCCGTGCAGACCCGGCGACGCCCGAAAAACCCGCCCAGCCCCGAAATCCGACCGCCGGCCGATGCTAGCACCGCCCGTGCTAGCACTTGATCTTGTGGTGGCACCCCTGCCCGCACCACAAAATCAGAAAAATCCTTGCAGCTGCCCTTGCCGCCGATACCTTCGCCCCCGTGCCGGCAGGGAAGCCGGCTGGACCTTCACGGAGGATTGCGTTTCCATGGCAGCCAAGCCCCTCATCGGCATCAACACCGACTACCGCTCCACCCGCAAGGAGCACGCCGCCCTGTCGTTCGTCGCCGCCGGCTACTACGACGGCATCACCGCCTCGGGCGGCATCCCGGTGATCCTGCCCCCGCTGGCCGACGAGGACGACGTGATCCGCCTGCTCGACCTGCTCGACGGCGTGGTCATGGTGGGCGGGGCCGACCTCGATCCCCGTCGCGACGGCTACATGCCCCATCCGTCGGTCCGCCCCATGGACACCCGCCGTGAGGATTTTGACCGCCTGCTCGCCAAGCACATCTGCGCCCGCCACATGCCGGTCCTCGCGATCGGCAGCGGCATGCAGCTGCTCAACATCACCGAGGGCGGCACGCTCTTCCTGCACATCCCCGAAGACCTGCCGAAGGCGATCCCGCACAAGGATCCGACCGACCTCGCCCACCGCCACGCCCTGGTCGTCGAGCCGGGCTCGGCGATGGAGCGGGTCTACGGCGACGGCGAAATCCGGGTCAACAGCATGCACCACATGGCCATCGACGACGTGGCCGTGAGTTTCCGCGTCACCGCCCGGGCCCCGGACGGGGTCATCGAGGCGATCGAGAGCGCCGTCGAGAACTGGACGGCGATCGGCGTGCAGTTCCACCCCGAGGCCGAGACCGCCTCGGCGCTCGACGTGAAGATCTTCGAAGAGTTCGTGATCGGCATCACGGGCGAGCAGCCCGCCATGAAGCTCGTCGCGTAACCGTTCATCCGTCCGTCCCGCAGCCCTCGGGTGGATCACCACCCGGGGCCGCGGGGGACGGTGCCGGATGTGTGCGCCGTTTTCGTGCTGGTGCCGCCGGGGCCGGGCAAAGCCTCCTTCGCGGGAATATTTCGCGTTGGCCGTGTGCGGCGGGGCATGGCCTTGGCGAGCGAAATCTTCAACGCTCGTCGGCTTCGCCCGTCCCCGGCTCGCCATTTTCGTGCGAGCGGCGGCCCCGGATCTTCGTCAGGAAGCCCCAAGCGCGAGCGCGGGGTAGACGCGTCGCTTCGCGTCACGCCGGATGCGTGACCCGGTAGATGTCGATCTCGGGGCCCGTCGTGATGCCCCGGGGCCGGCGGGGACGTTGCTTCACCACCCCCAGGCCTGCCGCGCGGATGGCCGGTTCGAAGTTGACCGCCCGCGCACGGCCGGGATCGGCGACCAGGGCCACGCCGCGCGGGGCGAGCACGCGGGCCACCACGCCCGCGAGTGCCTCGGCATGGTGCTTCTCATAGAGCACGTCGGCCGCCACCACGAGGTCGAACGTGGGGAGGTCATCGGGCAGGCACCGCCAGTCGAGCAGGAGCGTTTCGAGGCCCTCGGCCCCGTTCCGCTCGGCGTTGAACCGGACCCCCTCCAGAGCGTCCTCCTCGTAATCACTGGCCACCGCTTGGAAGCCGCGCCGCTGGGCCACCACCGCCGGCAAGGCCAGGCCGCAGCCGAGTTCCAGAAACCGGCTGCCGCCCCCGTCCATGGTGGCGATGTCCTCCGCAAGCACCATGGCCGACTCCCAGACGTTGGCCCAGTAGGGGATCCGCTCGTCCCGCTCGAAAGCCTGGACGTCGATGAGCGCATCGAGGTCCGGGGGCAGCCAGAACGTGAGCGTCGTGCCGCAGACGTCGATCACCCGCTCCACGGGAGCGAACCGTTCATAGCCCATCGTCGCCGGCCTCCATCGTCGCATCCGTCACGACCGACAGCGAACCCGCCGTCGTTCAAATCGCCGGCGGTCGCGTGAGACACTGCCGTGTGGCACGATTGTACGGTCTCCCCCCGTGCCGTCAGGCTCCCGCACCATGCTTACCGACTACGACCTTCACCTCCTCGGCGAGGGCCGGCACTGGAGCAGCTACGAAAAACTCGGCGCCCATCTCGAGACGCACGACGGCGTCCGGGGAGTGAACTTCGCCGTCTGGGCTCCCAATGCCGACGGCGTGTCGATCGTCGGTGACTTCAACGGCTGGGAGGGCTCGGCCCACCGGATGCAGAAGCGGATTCCATCCGGCGTCTGGGAGTTGTTCGTTCCTGGCCTTGCTGCCGGCACGCTCTACAAATACCGCGTCCACATCGCCGACGGCCACAGCGACCGCACCGACCCCTACGGCTTCGGGGCCGAGGTGCCGCCGCGGACGGCCTCCCAGGTGATCGACCTCGCCGCCTACCAATGGCATGACGGCGATTGGATGGCCGGGCGTGCCGCCAGCAATTCGCTCACCGCGCCGCTGAACATGTACGAGGTTCATCTCGGCAGCTGGCGGCGGCCGGGTGACGACCCGCACCGCTGGCTCAGCTATGCCGACCTCGAGCGGGAGCTCGTGCCCTACGTGGTCGAGATGGGTTTCACGCACGTCGAGTTCCTGCCGCCCACCGAGCACCCGCTTTCGGCAAGCTGGGGCTACCAGACGATCGGCCTGTTCGCCGCCACCAGCCGATTCGGCCCGCCCCAGGCGTTGATGTCGTTGATCGACGCCCTCCACCGCGCCGGTGTCGGCGTGATCATCGACTGGGTCCCGGCCCACTTCCCCAAGGACGGCCATGGGCTGCGGCAGTTCGACGGCACGGCGCTCTACGAGCACGAGGATCCGCGCAAGGGCGAACACCCCGACTGGGGCACGCTGATCTTCAACTACGGCCGCAACGAGGTCGCCAACTACCTGATCTCGAGCGCGCTCTTTTGGCTCGACCACTATCACATCGACGGCCTCAGGGTCGACGCCGTGGCCTCGATGCTCTACCTCGACTACAGCCGCAAGGAGGGGGAGTGGGAGCCCAACTGCTTCGGCGGCAGGGAAAACCTCGAAGCGATCGAGTTCCTGAAGCAGTTCAATATCCAGGTCCATGAGCGGTTTCCGGGCACGCTGACGATTGCCGAGGAATCGACCGCCTGGCCGGGCGTCTCACGACCCACGTATCTCGGCGGACTCGGCTTCAGCCTGAAGTGGAACATGGGATGGATGAACGACACGCTGCGGTACATGCGGCACGAGCCCGTCCATCGCAAATATCACCACGACGAACTCACCTTCAGCCTGATCTACGCCTTTCATGAGAATTTCGTCCTGCCGCTCTCGCACGACGAGGTCGTCCACGGCAAAGGCTCGATGATCGGCCAGATGCCGGGTGACGACTGGCAGAAGTTCGCCAACCTCCGCCTCCTCTACGCCTACATGTGGTGTCACCCGGGCAAGAAGCTGCTCTTCATGGGAGACGAGTTCGGGCAGTGGTCCGAATGGGACTTCGACTCGAGCCTGCAGTGGCACCTCGTCCAATGGGAGAAGCACAAGGGCCTCGCCCGGTCGGTCGCCGACCTCAACTCGTTGGTTCGGCGGGAGCGGTCGCTCCACGAGCTCGACTTCGACGGCCGCGGCTTCGAATGGATCGACTGCCACAACTGGCAGGACAGCGTGCTCTCCTTCATCCGCAAGGCGAAGGACCCGGGCGACTTCGTGATCTCCTGCTCCAACTTCACGCCGGTGCCCCGTGAGGGCTACCGCCTGGGCGTGCCCCACGGCGGCATCTACGACGAGGTCTTCAACAGCGATTCCGCCTGGTATGGCGGCGGCAATCTCGGCAACGCCGGCGCCCTCGAAGCGCAGCCGCACCCGCATCACGGCCGCGACTTCTCCGTCACGCTCACGCTCCCGCCCCTCGCGACGGTCGTGCTCAAACCACGCCGCTAACCGCGCAAGCACTCGATCGCGAACCCTGCACGTCCCGTCAGGAAGCCCCAAGCGCGAGCGCGGGGTATACGGGCAGCATCGAGATGGTGCCGGATTAACTCGCCGGTTTCGCGGTGGTGCCGCCGGGTCCGGGCAAAGCCTCCTTCGCGGGAATATTTTGCGTTGGCCGCATGCGGCGGGGCTCGACCGCTGCGAGCGAAATCTTCAACGCTCGTCGGCTTCGCCCGGCCCCGGCTTGTCGTCAGAAAATCCCAACCTCCGGCCGACCTACCGCAACTCGGGGCCGCCGGGCTCACGCTTCCACGAGACGGCGTGCCGCTCTTCGATCGCCTTCATCCAGCGGTTATAGACCTCGCGGGTGTCGTCTTCGGCGACCGTCGCGAGGCGACGCGGATCCTGCGAGGCGGCCAGGAAGAGCTCCTCGAGTTGGGATTGCTCGGGCTCGAGCGCCGTGAGGCGAACAACGTAGCAGACCGTCTTTGGCTCGTTGAAGGCGACCGCCGTCCGGCCGGGCTCGAGCGCGAACACCGTCTTCATGATCTCTTCGCCCGGCATCGCGAGGCCGTCGGGCTGTGAGAGCACCGGCGCCGAGCCGAACGGGGCGGTACCCCGCGTCAGCCAGGTGAACGGGCCGACCTTTTCCACCTCGAGTGAACCACGGGCCTTGGCGACGTCTTCGAGCGTCTTCGCGCTCCCGGCCTCCGCGGCAATCTCCTCCGCCGCCTTCCGCGCCAGCGGACGGGCCTCGACGATTCGCCAGGCGCGGAGCACGTCCTCACGGGCCGACTGAAACGACGGCGTGAACTCCGGCTGGTCTTCGGTCTTCCACGAGAGGTAGCGGTTGCCTTCGACGTCGCGGGACGTGACCGCCTGCAGCATGGGAGCGCCCGGACCGAAGATCATGTCGATCCAGCGCTGCTGCCGCATGCCGAACTCGCGGGAGAGAGCGAACTCGAAGCTCCCGCCGATGCCACCCGCGGCGAAGGCCTGTGTGGCATTGACCAGGTCGGATCGGCCGCCTTCGAGGCCCTGCACCTCGGCCATCTTCTTCACGTCTGGCCCCACGGGAGCGGGTCCGGCCCCGTCGCCCGCAACCTGCCAGAGGGCGAGCGACTCGCCATACCTGGCGACGTCGGTCTTGGCGGCATCGAAGATCGCCGTGATCCGTTTATCGACGGCCTCGTCGGTGAGCCGCTTGCGGATGTCGTCCTGCACCTTGTCGAGCGGCTCGAACTCAGCCGCAGCAGGCTTTTGGTCGGCGGGCTTTTCTTCGGCGGGCTTGGCGGCGGCTTCGCCTGCCGGAGCGGATGCAGCGGGCTTTGTTTCCTCGGGCTTCGCCTCCGGCTTGGCTCCCTCCGCGGTCGGCTGCCGGAATGCCACCTGCCGCATTGAACCACGGCTCACTGAGGCACCGGCGGGCTTCTCCGTGGGCTTCTCGGTTCCCTTGTCGGCAGGTGCTGGCTCGGCTGTCTTGGCCGGCGTTTGCGGAGCTGACTCTGCGGCCGCGGTCTTCGGCTCGTTCTTGGTCTCCCCCGACGCGGCCGCGTCGGGGGCTGGCTTTTCGGCGGCTGGCTCGGCCGGCTTCGCCTTGTAGAGGGCTGCCTTCCGCTCTTCGTAGAAGGCCTTGATCTGGTCGGTGGTGATCTTCTTCTCTTCTTCCTCGCGAAACACGCCCGCCTTGGCGACGAGATAGTCATATCGCGCCCGATGGGGCTGCCGGAATCCCGGCTCGGCGCTGCGAGCTTCGGGCAGTTCATCCTTGTAGGTCTCGTAGAAGGATCGCAGCGCGGCCTCCGACGGCTCGGGGAGTTTGTCGATGAACGTCTCCACCACCACCGGCACGGCCTCGATCGTCGCTCCCTGTTCGAGCCGTCGGTAGTAGTCCCACCGCATGCCCGGGGTTGTGCCCTCGAAACCGACACCGCCGAGCAGCAGCGTCTCCATCCGCCGGGCCATCAGCACGGTTCGCAGAGCCTCGAAGACGTCCTGCTGCGAGATGCCCATGCGGCCGCCGATCCGCGACACGATCTCGTCGAACTGGTCGGGCCGAACGAGGTCGTTGGTCCACTCGGAGAGAAACTGATTGATCGCGGAATTGCTCACCACTATCCCGTTCGCCTCGGCCTCTTTCGCGAGCAGGATCGTGTCGACCACGTCCTTTTCATCGTCGGCGAGCCTCATCCGCGACGGGTCCTGTCCGGCCGCCGCCATCGTCTCGACAAGAAACTGATTCATCACTTTCCGCATGATGACGGCCCGCTGGAGGCCGCTTTCGCGGAGGCCGCCCCCCGTCCACGACACCGCCAGCGGGTCGGCACCTCCCGCCCCCGCACCCATCTGCAGGATCGGGGGCAGCACGAAAAAGGCGAGCATCGCCATGATCGCCAGACCAGCCAGTGCGACCTTTTCGTACTGGCGAAAGATTCCGAATGAGCCGGCCATGGCACCGCCTGTAGGCTGTTTGCCTGACGGCGAAACCGCCGAGGCTTGACAAGGAAAGAGCGCGGAGGGTAACGCTGGGTGGCCGCGGATGGAGCGGCAGCAGGTCGCCGATTGTAGCGCTGGGGCCTCCTGCGCCAATCCCGATGTGCCCTTCGCGTCACCACGAACCGCTTCCGCCGCCCCCCTGCGAACCCCCTCCATGGCCAAGAAGACGTCCAAGCGAGCAACGACGCGCCGCGGCTCCACCCCCAAGGGATCGGACAGCCCCCGGGGCTCCGCCGTGCCGAAGGGGGACTACCAGCTGGTGATCGTCGAGAGCCCGGCCAAGGCCAAGACCATCGAGAAGTACCTGGGCCCTGGGTTCGTGGTCAAGGCCTCGATCGGCCACATCCGCGACCTCCCGAGCAAGGCCCCCAAGGGCTCGAGGCAGCCCGTGCCGGGCGTCGACATCGATCACGATTTCGCCCCCACCTACGAGATCGACGGCGACAAGACGAAGACGGTCACCGAACTCCGCCGCCTGGCGAAAGCCGCGAGCGACATCTGGTTCGCGACCGACTTGGATCGCGAGGGGGAGGCGATCGCCTGGCACCTCACGCAGGTGCTCGGCGTCGACCCGACGTACGCCAAGCGGGTGACGTTCGATGCGATCACGAAGTCGGAGGTCCAGCGGGCCTTCCAGTCGCCCCGGGCGATCAACATGCCCCGGGTCGAGGCCCAGCAGGCCCGACGCATCGTCGACCGCATCGTCGGCTACCAGGTGTCGCCGATTCTCTGGAAGAAGGTGGCGGGCGGCCTGAGCGCGGGCCGCGTTCAGAGCGTGGCCACCCGGATCGTGGTCGATCGGGAGCAGGAGATCCGGGCCTTTACGCCGGCGGAATCCTGGGAGATCTCGGCCTGCATGGCGTTCGACGTCGGCGGCGCCGCCGCACTCCACAAGGAGTGGACGAGCTTCATGGCCCGCCGTGACGAGCGGGGAAGGCCGCCGCTCGTTCGCGACCGCATGGCATGGCTCGCGGACCATCGTTCGCTCGCCTGCGACCTCGTCGAGGTCGGCGGCAAATCGTTCAAGATCGAGGCGGAAAACACCTCCACGGTCGACCTGTCAGGGAGCGTGCAGGCCGCGGCCGAGGCGGCGGGCCTGCTCGATGTCGCGATCGCCCGCGAGACCGACGATTCGGGCAAGGGCCGGGGCAGAAACGTGATCCGCCTCACGGGCCGCCCCGACCCAAAGGCCCGCTACACCGTCGAGTCGATCGACGTGACGCGGACGCGGTCGAAGCCCTATCCGCCGTTCATCACCAGCACGCTCCAGCAGGCCGCGAGCAGCCGGCTCGGCATGTCGACCGACCGCACGATGCGGATCGCCCAGCAGCTCTACGAGGGCATCGACCTGCCCGACGAGGGCCGCGTGGGCCTGATCACCTACATGCGAACCGACTCGACCAATCTCTCCCGCGAAGCCGTCGAGATGGCCCGCGGCTACCTGAAAAAGCGGCTCGGCGACGCCTACGTTCCGGAGAAGCCGCGGTCGTACACGAGTTCCAACGAGAGCGCCCAGGAGGCCCACGAGGCGATTCGGCCCACCGACGCCTCCCGTGATCCCGACAGCATCGCCTCGGCGCTCAGCGACGAGCAGCTCAAGGTCTACCGGCTGATCTGGCAGTGCTTCGTGGCCTGCCAGGCGGCCGACGCCGAGTGGGATTCGACGAGCGTCCGCATGCGGCGGAGCGACCGCGACACGGGCGCCGTCTTCAAGACCAACGGCCGCGTGCTGCGATTCGACGGCTTCTATGCGATCAGCGGCACGCCCAAGGACGACGGCGAGCAGGTGCTCCCCGACTTCGACAAGGGCACGCAACTTGCCCCGTTCGACATCGAGCCCCGGCAGAAGTTCCAGGCGGCTCCGCCACGATACACCGAGGCCACGCTCGTCAAAAAAATGGAAGAGGAGGGCATCGGCCGTCCTTCGACCTACGCCAGCATCATCAACGTCATCGAGAACCGGGGCTACGTCGTCCAACAGGACCGGCGGTTCCACGCCACCGCCATCGGCGAAGCCGTGACCGGCTTCCTCAAGCGGGGGTTTCACGACCAGTTCATCGAGATCGGTTACACGCGGGAGATCGAGCGGGAACTCGACCAGGTGGCGCAGGGCACCAAGAAGTGGACCGACATGCTCCACGAGTTTCACGATGAGCTCTCGCCCAAGCTCGAGACCGCTCTCGAAGAGCCGCACGAGAAGGCCAAGTCGGAGCCGTCACCGTACGCCTGCCCCGAGTGCGGCCGCCGGCTCGAGTATCGCCTCGGCGGCAAGGGGGAGTTTCTCTCCTGCAGCGGCTACAACGAGAAGATCATCGAGGAGCCGCCGGTGCCGGCGAAGACCGCCAAGGGCAAAAAGCCTAAGCGGGTCGCCAAGCCGAAGGAGCGTCCGGCCTGCACCTATGCGATGCCCGTCGACCGCCAGCGGCGGCCCCTGCTTCCCGAGCAGATCGACCTCCTCTCGCCGGCAGGCGTGCCGATGGTGAAGCGAACGGGCCGGTTCGGCGACTTCCTCGTCGAGGACAAGCCGCGGCCCGTCAAGCCGAAGGGCAAGAAGGCGAAGGAGGCCGCGGCCGCTGAGCCGCCGCCGTTCATCCTCAACCTCGACCGCAAGGGCAACCTCAAGTTTCCGTCGCCGCCGCCGCTGGTCACCGACATCGCCTGCCCCAAGTGCGGCGACCTGATGAACCTCCGCGACGGCAAGCGGGGCCCATGGCTCGGCTGTCGTGCCTTTCCCAAGTGCCGCGGCCGTGAGGCCTTCACGAAACTCCCCGAAGACCGTCAGACCGCCTTCCAAAAAGACCTCGAGCAGCACCTCAGGGGTCAAACCAAGCTTGCCCTCACCCGGCGTGACGGTGTGACACCCGTTCCGGAAGGAACGCCCCTCGCCCAACTCACGCTCCCCGGCGGCGTCGCGGAACTGCAGAAGTTCGAGGGCTGATCGCCTCCCACTTGAGCCTCGCGCGAGCGCGGGGAATACGGGTTGCCGTATCGTTCGGTTCTGCGCTGCCAACGAGGTCGCCGCCCGTCTACCCGTCGCTCGCGCTCCGGGCTTCCCCGGCAACGAACACACTCGACAACCCGCGAGGGGCTGCCCGTGCCCCGAGAGCCGGCGTATGCCGCCAAGCGCAGCCAGGATGGCGAAGCGCAGGCGGCATCCGAGTGAGCTGCGGGCAGGATGCCCGCAGCGAACGTCCGGCCCTCGGGGCACGGGCAGCCCCGACCCACCACTCGAGCCCCCGTCAGGCGACCCAACAAACCCGGAATGCGCTCTACGCCGGAATGCGGTCTACAGCCAAGGCATGTCGGTCGTGAACGTGCTCGGCGTCTCGTCGAGCGCCACCGCATAGGCCGTGGCATGGGATCGGCAATGGGAGATGCTGACGAGGATGCACCGGATGCCCATCTTGTCCGCCATCTCCTCCGTGCCTCCCTTGAGGACGGCCTGCGGCCTTCCGCCGGCGCCGTTGGTCACCTCGATGTCGCGCCAACTGATGCCCCGCCTCCACCCGGTGCCGAGCGCCTTGAGCACCGCCTCCTTCGCTGCCCAGCGGCCGGCGAAGTGTTGCGTCGCCATCTTGCGGGAACGGCAGTATTCGATCTCGAGCGGCGTATAGACGCGGCCGACGAAGAGCTCGCCGTGCCGCTCGATCATCTGCGCGATGCGGAGCACCTCGGTGATGTCGGTACCGATCCCCAGGACGTTCATGCCGGCTTTCCTTTCACCGCGTTCGCCGAACGTGCCACGACCTCGCCGCGTGACAGCCCGCAGGCCCGCTTCGCCCGGGCCAGCACGTCGCCCGCCCGGGCCCGGGCCTTCGCCGCACCGGCGGCAAGGATCGCCTCGATCCGGCCCGGGTCCGACTCGAGCGTCGCCCGCCGGTCCCGGGCGGCGGCAAAGTAGGCCGTCGACGCCTCGACCAGCGCCTTCTTCACCTCGCCGTAGCCAAAGCCACCGCGGCGGTAGAGATCGGCCATCCGCCCGCAATCGGCTTCCGAGGCCATGAGCGAGTAGAGTTCGAAGAGGTGATCACCGAGGGGATCCTTGGGCGATTCCATGGGCCGCGAATCGGTCGTGATCCGCATGATCTTCTTCTTCTGTGCGACCGGGTCCTCGAAGACCTCGATCGTGTTCTCGTAGCTCTTGCTCATCTTCTGGCCATCGGTGCCGGGCACCTTCGCGCCTCCCTCGACGAGCCGGGGCTTCGGAAGCGTGAAGACCTCGCCGTAGAGGTGGTTGAACGTACCGGCGAGGTCGCGACACACCTCGATGTGCTGCACCTGGTCTTCACCAACGGGCACGACCGTGGCGTCATAGGCGAGGATGTCGGCGGCCATCAGCACCGGATAGGTGAACAGGCCCGCGTCGGCCGGGAGGCCGCGGGTCTTCTTGTCCTTGTAGGCATGGCACCGCTCGAGCAGGCCCATGGGCGTGACCGTCATGAGGAGCCAGGAAAGTTCTGTCACCTCGGGCACGTCCGACTGGACGAAGAGCACGGCCCGCTCGGGATCGAGGCCCAGCGCGACGAGATCGACAGCCGCCGCGTGAACCAGAGACCGCAGGCGGTCCGGGTCGCGAACCGTCGTCAAGGCATGCAGGTCGGCGATGAAGTAGTAGGCCTCGTCGGCTGCCTGATCGCGTCCCTTCTGGCCTGCGGCCGCGGCGGGTTGCAGATCGATGTACTGCCGGATCGCTCCGAAATAGTTGCCCCAGTGAAAGCGGCCGGTGGGTTGGATGCCCGACAGCGCACGGGTCGGCAGAAACTTGGCATCAGGTGGCATGGCCGGAGCTCGCAGGGGAGGGCTGACAGGCGGCAGGAGCGGCGGGCAGTTGGAGCGTGCCGATGATCTCGCGGAGGCTCGCGGCACCGAGCTCGGCGACGACCGAAGGGAGTTCGTCGAGCAGCCTCGCCGACACGATCGGCTCGGCGAAGCTGGCCGTGCCGATCTGAACGGCCGAAGCGCCCGTGACGAAAAACTCCATGCAGTCGTCGATCGTCATGATGCCGCCGACGCCGATGATCGGGATGTCCACGGCCCGCCGGATCTGGTGGACACACCGCAGCGCGATCGGCTTGATCGCCGGACCGCTCAAGCCTCCGATGACGTTGCCGAGCAGCGGACGGCGGCGACGCCAATCCACCGCCATGCCCTGACAGGTGTTGATCACGGTCACCGCATCGGCCCCGCCATCGTGGGCGGCCCGGGCCACGGCCACGATGTCGGTCACGTTGGGCGTGAGCTTGGCGAGCACCGGCAGCGTTGTGGCCCCGCGGACGGCCGCCACCACCCGCCGGCACATGACGGGGTCGCTGCCCATGTCGACGCCGTGGCTCACGTTGGGACAGGAGATGTTGAGCTCGAGCGCGGCGATCCCGGGCACGGCCTCGAGCCGGCGGGCAAGCGACTCGAAGTCGTCGAGCGTCGCACCGGCGATGCTCACGATCACCGGGGCGCCGCAGTCGAGCAGCCAGGGCAGTTGTTTGGCGAGAAAAGAATCGACGCCGTCGTTGTCGAGGCCGATCGAGTTGAGCAGTCCCGACGACGTCTCCACGGTCCGCCACGGCGCGTTGCCCTTGCGGGGCTGCGGCGTGATCGTCTTGGGTACGATGCCGCCGAGTCGCTTGAGGTCGACCATTCCGGCCATTTCACGGCCGTAGCCGAACGTGCCCGAGGCCACGAGGATCGGGTTGGGCAGCCTGAGCCTGCCGAGCGTCACGGACAGATCGGGCGGCGACGACGGAAGCCCGACAGGGTGCGACATGAAGCTGAGAGCATGTATGAGACGGTCGGCGGAACGCGATGGAGTGTAGTGGGTTTTCCCAGAGCCCCAAGCCTCGCTGCCCCCCTCCTCGGAGCCGCGGCAGCGACGAAAAGCCCGCCGGATGCTCCCGTTTTTGGACCGGTCCGATTGTGTCAAGTTTGGCGATTATGCCGCCGATAATGAGAGTGAGCAGGGACTTCTGTACCGGCGAGCCTCGGTGGCCGCTGGTTGACATTAGTGCTTGTCAGCCATAGGCTTCGGACGAGTTTTCCTCCCCGTTTCCGGTCCCCTTCAGCCCCGTGCTGAGCGGCCGGCTTCGCGGTCGGAGCGTCTGAGCCGTGACCAAGAAAGACATCGTCCGGACGATCGCCGAACAGATCGATCTCCCCCAGCTTCGCACGAAAGAACTGGTTCAGCGGACGTTCGACGCGCTGATCGAAGCGCTCGTCCGAGAGGGGCGGATCGAACTGCGGAACTTCGGGGTCTTCCAGATCAAGCGTCGCGAGGCGCGGGTGGCACGCAACCCGCGGACTGGGGAACGGGTGACCGTCCAGGCCAAGAGCGTGGTGACGTTCAAACCAGGCAAGGAGATGGAGGCACGGGTCAGGGATCTCGATCGGCAACAGGCTGCCGCAGCGCCCCAGGCCCAGCAACCTTCCCCCACACCGAATACGACCGAGACGAGCCAGCCCGACCAGCCAAGCCAAGGATAAGGCGAAGACTGGGCAGACCTGGCAACCAAGGGGCCCACCGGCCCCGCACAACGGCGAGAGTCAGTATCGCACCACTGGAATCGATCGAGTATTTCCGCCTCCTGAAAGGGAGACACCCTCGAGCGGTCCGACATGCGATCGGAATCAGGGATGATTCAAACGAGGGTCAGGAGGACCATGCGATGAGGAAGGCTTGCTGGCTGATGTGTGCTGCGGCGCTTCTGGCGACCAGCACAGGCTGCCTCATCCCGATGTATTCCGGCGATCCGGTCCGCCGCGCCCAGCAGTTGATCTACACGTCGGAAGATCTGCGGGCAATCACCGATGAGTGGGAGCGGATCTGGTTTCTCGACCAGCCGTCTCACATGACGCCCTGGCGGACGCACGGCGGGATCCTGTAAGGCGCTCCGGCTTCCTGCGCACCCGAGGCATCGCCCCTCCGTCAGGAAGCCCCAAGCGCGAGCGCGGGGTATACGCCCGCCACGCCGGCCGGCTTCCCGCCATCAACACGCCCGCCATCCGTTTACCCGTCGCTCGCGCTCCGGGCTTTCCGGGCACCCGAGGCATCGCCCCTCCGTCAGGAGGCCCGGAGCGCGAGCGACGGGTAGACGGGCGGCGACCTCGATGGCAGCGCGGAACCGAACGAGACGGCAACCCGTATACCCCGCGCTCGCGCTTGGGGCTTCCCGACCGGAGGCAACGCAGAGGGGCATGACGTCACCGTCTCGAGGCAGTCCGTATTCCCCGCTCTCGCGCGAGGCTCAAGTGGGGACCGCTCAGATCCTGATCTTCGAGGCCTGCTCCACGATTCGTTCGAGGGGCACGAGATTGCCCTTGTTGCAGCCCGGGCAGGCCTCGGCGGCCTCGGCCCACGCCGCGGGGCTCGAGAGATTCGAGTCCCAAAAAGGCCATGTGCGGCACTGCCGCGGCCGGTCCTCGTAGGCGGTGCACTTCCTCGTCGTCTCGTCGAGGAGCACGCAGTCGCCCCCGGACCGTTCCTTGAGCGACCGCCGCACGCCGACCCGCTTCACGTAGGCAGCCTCGAAGTCTACGGTCGTCATCCCCTTCCGCGCGGCCATCGCGTCGATCTCTGCCTGGTTGACCCACACGTAGCCTTCGGCGCCGGAGCAGCAGTCGCCGCACTGCGTGCACTCGAACCGCAGCCCGCCGGCATACCAGACGTCTTTGGGAATCCCTGCCATCGTCACCTCCCTGACTCGCCCGAATCCTCGACACCTGAACCTTCGCTCCTGTCACCCGACGATCGAGCCGACCGCCGCCACGAGCGCATCGACGTCATCCGCCACGTTGAAGGGCCCGAAGGCCGCCCGCACCGTGCCGCCGTCCCGGGTGCCGAGACATTCGTGGACCAGCGCCGCACAGTGGTGGCCTGACCGTGTCTGCGCCCCCGCAATCTGCTCGACGAGCACGGCGACTTCGGCGGGAGCATAGTCCTCGACCGTGAAACTCACAATCGGCGCACCCGCTTCCGCCGCGATCGCCCGCACGCCACGCACGTCGCGCAGGCCCGCCGCACAGGCCGCCGCCAGCCCACGGCAGCCATGGCCGACCGCGGCCACCGACCGCTCCTCGAGCCAGGCGGCGGCGGCGGCGAGGGCGGCCAGCGCCGGCACATCGGGCGTGCCGGCCTCCATTCGTTCGACAAATCGCTCGGGCATGTCGAGCGAATCACTCGCGGAGCCCGTGCCTCCCTGGATGAAAGCGTCGGGCTCGATCCCCTCCCGGGCCCAGAGGATCGCGGCGCCGCCGGTGCCGAGCAGCCACTTGTGAGCCGGCGCCGCGACCACGTCGGCCCCGAAGCCGGCCGTATCGCAGGGCAGCTGGCCGAGTGATTGGGCCGCGTCAAGCAGAAATACACCGCCGCGCTCCCGCACCACGCCACCGATCGCCGCCACCTCCTGCACCGCACCGGAGACGTTCGACGCATGGCTCATGACGACCAGCCGCGTCGCGGGCCGCCACGCCGCGGCAATCCCGGCAGGATCGACGCGACCGAGGCCGTCGCAGGGCACGATCGAAAGGGTGATCACGCCGCGACGTTCGAGCGCGTGCAGCGGCCGTAGCGTGGCGTTGTGATCGGCGGCCGTCGCGATCACGTGATCGCCGGGCTTCACGAGCCCGTGGATCGCCATGTTGAGGGCCAGCGTGCAGCCCGCCGGCAAGGCCACGCGCTGCGGATCGACGCCGCCCAGCAGCCGTGCTGCTGCGGCGCGGGCCCGCTCGCGGATCGTATCGGCCTCGACCGCATCCCGGTAGGCAGCGCGGCCCGCCGTGGCCCCCACGCGGACCGCGGCATCGCTCCACGCGGCATGCACGGATTCCGGCTTCGGCCACGACGTGGCCGCATTGTCGAGATAGCGACGGCTCGGCGATCCGTCCGACACGCTCAGCCTCCGATCTGGTACATCGCGCGGGCAGGACGCTCGAACGCGGGCGTATCGATGCCATGCGCGGCCCGCTTCGCCACCACGCACGACCGCAGCAGCGACGCGATTTCGGCATCGTCGCCCGAGCGGCGGAGCACACTGCGGACGTCCCACTCGACCGTGGAGAAGAGGCAGTTGCGAAACTGACCGTCGGCCGTCAGCCGCAGGCGGTCGCAGCGGTCACAGAAGGGCCGGCTCACGGGGTCGATGAAACCCACCCGGCCGACGCCGTCACCCCAGCGATAATCGACCGCCGGCTGGCCGGCGTCGGCCGACGCCGCCGCCACGAGCGGGCCGACCTGCGCCTCCAGGATCGCCCGCACGTCGGTCCCCGACAACACCTGCGACTTCTCCCAGGCCTCCTCCGCATCGAGCGGCATGAACTCGATGAACCGGAGGTGAAATCCCTCGGCGCGGCAGAATCGCGCCAGCGGCACGATCTCGTCTTCGGTAAGTCCCTTGATCGAGACGGCGTTGATGCGAATGTCGTCGAAGCCCTCGTGCCTGGCCGCCGCGAGCCCCGCCAGCACCCGATCGACCCCGGACCGCCTGGCGATTCGTTCGAAAACGTCCTCGCGCAGACTATCGAGGCTCACGTTGAGCCGGGACAGCCCCGCCCGCCGGAGCGATCCGGCCTGGTCGGCGAGCAGGAGGCCATTCGTCGTCAGCGCCACCTCCGTGATCCCCGGCACCGCCACCAGCTGCCGCACCAGCTGAGCGAGGTCGCGCCGCAAGAGCGGTTCGCCGCCGGTGAGCCGAATCGTGCGAATGCCCAGCCCCGCCGCCACGCAAGCCACCCGAGTGATTTCCTCGTAGCTGAGCAGTTCCTCCCGGGGTTTGAAGGTCACCTCCAGCGGCATGCAGTAGGTGCACCGCAGATTGCAGCGGTCGGTGACGCTGATCCGCAGGTCGGTGTGGATCCGTCCAAACCCATCGACGAGCGTGTCGGAACGACTCATGCCGCACCTCCCGGCCGCGCCGTTGCAACGGGATGCACCCACACGCGGCCGCCATCGTCCCGCTCCTCGGATTTCCAGATCGGTACGTCCGCCTTGATCCGCTCCATGAGCCATTCGGCCGCGGCGAAGGCCTCGCGGCGGTGCGGCGCGCTCGCGGCGATCGCTACGCTCGCCTCGCCGGCCGCGACCGGCCCCAGCCGGTGCACGATGCCGCAGGCCGTGAGCGAGAACCTCGCGAGGGCCTGCAGCCGTAAGGCCTCCAGCGTCTTCCTCGCCAGCGGCTCATGCGCTTCGTAGGCCAACGACTTCGTGATCACGCCGTCGGTGACGCCCCGCGCCGTGCCCACGAAAAGCACGTTGCCCCCGGCAGCGACGTCTGCCACCGCAGCCAACAGGGTCGCGGTGTCGATCGGCGTGCGCTGGATCACGATGCCACCCGGCGGATCGTCTGCACACTCGGCGGGATGCGTCGCCACGTCAGCCTCCGCTCACCGGCGGAATCATCGCGACGTCGTCGCCGACGACGATTGCCGCGTCGTCGCCCACGTAGCGGCTGCCGACCGCGAACGCGCTGCGATCGAGCAGGGCCGTCAGTGCCGGATAGGCCGCGCGAACGAGCCGCCGCGCGTCGGCCACGGTGCCGCCGTCCCACGGCAGTTCGATGTGTCGCCTCCCGGCGATCTCCGCCATGCCGGCAAAGACGGCGATCCGCAAGGTCGCGATGTCCGGCACAGGGAGGTTGTCGTGCATCGGGTCGCTGGCGCTTCGCGGCGTGAGGTGTCAGGTGGTCGTCAGCCGGCCGCTCGTCGCGGAGAGCAGACCATCGAGGCCGTGCGGGCCCGGCCCGTCGAGCAGCCCGTAACCCCGGGCCAGCAGTTTCACCGGGTGCACGACCGGCTTCGTCGTGCCCTGCTCCATTTGTATCCGGCAGGAGCTGCACTCGGTAGCACCCGCCTCCACGCCGCCGCCGCGCATCGCCGACACAAGCCCGAGCCCCACGCGGAGGCTCGTCCGATAGTGCTCCCGCGAGAGGCCGAACATGCCCGCCATGCCCGAGCAGCCCCGGTCGGCGGCCTCGAGGGCGAGCCCCGGGATGAGCCTCAGCAGATGCTCGGCCGGCGTCATGCCGGCGCCGATCCGCGAATGACACGGCGCGTGGTAGAGGAGCCGCGACGCGACGGGCCTGAAGTCGAGCCGGAGTTTGCCCTCGCGGTGGAGCTCCCAGAGAAACGTCATGGCGTCGCACGTCGCGGCCGCCACTCGGGGCATGTCCTCGTCATCGAGCAGCAGCGGATAGTCGTGCGTGATGCAGGTCACGGTCGATGGCTCGGTGCACACGATGCGATACCCGAGCCGTACGGCCTCGGCGAGGATGCGGACGTTGCGGCGCGCCAGCCGGCGGGCACCATCGACGTCTCCCTCCGACACCAGCGGCATGCCGGAGGCCACCTGCCGCGGATCGACGAACACGCCGATCCCATTCCGCTCGAGCACGCTCACGAACGACTGCGCAAGGAGTGGATCGTGCCACCGGGCGTAGGTGTCGAGAAAATAGAGCACCCGTGGGCCGCTGCGGCGGCTGGGCCGCGTGATTCCACGGCGGACGGCCCACTTCATGAACTGCCGTCCCGAGAAGGGGGGCAGTTTGCGGCCGCGGGCGATGCCGAGGGTCTTCTCGAGGATCCACCGCGCCTCCGGATTGGCGATCGCCCAGTTGGCCAGCGGCTTGATCCGTCCGGCCGTGGCGGAGAGCCCGTCGACCCGCGACAGCAGCCAGCGACCGAGGTCGATGCTGTTGGCCGCATGATGGGCGGCCTTGAGTTCCATGACGAGCGCCGGAATGTCGATGCCCGCCGCGCAGTCGGTGCGACACTGGTGACAGTTGAAGCAGGTGTCGGCCAGGCTCCGCGCGGCCTCCGAGGAGAGCGTCTTCGGATCGAGCGCGCCGGACAGCATCGCGGCGAGGACGTTGGCCTTCGCCCGCGGCGACGCCTCCTCACGGGGATTCTCCCGGTATCGCGGACAGGTTCGAGACGAGGACGACAGGCTGCGGCAACTCCCGCAGCCGTTGCAGGCGTCGGTCTCGACGGCGAGCCGCGCAGCATCCCACGAGAGCACGGGCAGCGGCATCACGCTGGGCACAGGGTCGCCCTCCACCGCACCGGCCGCCGCCTCAGGCAGCACGACCGCAGGACGAAACGCCGCCCACGAATCGCCACCGACCGCGGCGTCGATCGCCGGCGCCAGCCGGCCGGGATTGAGGATCCCGGCCGGATCGAAGAGCCGCTTGACCGCACCGAACACGCCGCTGAGCTCGGGAAACATCCGGTGGAAGAACGGCGTTCGCGAGAGCCCGAGCCCCTGCTCGCCGCCGATCGTTCCGCCGACGGCGACGACCTCCGCGTAGACGGCCTCGGCGAGGGCCTCGAGCCGCCCGCGCTCTCCCGGTTTGCGGGGCTCCGCGTGCGGCCGCAGGTGGAGTTGTCCCTGCCCCGCATGGCCGAAGAGCATCGCGGTGGCCTGCTCCCGCTTGAGCACTTCCTGCAGCCGTCGCAGGAAGTCGGGCAACGCCGCCGGCGGCACGACGATGTCTTCCAGGAACGGGACGGGCCGCATCCCGGCCCGCACTCCGTGGAGCGTTGAGACGTTGTTGCGGGACAGTTCCCAGAAAAACGCGGCGTCGAACGCATCCTCCGCCCGTCGCATGTCGATGCAGCCGGGGCGGCCGCGCTGGGCGAACGCCATCGCCTGGTCGAGCCGCTCGTTGCAGACGGCTGGCTCGTCGCTCGTAAACTCCAGGAGCAGTCCGGCCTCCGCGACGGAAGGGATGAGCAGTTCGAACGACGGCTTCGTACCCCGGGCAAGCGCCAGGTGCCGCCGGTCGAAGAGGTCGCAGGCGCTGGGATCGAGCGGCAAGAGGCTGACCGCTGCCTCGGCGGCCACCTCGAGCGAGTCGAAGAGGAGCAACCCGACCGCTATCGACTCGTTCGCAGGCAACGTCCGCAGCGTCGCAGCCGTCACGATCCCGAGCGTGCCCTCCGCGCCACAGATCAGCCGCGGCAGATCGATACAGCCGTCGTGCTCGAGGTCGTGGAGACGGTAGCCGCCGTGCGTGGCCCGCGTCTTTGGCTGAAACCGCGCGATCGTGCCACGTGACTCCTCCAGGATCACGGTCATGCCGGCGGCGAGCGCCGCGACCGCACCGGCAGGCTCACCGTCGGTCACGGCGGCGGTAGGGGCGAGCTCCACGATCGAGCCGTCGGCCAGGACGACCTCGACGCTCGCAAGGCGGCCGCGGACGGCGCCATGACGCAAGAACCGACTCCCCGAACCATCGCGGCCGATCATGCCGCCGACGGTCGTGGTCACCGCATTGGCGGGATCGGGGCCGAACATCCGGCGGCGACGGGCGAGATGCTCGTCCAACTGCGAAGCGACGACGCCAGGCTGCACCCGCACGGTGTCGTCGCGAGTCTCGATGATCCGCCGCATGAACCGCGAGCAGTCGATGACGACGCCCGGCCCGAGCGGGCCGCCCGCGACGCTGGAGCCCGCACCCCGAGCATGCACCGGCACGCCCCGCTCCGCGGCCCAACGGACGGTCGCGGCCACGTCATCGACCGAGCGGGGGCGAACGACGGCGAGCGGCCAGACCTCGAACAGGCTGCCGTCGCTGGCGTAGAGACCGCGACCGACGTCGTCGCAGAGCACGTCGCCCGAGACGACGCCCTTGAGATCCTCCTCGATCCTTTTCCGCTCGAGATCCATGCGGTCGTTTCGCCCGCGTCAGGAGACTGGGGAGGCCGGCGGCCGGCCCGGGGCCGTTCGCTGCGAGAGACGGATTCGCTGCTGCCGATGCTTCTCGTGGGTCTCGAGGTCGAAGCCTCCGAACGGGCCGCCGGCGCCGCGGTATCGTGCCCCACAGCGATAACAGGTCAGGCACTCCGGCATCAGCAGGTAGAGGACGACATCGACGAGCGCCGTTCCGAACAGGATCGCGAACGTCGGCACCAGCAGCCGCCAGGCCCAGGTCACGCAACTCGCCGCGAGCCCGGCCACGACGATGCCCACGCCGAGCCGCTGTGGAAAATCCTTCCGCGTGAAGAGTTCCGTCGAGGGACACACCATGCAACGCCGCAGCCGCGGTGCGCCGGCGCCGGCCGCGACAGGCTCCCCGCCGGGGCCGCTCCAGCCGATCGCATCACTCGGCACCTCGACCGCCGCCGCACATCGCGGACAAACGAGCGTTGGCTTCGTCTCGACCTCGTCGATCGTGACGGTGTCCTCGCAGGCGGGACAGGCATAGGTGATGCGCATCGTGTCAAGCGGCCCGAAGGAGTTGCGCCGTCAGTTCACCGAGGATCGCGGCGAGACAGGCGACGTACAGGATACCCGTGGCGCTCTGCGTGTTGGGAATATCGAGCGTCTTGCGGCTCATGAACAGAAGCACCGGAAGCCCCACCAGGCCGGCGAGCCAGCGGAGCGAAAGCAGGGCCCCGGTCGTGGTGCCACCGGCCACGCCCCAGCCCCCGGCCGCCGCAACGCCGGCGAGCGACAGCGCCAACTGCACGCCCCAAGCCAGGAGCGCGACGTCGATCATCCGCCGCAGCGCGTCGACCCGCATGCCGGGCGCGTTGAGATACCAGTGGCCCAGCAGCATCGCATGCACGGTGAGCCCGACGACGAGCCCCGAGACGAGCGCCTCGCCGGCGGCGGCGACACCGGGCCGATCCTGCACGAGCAGCGTCGCGGCCGCCAGCAGCCCCGCACACAGCACGCAGCAGGCGAGTCCCACCCGCACCCGCTCACCGAACCAGGCCACGCTGCCAATCCACGCGGTCACTGCCGCGGCGGCGGCGAGGCCCCAGGCGATCCCCGGCACCTCCACCCGGGCGAGAAAGGCCGCCACGCTCGCGAGCCCGAGCACCACGAGCAGGTTCACCCGATAGAAGCCTGCCGGCACGAGCGACGCCGGCGTCGCCGCCAGGGCCGCCGCCAGGCCCCAGCCAAACCGGCACAGAAAGTCGACGAGCAGCCTCATGCCCTCTCCCTTGCGGACGTCGCCCGCAGCCGGTGCGGCTCCCGCCTCACTGCCGGCGACCGCCATAGATGAGCGACATGACCTCGGCCCTGCTCGAGACGTTGGCGCGGAACACGCCCTTCATCGCCGAGGTCACACACAGGCTGCCGGGCTTGCGCACGCCACGGATCGTCATGCAGGTGTGGGTCGCCTCCACGACGACGGCCACACCCTTGGCTCCCAGATCGTTTTCCAACAGGTCGGCGATCTGTTCGGTCATCCGCTCCTGCACCTGCGGCCGGTGCGACACGGCCTCGACCACGCGAGCCAGCTTGCTCAGGCCCAGCACACGGCCGTCGGGCATGTAGCCGATGTGAGCATGGCCCATGAACGGCAGCAGGTGGTGTTCGCACACACTATTGAAGGCGATGTCACGCACCAGCACGATCTCGTCATACTTCTCGTTGAAGGCTTTCTTCAGGTGCACCCGCGGATCCTCATGCAGGCCGCTGAACATCTCGGCATACATCCGAGCCACGCGGGCGGGCGTTTCGAGCAGCCCCTCGCGGTCGGGATCCTCACCGACGGCGGCGAGAATCTCGCGAACGGCCCGCTCGATGCGGGCGTGATCAACATGATGGTGGGAAGCGCTCATATCGTCTCACTGTACCAAGCAAAATCGCCACATACAGGAGACCACACGACGCCCGGCCGACGCGCGAACGAAACCGGCCCCACGATCGCGAAACCGGCGAGCCGAGGTCGGGCGAAGCCGACGAGCGTTGAAGATTTCGCCCACCACGGCCATGCCCCGCCCCACACGGCCAACGCGAAATATTCCCGCGAAGGAGGCTTTGCCCGACCTCGGCGGCACCACCACGGACCCCGGCGGGCACTACCACGAACCCCAGTGCTTCGCCGCGCCGCTCAGTTCATGCTGAAGTCGGGTGGAAACGTCCGCGAGGCACCGCCGGCGGGACGCGAGGCGATCGCTCCGAGGAGGATCCGAGCCCGCTCGAAGACGTCGCACTCGGCGAGCAGCCGGAGCTTCGTCTCGAGGTCGAGATCGATCGTGTAGGCGACGATGTCGGTGAGCATCCCGAGCGTGATCTGGCTGCCGAGCAGCTGGTCGAGTTGCTCGTGGGCGTTCGGCACGCGGGGCATCGATCCCTTGAAGGCGTCGAGCAACTGCCGCTGGAGGACCGCCGCGCCGGTGCCGGCGTCGTCCGGCTCGACGTCGTCGATGATCTGCGACTCGACCACGCGAAAGAGTTTTTTCGGAGGGAGTTCCCGGAGTAACTGGAGCCGCCGTACGCCGAGCACCAGCACGTTGTAGGTACCTTCGCTCGTTCGCTGATGGGTGGCGATTCGACACAGGCAGGCATGCGGCCGCAGTGGCGGCCGGCCCTCGTAGTTTTCCTCCCAGCCTGGAGCCAGCGAACCGAGCGCCACGAGCCGGTCGTCCTCGATCGCCTCCTCGAAGAGCGCCCGGTATCTCGGCTCGAACACGTGCAACGCCTGCATCACGTGCGGGAACATCACCAGATTCGGCAGCGGGAAGAGACGCGCGTGCCCTGAGAACTGGTCGGGTGAGAAAGCGAGTGGCTCGTCGGACATGGAGGTCTTTCCCGGTGCGGCAGGGCGTCGCGTCAGGCCGCCGGAGGCGGATCGAGATGGATTTCAGGGAGCAGGTCGGGGTTCAGCTGGATCTCGGGAAAGGCATCGGTACTGGCGGCGACCTCGGCGAGGCACACGTCGAACTCCTGGAGAAACCTGGTCAGATCGAGCCCCAGGTGATGCGGGGCGTAGGGTTCGAGGTATGCATGCACGCTCCCGTGAAGCTTGCGGGCCCCACGAATGTTGCCATTTCCAAAATGGTAGAGCGCCACGGCCGCCTGGATGAGTCCCTGGTAGAACTTCCGCGAGGGGCCGCGATATTCAGTCCAGAGTTCCTCCCAGATCTCATGGCTTTCGTAATAATCGCACTCGTTGAACTTCTCGATGCCAGCGAGATAGAGCCCGTCGTAGTGGTCGCCCGCCGTCGTCATACCCAGCCTTCCTTCCTCGCATCGTCCCCCGCGACGAGTCGCCATGGCCGCAGGCCGGGAGGATCACCCTGAATCGTAGCAGCAAGGGACTCGCTGGGCAGTCGAAGCCGCCACGCGTCGGCCGCCGTGAGTCCAAGGCGGCACGATCCGCCCGCGCGACGGCGATCGCCCAGACCCTGGCCAAGGCCTACCCGCAGGCCGGCTGCTCGCTCGACTTCGCATCGCCTTTCCAACTTGTGATTGCGACGATTCTCTCGGCCCAGTGCACCGACAAACGGGTCAACATGGTCACGCCGACGCTCTTTGGCCGCTGGCCCGATCCGGCCTCCCTCGCCGCGGCACCGCCCCGCGAACTGGAAGCCGTCATCCGCAGCACGGGCTTCTTCCGGGCCAAGGCGAAGAGCCTGCTGGGCTGCGCCCGGGCGTTGGTCGAACGTCACGGCTGCGAGGTGCCGCGGACACTCGAGGAACTCGTGCATCTCCCCGGAGTAGGCCGCAAGACCGCCAACGTCGTGATGGGCTCGGCCTTCGGGATCGCATCGGGTGTCGTCGTCGATACCCACGTGGGCCGGATTTCCCGCCGGCTCGGGCTGACCCGACATACCGACGCCGTCCGCGCCGAACGCGATCTCTCCGCCGTCGTCCCCAAAAACCACTGGATCGCCTTCAGCCACCGGCTCATCGAACACGGCCGCATGGTCTGCGCGGCCCGGGTGCCCCGCTGCGGCGAGTGTCCGCTGGCCGACCTCTGTCCCCGGCTCGGGGTGAAGCCGCCGCGGCCAAGACCCTGAGTTCTCGCGGTCGCCACGGCGACCCATGGGCAGGAATGCGGCGGGCCGCATACACTCGTCGAACGTCGCCCGTTCGTTCGTGCCGTCTGCCCTTCGCCACCGTACGGGAGCCCCCATGATCCTCTCCGGCAACGAGATTCGGCAACAAATCGGCCGCAACGTCGTCATCGAGCCGTTCGACGAGAGCCGGCTGAACCCCAACAGCTACAACCTCTCACTCCACGACGAACTGCTCGTCTACGAGGAGGTCGTGCTCGACATGCGGAAGAGCAACCGCGTCGAGCGAATCTCGATTCCCGAGGACGGGCTCGTTCTCACGCCCAATCAGCTCTACCTTGGCCGCACGGTCGAACGGACCGAGACACACAACCTCGTGCCGATGATCGAGGGCCGCAGTTCGATCGGCCGGCTGGGCCTGTTCGTCCACGTCACCGCGGGCTTTGGCGACGTCGGCTTCTGCGGCTACTGGACGCTCGAGATGTTCGCCGTGCAGCCGGTGAAGATCTATCCGGGCGTGCCGATTTGCCAGATCTTCTTTCACCAGATCCACGGCGACATCACCGAGTATTCCAGCGAGAAATACCAGCACAACCGCGACATCCAGCCGAGCATGCTGTTCCGTGAACTGGGCCGCGACGCCGACGCCGCGCAGCAGATGCATCTGGAGTTTGGGGGCGACGCGGCAGCGGCCCGGGCCGCTGCGCTGGCGGCCCCGCGGGTCGCAAGGTAGATTCCCGCCATGCTTCCCAAAGTGCTCGCCTGGTCGTCGCTCGGCATGTCGCTGCTGTTCGCGATCCTGGTGATGGCGGCCATCTTCGCAGGCGACTCGCTGGGAGATTCGGCTCCGCTCTTGGTTTACTGGGGAGCGATTCCTCTCCTCGCGACCGCGATCCTCCTGGCGGTCGTCCTCCTCGTCATGTCAGCATTCTCCTCCGATTCCTAGTTTCGAGGCCCTGTGCCGCCCGCGGGAGCCGGCGGGGCCGGGCCTCGCGGAAAGGCGCACACCCGTGCTTCGAACCCACACCTGCGGCGAACTCCGATCGAGCCACCTGGGGACCGAGGTCGCCCTCTGCGGCTGGGTGGACCGCGTCCGCGATCACAAGGGGGTGATCTTCATCGACCTCCGCGACCGCTGGGGTCGAACGCAGCTCGTCGTGGGCCCCGAGAGCCCGCCGGCCATGCTTGCCGCGGCTCGGGAGGTACGGGCCGAGTGGGTGATCCGCGCCCGAGGTGCGGTGGGCGGCCGGCCGGTCGGCACCACCAACCCGAAACTCGCCACCGGCGAGATCGAGGTCGTGTGCCGCGAACTCGACGTGCTCAACGAGGCCGAGACGCCGGTCTTCCAGCCGGGGGCGACGGAGCTCCCCGGCGAGGAGGTTCGCCTCAAGCACCGCTGGCTCGACCTCCGCCGGCCCGCCATGCAGGACAACATGTTTCTGCGAAGCCGGATCGTGAAGATCATGCGCGACCACTTCGACGAGCTCGGCTTCATCGACGTCGAGACGCCGATGCTCGGCCGCAGCACGCCCGAGGGGGCCCGCGACTACCTCGTGCCGAGCCGGCTCGACCACGGCGCCTTCTTCGCGCTGCCGCAGTCGCCGCAGCTCTACAAGCAACTCCTGATGATGGCGGGCTTTGACCGCTACGTGCAGGTCGCGAAGTGTTTCCGCGACGAGGATCTCCGCGCCGACCGGCAGCCCGAGTTCACACAGCTCGACGTCGAGATGTCGTTCGTGGAGGCCGACGACGTGATCGGCGTGATCGAGGGGCTCGTGAAGCGGACGGCCCGCGAGATTCTCGGGCTCGACGTGCCGCTGCCGCTGCCGCGGCTCACGTGGGACGACTGCATGGAACGGTTCGGCCACGACGCTCCCGACCTGCGGTTCGGCCTCGAGATCGTCGACCTCACCGCCATCGCGGGGGAGAGCGATTTCCGCGTCTTCCGCGGCGCGGTCGAGAGCGGCGGCCGGGTCCGCGGCATTCGCGTGCCGGGGGCGGCGGCGAAGTTTTCCCGGAAGGACCTCGACGAGCTCACGGCCGTGGCTGTCGACGGCGGCGCCAAGGGGCTCGTCTGGCTCAAGGTCGAGGCCGACGGTTCGTGGTCGGGCCCGGTGGCCAAGAACCTCACGGGCGTGGCCGACCCGCTTAAGGCGAAGCTCGGCTGCGAGGCGGGCGACCTCGCGCTGATCGTGGCCGACTCCTTCGAGGTCACCTGCAAGGCGCTCCACATGCTGCGGAAGCGGCTGGGCGCGGCACTCGGCCTCTACGATGTCAACGCCATGCACTTCTCGTGGGTCGTCGACTTCCCGATGTTCGCCCCCGACACGGAGAGCGGCGGCTGGGCGTCGATGCATCATCCGTTCACGGCCCCGCGGCCTGCCGACATCGAGATCCTCGAGTCCGATCCCGCAGCCTGCCGCGCCGTGGCCTATGACCTCGTGATCAACGGCTCGGAAGCCGGCGGCGGCACGATCCGGATCCACGACGGAGCCACGCAGGAGAAGGTGTTCAAGCTCCTCGGCATCACGGCCGAGACCGCCCGCGAGCGGTTCGGCTTCCTGCTCGACGCGTTGCGGAGCGGCGCGCCGCCCCACGGCGGCATCGCGCTGGGCATCGACCGCTGGGTGATGCTCTTCGGCAAGCTCGACAGCATCCGCGACGTGATCGCCTTCCCGAAGACGCAGAAGGCGAGCGACCTCATGACGGGCGCCCCGTCCACGGTCGACACGAAGCAGCTGGTGGAACTCGGTATCCGCACCGTGGTGCCCCCCAAGCCCGTATAGCGGTGCCGCCGGTTTCGCGTTGGTGCCGCCTGAGGTCGGGCAAAGCCTCCTTCGCGGGAATATTTCGCGTTGGCCGTGTGGGGCGGGGCATGGCCGCGGTGGGCGAAATCTTCAACGCTCGTCGGCTTCGCCCGACCCCGGCTCGCCGTTTCGGTTCGCTTCTCCGCCTGGCCTCTCCGTCAGGAAGCCCCAAGCGCCAGCGCGGGGTATCCGGATCGCACTGAGATGATGCCGGAGTGGCTCGCCGGTTTCGCGCTGGTGCCGCCTGAGGTCGGGCAAAGCCTCCTTCGCGGGAATATTTCGCGTTGGCCGTGTGCGGCGGGGCTTGGCCGCGGTGGGCGAAATCTTCAACGCTCGTCGGCTTCGCCCGGCCTCGGCTCGCCGTTTCGGTTCGCTTCTCCGCCTGGCCTCTCCGTCAGGAAGCCCCAAGCGCCAGCGCGGGGTATCCGGGTCGCACTGAGATGATGCCGGATTGGCTCGCCGGTTTCGCGCTGGTGCCGCCTGAGGTCGGGCAAAGCCTCCTTCGCGGGAATATTTCGCGTTGGCCGTGTGGGGCGGGGCATGGCCGCGGTGGGCGAAATCTTCAACGCTCGTCGGCTTCGCCCGACCCCGGCTCGCCGGTTTCGTTCGCGCAGCGGCCGGACCCATCCGTCAGGAAGCCACGGGGACCCGGGCGTTGCAGTGAAACGGTGCCGGATTGGTTCACCGAAAGTGGCATGCTCGGCACCGGGGTATACTCCGCTCCACCCGGGCGACTAGCTCAATTGGTCAGAGCACCTCGTTTACACCGAGGGGGTTGGGGGTTCGAGTCCCTCGTCGCCCACTCAAACGTTTTGCCGCGGGCTGCAGCGAGGACCAGCCGCGCAGACTGGTGGCGGAACTGGGTCGGCATGGGTGCGCAAGTTGGTTGGAGTCGTCGCCCCCCCTGCCTGCCACATGGCATCGACGGAGCGTCGTTCGCCTTCTACGCTCCACTTTGTCGTGTCGCCCGGACGATGGTGGCAGAGGGCGGCTCGCCAAATCGCTGCCGGTAGGCTTGCGAGAAACGCCCGAGGTGGGCGAGTCCGACCTTGATAGCAACTCCGGCGACCGAGACGTCTTTCGTGGCCCGCGAGAGAAGTTCGTAGGCGCGGTCGAGCTGGACGCCCCGCATAAAATCAATAACGCCTCAGTGAGGCTTCGATCGAGATCTGCGCCGTCACGGACCCAACCGGCGGAGCTGGAAAGCGGGCGCAAGTGGCAGCCGTGGCGAGGGCCTCGATCAGTTGCTTCTCCGCCTGTTGGAAGGATCGCGGCAGGAGGCGGCGCCGGTCCATCTCCGACCGTAACTGGAGCGTCCCGACTCGTCGGCTACGGTCGACCATCCTCGCGAGTCCGACCGTTTGGGCCGCGACAGCATCGGCGTCGTCGTTGCGCAGAATCGAGTGACCGATGGCTGGTTTCGCGAGCCGTTCGCCGACGGCTTCCCGCAACCTGGCCGCTGGCAAATCGACCATCAGGCACCGGGTCGGCGTGGCCTCGAATCGACGGATCATCGCCGGTGCCCGAAGGAGCGGCGTTCCAGGAGCGGCCCGGTATGTTCCGGTCCCAGTATCGATTTTGACGCATCCTGTCAGCGGCAAGATGAGGCATGCCTCTTCGCTCGGCTCCCGCGGCATAACGATCAGCCGCGCAGTGCAGGCGACGAAAGTGATCGCGATGTCGCCCAGGAGGACACGATTGATCGTCACCGCATACGGATCGGGACCGATGACGTGGCTCTGGTGCGATGGCCAGAATCGACTTGTCTCCCGACGCGCGACGGAGAGGTCCGTCGTGTCGACGAGGTGAAACCGGTGGAGCAACGTCTTTGGAATGCGCGGCATGGCGTCCTCAGAGCATACGCACAGGTCGCCGCTGAGGGCGATCGCTCCGTCACCTTCCCGCAAGTTCACGCGGCACAAGGGGCGACCGCCAAGGGGCGTGTCGTTTTATGGATAGTAGTTGCATGGCCGATCACCCCGCTCTTAAATTACTCAGCGGCTAAGGAATCCTTTCGAGCCTGTTATCGCTGCCCGTTATCGAGGCCATTGATCCCATGCGTACCCGAGCTTGCAAGGCAGTGTTTGCGACCGTTTTCACGGTTGCCCTCTTCGGTATCTCGCCTTGCCGCTCGGCCACCATTTACGACACGACGCCTCCAGCGACTTCCCTCGACTTCGACGTCTCGCCGACGGTCAAGCAGGCCACGATGTTTCACACCACTGCGTCTGATTTTGTCGTCACGAGCATGGCTTTCGACTTCCGCAAGGATTCAGAAGATCCCGCCACCGGTTTTCTCAACTGGCTGATCTACACCGACAACAGCGGACTGCCCGGCCTGCCGATCGCGGGTAACCCCATCTACAACATGAACGTCGCCGGACTCACCACTTCTTACTCAACGGTTTCAACCGGTGCGCTGAATGTCTCGCTGTCGCCATCGACGACTTACTGGCTGGTCTTCAACGGCGAGTCCCTCAGTTCAGGAGTTCTCCAACTTCTGGAATCCGTGGGACCCAGTGGCGTCGGCGGCCCCTTTAAGGCCGCTTCGTATCAGTCCAGCGGCCCTTGGTCTGGAAATTCGGCTGTTGCACCAAGCGGCGTCATCACCGCCGTCCCCGAACCCTCCACCTGTGCCATGGCCCTCGCCGGTCTGGCCTGTGGCGGATACTCGATGTGGCGGCGGCGGAAGCGGGCCTGACGCACAACTGACGCTGCCCGGACTCGGCCACACAGGCGGGAAGTGCAGCGGTTGCACACAAATGTGCACACTCGTTGATCGGCGCAGCGGTTTTCTGGGGGTGAAACGAGGTTGTTCGAGTCCCTCGTCGCCCACTGTCATCCCGTGCGGAGCCTGCTGGTAGAATCCGGCGGCATGCACGCTCACACGGTACACACGCTGGCGGCCGCCGCCACTCTCGCCCTGTTCGCCGCCGCCGCACCGGCTCAGGAACACCCGCTCGCGTTCGTGGGTGCCGACGTGCTGCCGATCTCGGGGCCGCCGATCCCGGGGGGCGTCGTCGTCGTGGCTGAGGGAAAGATCGTCGCCGTGGGGCCGGCCGAATCGACGCCGATCCCCGCCGACGCCGAGCGGCTCGACTGCGCCGGCAAGGTGATCATGCCCGGCCTCGTCGATACCCACAGCCATGTGGGGGGCGGCTGGGGAGGCGACGCGAGCGGTCCGATGCAGGCCGACGTCCGGATTCTCGACTCGATCAACGTCCGTGACGCCGGATTCCGCAAGGCCCGCGCCGGCGGCCTGACCACCCTCAACCTCATGCCCGGATCGGGCCACCTGCTCAGCGGACAGACGATCTACGCCAAGCTGCGGAAGGCCTCGACGATCGATGATTTCTTCATGAAGGATGCCGCCGGCAGGCCGCTCGGCGGCATGAAGATGGCCAACGGCACCAACTCCCAGAAGGAGCCGCCGTTCCCCGGCACGAGGTCGAAGTCGGCGGCGATCGTGCGGCAGAAGTTCCTCAAGGCCCAAGACTACCGGCGGAAGGTCGCCGAGGCGAAGGACGAGCCTGCCAAAATGCCCGACCGCGATCTCGAGATGGAGGGGCTGCTCGACGTGCTCGACGGCCGCGTGGTGGTGCATCACCACGCGCATCGTGCCGACGATCTGATGACGGTGCTGCGACTCCGAGACGAGTTCGGCTTCAAGGTCGTGCTCCACCACGCCAGCGAGGCCTGGAAGATCGCCGACCAGTTGGCGAAGTCGGGGGCGTCCTGCTCCGTGATCGTGGTCGACAGCCCGGGGGGAAAAATCGAAGCGATGGACATGTCGCTGGCGACCGGGGCGATCCTCGAGAAGGCGGGCGTGCCATGTGCGATCCACACCGACGATCCCGTCACCGATTCCCGGCTCTTCCTGCGGACGGCAGGACTGGCCGTGCGGGCGGGCATGTCACCGGCGAAGGCGCTCGAGGCCCTGACCCTCGCCGGCGCGAAGATGCTCGAACTCGACGGTCGGATCGGCTCGCTCGACGTCGGCAAGGATGCCGACCTGATCGTGCTCTCCGGCGACCCTCTGAGCGTGAAGACCAAGGTGCTGCAGACATGGATCGAGGGGGACAAGGTCTTCGATCGCGCCGACCCCGACGATCGGCTCTTCGCCGTGGGCGGTTACGGCGCCGGCCGCGACCAGAAGGCCCACGCCTGCTGCACCGACGAGCGGATCTCCGAGACGAAATGATGTCCTTGAACTGCCATGCCCTGCCGATCCTTGTCGCGGCCGTGACGTTGCTCGCGACGGCCGCTGTTCAGGCCGCCGACCGACCGCTCGCGATCCTCGGCGACACCGTCCATACGATGGTCGGGCCGCCGATCGAGAAGGGGGTCGTGCTGATCGAAAACGGCAAGGTGATCCTCGTGGGAGCGGCGGTCGACATCCCCATCCCACCCGCTGCTCGGATCCTGAAGGGCAGGGTGGTTACCCCCGGCCTCATCGACGCCCATACCGTCGTCGGACTCACCGGGTTTCTCAACCAAGAGCAGGATCAGGACCAGCTCGATCCGGGGGAGCCGATCCAGCCCGAACTGCGGGCCATCGACTCCTACAATCCCCGGGAGCGGCTCATCGAATGGATCCGCGGCTTCGGCATCACCACGATCCACACCGGCCACGCCCCGGGCGCCCTCGTGTCGGGCCAGACGATGGTCGTGAAGACCGTCGGCGCGACGGTCGAGGAGGCCGCGCTCAAGCCCGTGGCGATGGTCGCCGTGACCCTGGGCGACGACGCGCGGCCCGGCGATGACAAGAAGTCGCCAGGCACGCGGAGCAAGGCGGTGGCGATGCTGCGGGCCGAACTCGTCAAGGCACAGGACTACCTCCGCAAGCAGGATCTCGCCGACGCCGAGAAGCGCCCCGACCGCGACCTCCGCCGCGAGGTCTTCGCCGACGTGCTTCGCGGCAGGCTCCCGCTGCTCGTGACGGTCAATCGGGCCACCGACATCGACGCCGCCCTGAGAATCGCCGCCGAGTTCGGCATCAAGGTCGTGCTTGACTCGGCAGCCGAGGCCTATCTCTCCGCGGACCAAATCAAGGCGGCGGGCGTTCCGGTGATCGTGCATCCCTCGATGCGGCGCAGCGGCATGGGTGAGACGGAAAACATCAGTTTCGAGACCGCGGCCACACTTCGCGCCCAGGGCATTCCCATCGCTCTCCAGAGCGGCTTCGAGGGCTACGTGCCCAAGACCCGCGTGGCCCTCTTCGAGGCTGCGATCGCCGCGGCCAACGGTCTCACCACCGAGCAGGCCCTTGCCGCGATCACCGTGGACGCCGCGACCATCCTCGGCGTTGCCGATCGCGTCGGCTCGCTCCGCCCCGGCCTCGACGGCGACGTCGCGATCTTTGACGGCGACCCCTTCGAATACACGACGCATTGCACGGGCGTCGTCATCGACGGCCGCGTCGTGACCGACGAGGCCCGGTAGGAGTCGCCTCGCGTCGCTCGCGCACGGCCTTTTCGCTCGATGACTGCTTCCGCACACTCCTGGCTGATCTACGGCGCCAACGGGTACACCGCCCGCCTCGTAGCCCGCCGCGCGGTCGAACGAGGACACATGCCGATCCTCGCGGGCCGTCGTGCGGCGGCAGTCGAGTCGGCCGCCGCGATTCACGGCCTGCCCACCCGGATCTTCGACCTCGCCGATCCGGCGCAGGTTCGCGATGCACTCGCGGGCGTCGCCGTGGTGGCCCACTGCGCCGGACCCTTCTCTGCCACCAGTCGGCCGATGCTCGACGGCTGCCTGGCTACGGGCACGCACTACGTCGACATCACGGGTGAGATCGCCGTGTTCGAGGCGGCCCATGCCCGTGACGCAGAGGCGCGAACCGCCGGCGTCGTGGTCTGCCCAGGCGTGGGCTTCGACGTCATGCCCACCGACTGCGTGGCCGCGGCTCTGCACGAGGCCGTTCCTGGTGCCAGCCATCTCGCGCTCGGCTTCGACACGGCAAGTGGGCTGTCGGCGGGCACGGCGAAGACCTCGGTCGAAGCGCTGAAGATCGGCGGCCAGATCCTCCGGCACGGTCGCCTGATCCACGCTCCCCTGGGCAGCCTGTGTCGCACGATCGACTTCGGCCGCGGCGTGAAGCACTCGGTCGCGATCCCCTGGGGCGACCTCGCCACCGCTCGATTCACGACGGGGATTCCCGACATCGAGGTCTACGTGCCGATGCCGCGGGCCGTCGCCCTGGCCTTGCGGCTGACGGATCCACTTCGTCCGCTTCTCGAATCGGAGATCGTGCAGCGCTGGCTGAAGGCAGCGATCGCGCGGCGGGTGGCGGGGCCGTCTGCCTCGGCCCGTGTCGCGGCGCCCACCTGGGTCTGGGGCGAGGCGACTGGCCCCGACGGCCGATCGGCCGTGGCGCGGGTGCGAACGGCGAATGCCTACGACGTGACCGCGGCGGGCGTCGTGGTCGCGGTGGAGCATCTCCTTGCTCGCGGCGGCGGCGGGGGCTTCTTCACGCCGTCGCAGCTGCTGGGGCCGAGATGCGTGGAGCAGCTTCCCGGCAGCAGCCGGATCGAGATCACGGAGGGCGACTGATGGGGCGGCAACGCTTCACACTCCCGATGTGGACGGGCGTGCGATTCGTGCCGTGGCTGCGGGTGCTCGCCAGGCATGGGTTTCGCGTTTCGCCCGAGCGGATCCCACGGGCGGTCGGAATCACCGCCGCGAGCCTCGGCAACGAGGTGCTCACCGCCATCCAGTGGTCGATCTGGGGACGCGGCCTGAAGGCCGCCCGACTCGAGGCCGATCCGATCGTGATCCTCGGCCACTGGCGGAGCGGCACCACATTGCTTCACGAGCTCCTCGCCCGCGATCCGCGGCTCGTGGCCCCCAACACCCTCCAGTGTGCGGTGCCGAGCCACTTCGTGCTCTCCGAGGAGTTCGCCCGCGACCGGCTGGGCTGGCTGTTGCCCGAACGGCGGCCGATGGACGCGATGCGGCTTGGCTTCAGCCGCCCCCAGGAGGATGAGCTCGCCCTCTGCAACCTGGGGATGCCGAGCCCGTGGTGGACCGTCGCCTTTCCCAACGAGCCTCCCCCCGATCCGCTCTACGAGGATCTCGAAAGCCTGCCCGACCGGGACCGCGATCGCTGGCTCGCGACCTGGCTGGGATTCCTGCGGGCGGTGCAGTTCGAGCATCGCGGCCGGCTGGTGCTCAAGAACCCGCTGCACACCTACCGCGTGCCGGTGATCCGCGGGGTGTTCCCTGAGGCCGACTTCATTCACATCGTCCGCGACCCGGCGGAAATGGTCCCGTCCTGCCTCCATTTCTGGCAGCGGATCTCCGAGGCGCACGGCCTCCAGCGGCCGAAGGCGGCCGGGCTCGAAGACCGGGTCTTCGCATCGATTCTGCGGATGGACCAGCGGCTGCATGCCACGTGGGACGCCATCCCCGCGCGGCACCGTCACCGCACCCGCTACGAGGATCTCGTCGCCGACCCGATCGGGGTGCTGCGGAGCATCTACGACCACTTCGGCTGGCCCGGCGCCGACGCCGCCGAGCCCCACTGGCGACGGCACCTCGCCGACGAGCGTGCCTACCGCCGCAACGACCTCCCGGCCGACGAGCCGCTCCGCCGGCGAATCGCCGCGGACCTCGCCGAGGTGCTCACGCGGTATGGCTACCAGCCGTCTCTTCTTCCCTGACGAGCAGTTCGCGAAACGATTCTGCACTCGAATACTCGAACTCGAAGCCGAGTTCCCGCTCGAGCCGCTCCGAGCTCATCACCCACGGGTACCGCGAATAACTGACGAGCCCCGGGGGCGTGGTGAACCACGGCAGCCGCAGCGTCCACCAGAGACGGCTCATGCCCGCGAGGAGGAAAAACGGCATCGGCACCGCCGCCACGCCGCGCAGGTCCGCAATCTGGCGATGGGTGACCACGTCGGCCGGCGCCACGTTGAATGCTCCGCGGGCCGACGCCGTCAGGATCGCGAGCGTGGCCCGGGCCAGATCGTCCCTATGCACGAACTGCAGCGGCGTGTCGTTGCCGTCGGGCAGGAACATGACCGGCATGTTGAGAAAGATGTCGCTGAGGAAGTTTTTCACGCCGGGGCCACAGATGATCGTCGGTCGCGTCCAGCTCACGGCGATCTCGGGGAATGTCGCCGCGAACTCCTGCACGAGCCGCTCCACGTGCCCCTTGTGCTCCGAGTAGTAGTAGTCGGGCCGCGGCCGCACCGGCGTCGACTCGTCGCACCGTGGCGGGTTGTCGGGCCACGCCCCGTAGACCGTGGCGCTGCTGGCGACGAGCACCCGTCGCGCGGCGTGGGAGGCGGCCGCGTCGAGCAGCCGTCGCGTGCCATCGACATTGGCGGCCCACATCGCTCTCATGTCACGACCCGGCTGCACGGCGTAGGCCAGATGAATCACCGTGTCGGGGCGGAAGCCGCCGATCGCGTCGGCCATTCGGGAATTGCAGATGTCCCCCTGCCAAAACTCGTCGGGTTCGTCCTCCGTGGCGGCGCGGCAGTCGATCCCGAGGATGGAGGCAGCGGGCAGGCTGCGACGAATCTCACGGACGAGCGACCGGCCGTAGAGTCCGGACGAGCCGGTGATCGCGATCCGGGCGGGAGCGGGGGATGTCATGGCCTGCGCGTCATCCCGGTATGAGCCAGCCACGGCCACGGCGACGCTCGCGCCGCACCAGCGCGCGGTAGGCATGGAAGTCGACCTGGATCGTGTGTCGGGGAGACTTCACGTAGCGGCGGCGGATCGCCGCGATATCGTCGTCGATCGCCCGCTGCATCGCCGCGCGGTCGGGCAGCCGGCAGCGGCCCTGGATCAGGTCGCCGACCCAGGCCGACTGGGCTTCGGCGAGCGGAAAGATCGCGCCCCACGGCTGGATCAGGCCGATGAAAAACAGCCCCGGCACGTCGGGATGAACCACGTGCCGGTAGAGACGCACCTGATTCTCCTCGGGAGCGATGATCGTCGCGTCGAGGAAGGGAAACACGATCTTGTAGCCCGTCGCCAGGATCAGCGTGTCGACCGGTTCGCGAGTGCCGTCGACGAATCGCACGCCGTCGCCGTCGAGCCGCTCGATGTCGGGCTTGATCACGACCCGCTGCTCGCGGACCAGGCTCGGCAGATCGCTCGAGATCGTGGGGTGTTCCTGCAGCACCTTATGACCCGGTCGCGGCAGACCGTAGAGACCAAGCGTCCCTCGGTTCATCCACACCACCGTGCTGAATGCGGGACGGAAGAGCCACATCGGCGCGAATCGCCAGATGAACTCGGGACACACGGTGTCGAGGGGAATACCGAACAGATACTTCGGGATCACGTGGGCGCCGCGGCGGGTCGAGAGCAGCGTGCGATCAGCCACCCTCGCGAGGTCGCAGGCGATGTCGCAGCCCGAGTTGCCCATTCCCACGACGAGCACCCGCTGGCCCCCGAAACCATCGGGAGTGCGGTAGTCGTGGACGTGAAGCATGCGGCCGGTGAACGTGCCGGGCAGATCGGGCATTCGTGGCAGCCAGTGATGGCCGCTGGCCACGAGCACATTGCGAACGATACGGGTCTCGGGCTCGTCATCCACGGTGCGGAACGTCACGGCGAACGTGCCGTCGGCCTGCGGCACGACCCGCTCCACCGTGGTGCGAAACCGGATCCGGTCACGGAAGCCGAAGTGGTCGACATAGTCGTCGAGATACCCGCAGATCTGTTCGTGCCGCGGAAAGTGCGGATAGTCCTCCGGCATCGGGTGATCGGCGAACGACGTCATGGTGCGCGACGTGTTGATCTGCAGCGACTTGTAGATCGCCGACATGCCGTTGTCGTTGTCGTACCGCCAGAGACCGCCGACGCCCGAGCCACGCTCGAAGCAGACGAAGGTCAGGCCGCGGTCGTGGAGGGCCTTGGCGGCGGCAAGCCCGGAGCCGCCGGCGCCGATGACGCAGGCGTCAAGCACGTCCGGCAGGGGCGTCCGCAACATGGTGGTGGCTTCCGCTCGAGGTTCGGTGGTCATCCGCAGGCGACGGCAGGGTCGGTATCGTAACAACTCCTACGAGGGGGGACCGCAGCCCTCCGCGGACTCGGATCCCACGGCGGCGAGGCCACGTCGCCACGCCGCGAAATCCTCGCGAACACCGGGCCATTCGCTGAAGAAGAGGTGCCCCCCCGAGTCGTACACCCGCAGTTGGGCGCCGGCGATGCCGTTCGCCAGTCGCACGGTCTCCGTGAAGGGGATCACCGGATCGAGGCCGCCACATGCGATCCAGGCGGGCACACGGACGTCGCCCAGACGATCGCCGATATCGAGCTCGTGAACAGCGGCAAGCATCACCGCGAGCGCCGCGGGATCATGGTGACGGAAGTCCGCGCGCATGCGGTCTATCACCGCTTTCGGCGCCGCCGCCGCGGCCGCTCGATCGGCGGCACACGAACGGATGATCGCGTCATGGAGAGGCGGCAGGCGGCTTGCCGCCCAGACCCCGGCCCGCAGGCAGGCGCTGCCGACGCCCCCCCTCGCCAGCCACTGCAGCCAGCCGATCGAACCGGTGACCCGACCGCCGGCAAAGCCCGCCAGGCTCGCGACGGCGGCCACACGACGCGGCCGATGGATCGCGAGGTTGATGGCCGCAAACCCCCCGGTGGACCAGCCGGCCGCAATCACCGGCCGATCGCCGACGAGTCGCGTCAGCGCCGCATCGGCGAGTGCGGCGAACAACTCGGCATCGACGGCCTTCCGCGAGAGCCCGGCGGGAAACGCCCCCGGATGATGCCCCGGCAGGCTGAGCGCGATCCACGATTCCGACTCCGCATCGACGAAGAGTTCGCTCGCGACGGCCAGCGAAGTCATGAGTCCGTGGAAAAACACGACCGGCGGCCGCAGATCGTCCCGGAGATGCACATCGGCCGCGACCACATGGCCGTCGATCGGCAGCAGCACTCGTTTCGGTGTCTGTTGCATTTCAGGCAGAAACCCCGTCAGATGCCCCGAGGTCGATACGCGGGATAACGACGATGATTTCACGAACATTCTGGCAGGGCAAATCGGTTCTGGTCACCGGCGGCTCGAGCGGCATCGGCCGGGAGGCATGCCGCGCCGCGGCGGCGGCCGGAGCCCGGATCGGGATCATCGCCCGTCGGCAGCCACCTCTCGACGCCACCTGCTCGCTGCTAAGTGCCACAGGGGCGGTCGTCGAGACGGTTTCCTGCGACGTCGTCGACGGTCCGGCCCTGCGGGCCGCCGTGGCGACACTCGAAGATCGGCTCGGCCCGTGCGACGTGGCGATCGCCTGCGCCGGCATCCACCGCACCTCGTGGCCGCTCGACGCGGAGGCCGCCAACACGGTGATCGACGTCAACGTGAAGGGCGGCATCAACTTCATTTCGACCGTGCTCCCCGGGATGCTCGCGCGGCGGCATGGTCACGTCTGCGGCGTCGCGAGCATCGCCGCGGTCGTCGGCCTGCCGGGCAACGCGGCCTACTGCGCGAGCAAGGCCGGACTGGTGGCGTTTCTCGAGAGCCTCCGACTCGACTGCGGCCCACGTGGCGTCCGCCTCTCCACCGCCTGCCCGGGCGTGGTCGATACCCCGATGGTGACCGACGGGGAACGCACGGCGGGCCGACTGATGACCGCAGAGGCGGCGGCGGCGATCATCCTGCGGGCGATCGAGCGAGGCCGCGCCGAGGTCTGGTTTCCAAGACGGACCTGGCTCGCGGCCAGACTCGCCCGGTCGCTGCCGACCACCGTCCGCGACTGGATCCTGCGGAGCCAGCCCCGCCTGGAACAGGCTCCATCCGACGCGTGAGGGCTGCTCGTGCCCCGACCCTCGGCCAGCCAATCCCACGCCACCAAAAGGCAACCCGTATTCCCCGCGCTCGCGATTGGGGCTTCCTGACGACAAACACGGGCCAGCACCGAGAAGCTGATGGACCTCCTATCGGGTGACCGCCCTGCCACGCCGCGGCAGCCGTGATTCCTGCCAGACGTCGGCGAGGGCGTTGAGCAACCCGTCGATCGCCTCCAGCGGATGGTTGGCGTTGATCTGCACGCGGAGCATGCCGGCGTGGATCGGCACCGCCGGGTAGGTCGCCGACTGCGCGTAGAAACCGCGATCGAAGAGGTTGCGACCCGCATGGAATGTTTTCTCGAGGTCGCCCACCACGAGCGAGACGATCGCCGAATCGCCACCGTGATGTTCGATGCCGAGCGTGTCGAGCCCATCGGTGAACCGACGAATACGGGCATGGAGCGCGGCGAGCAGAAGGTCGTATTCAGGCGACATCATGATGTCGCACACCGCCGAGACAGCCGCGAGATACGGGGGCGGCACCGGCCCGCCGAAAATGAACGTGCTCGACCGGATCTTGAGCACGGTCTTGAGTTCGGGAGTGCAGGTGACGAACCCGCCCAGACAGGAGAACGCCTTGGAGAGCGAACCCACCATGAGCACGTTATCGAGCGAGCCGAGCGCTGCCGCGGCCGCACCCCGGCCCCGCGGCCCCACGACGCCGGTGCCGTGGGCATCGTCGACATACATGATCCCACCGAGCCTGCGAATCGTGGCGTCGAGCTCCGCCAGCGGCGGCGTGCGGCCCGACATGCTGTAGACGCCGTCGATCGCGAGCACGACGCCGCCGCGACACCCCGACTGCGCCACGAGTTTCTCGAGCGCTCGCGGCTCGGGAGTCGCCAACACCTCGAGCCGCGCTCCGGCAGCGGCGGCCAGCTTGGCGCCCTGATGCACGCTATCGTGCGACTCACGGTCGACGACGAGCAGGTCTCCCGGCTGCGTGACCGCCGGGAGGAGACCGATATTCGCGAGCGTGACGCTGGGGAAGATGAAGGTGTCGGGCACACCCAGCCAGCGGGCGAGTTTCTCCTCCGCCTCGTCCACGAGCACAGGACTGGAAAAGGCTCGCGAGGCGCCGTTGTGGGCCCCCCACTCCGGCAGCGCATCACGGATCGCGTCGTGCACACGTGGATGCCGGTCGAGGCCCAGGAAGCTATCGGAGCCGAAGTTCCACACGGTGTGGCCGTCGATGACGACGCGGCGGTCGTCGGTCGCCGCGTCGAGGAGCAGGTCCTTGAGGTGCAGGCCCGCGTTGGCATCGAGGAAGGAGAGTGCGATCCGCGTGACCTTGTGTTGAGACAGCCGCTCCGTCAGCGGATCAAGCCCGGCGGTCGGGAAGCCCGGCGGAGCAGCGTCGCGACGCCGGCCCGCGCCGGACAACCGCCCCATCAACGAACCGACTGTCATCTGTCCTATCTTGGTCATTTGGCCAATCCATGACGTGAGAAACCGTTCGCAAAGGAGCACGCCACACCGGCTCAACCGGGCCGCCTGCGCAGCAAGGTAGCACAGGCCCCCAGGGCAGACCACTCCGGGGGGGGTGCGACGCGGCATCCCTGCCCGACCGCACCATCGCACCGGGCTGCCGGGCCGGGCCGCAGCCGCGGAGCCGCCCTCAGAAGCAGTCGTTGCGGACCTCCTGCGAGATCAGTTCCCTGAGCCGCTGGATCGCCTGCTGCTCCATGGCTTTTGCGTCACGCCAAAACTGCCGCAGATCGTCCCGCCACTCGGCGTTGGCGATGTACTGGTCATATCGCCAGAGGGCGTCGAGCCGCCGGCTGAGTTCGTGAACCAGGTCGTGGTCGTGATCGGAGCATCCGGCCGTTTCGCCCATGTGGGCCAGTTCCCGTTCGGCAGCAAGCGTCATCGTCAGGGTCTCCTCGAGGGTCAGGGCCGCCCTCTGTCGGCGGCCATGAAGGGAAGCGGGTCCGACTCCTGCCCTGGAGTACTGCGTCGCGAATCGTGCGATCGTCCCGGCAAACAGTTGTCGTTCCCCGGAGCGAGGTCAAACGACGTCCGGGAATACGCCCCCGGCACCGCCGGACACGTCGCTCCGTCAGTCAGCCCTTCGTCCGTCGTCTGCGGTCGGATAAGATAGGGAGTGTTCGGGGCACACGGACGCCAATTCATGTCTGGATCCGACCAGCATCCTGTCGCGGTTCGAGGCTCAGACCCGCAGCCCCGTATCGAATCGTTCGACGATTGGGCTCATCTTCTGCGGCCGGTGTCCGCTGCAGGGGTGTCTGTGCCGCCGCCTGAGTCGCCCCCTTTCCGTCCCCTACTTCGTCGGTCGATGGCCTTGCTCCATGTCATCGATGACGGCCGCGAGGATGGCGAAAAGGTCCGGATGCGGGGCGATCGCCTCGTCATCGGCAGGAGCGAGGGCGACGTACTCGTGCCGCACGACATCTCCATGTCTCCTCGGCATGCCTCGATCGAGCGGCTCGCCGATGCGGCGTGGGAACTCTCCGACCTTGGCAGCGCCGGCGGCACGTTCGTGCGGGTGACAACCGCCCGACTCAAGGATGGCGGCATGCTTCGGCTCGGCGGCAGCGTGCTGCGGTTTCACGCGGTCGACATGACCGAAGCATGGCTCGTGGACGTGACGCAGGCCGGCCGCGGCCGCCGGCACGAATGCCACGCACCGTCGACCACGGTGGGCAGGGCTGGGAGCGGGTGCGCAGTCTGCCTGGACGATCCCTTCGTGAGCCCGCTGCACGCGGAGATGCACCGCACGTCGCGCGGGTGGCGCATCGACAACGCCGGTGCCAACGGGCTCTGGGTGCGAATCGACGCGCCGGTGCGGATGGTGGCGACCTCGCAGTTCATGTGCGGCGAACAGCGGTTCGTGTTCGAGCCACTGACGGAGTGAGTCCGCCGCGATCCGCGGTGCGTCATTCCAGCATCCAATCGGGCAGCCGCCGGACCCTGCCCTCCCGATCCACGCAGACGACCGTGGTCGATCCGGTGACGAGGATCTGGGTGCCGCGAATCACCTCGTAGGCATGCTTGATGTGGGCCGCGCCGATCTTCTCCACCCGCGTCCGGAGCAGGAGCAGGTCGTCGTAGTCCACCGGCGCGCGATACGCGACATGCGCCTCCGACACCACCATGAAGAGTCCGTCGTCCTCGAACTGCCGGTAGGTGTGGCCGTGTGCCCGGAGCATCTCGGTGCGGCCCATCTCGAAATAGGTGAGGAAGTTGGCGTGATGCACACGACGCTGGCCGTCGGTCTCCTGGTAGCGGACGCGGATCTCGATCTCGTGGACGGCGGACATGGTGGCTCCTGCGACGGGCGCTGACGGTCGGGGCGGGGTCCGCCACCGGGAGGAATGCGGGCCGTTCGTTGACCGGACCGCGGACGAGACTCTATCCTTCCCACGTCGAGGGCAGCAAAACCCCGCAGGGGGCGACCCCGGTCGGGCCAGGCCGTCCCCGAGGGTTTCGATCCACAAGCGGAGGATCCACCGTGAGTCACGGCGACGCTGGCGAGAATGCGGGAATCGGGTTTGCAACTGCCCGCGGCCGCAACTGGCCGACGCTCCGGCAGTTCACCGTGTTCCTGGAAAACCGTGTCGGGCAACTGCTCGAGGTGGTCCGCCGATTCGAGGGCTCCCGGGTACGGATCGTCGCGCTCTCGATCAATGACTCCGGCGAGTGTGCGTTCGCGCGGTTTCTGCTCAGTCATCCGGAGCAGGGTCGGGAGATTCTCGAACGTGCCGGACTCGCGATCATCGAGAGCGATCTGATCGGCGTCGAACTGCCCGACGACCACCAACCGTTGCTCCGCATCTGCACGGCGCTCTTGCAGGCCGAGGTGAACATCATCCAGGCCTACCCCATCCTCGTGCGGCCCCGGGGCCGGCCGGCGGTGGCTCTCATGGTCGACAACACCGAGATGGGACAGGAAACCCTGAGCAACAAAGGGTTCACGATGATCACCGAGGGTGATCTCGGCGAGGAAGAGTGACTGCGGTACGCCGCGGTCATTCGAACATGTCGCCGGGCACGGCCGACAGATGCCGCACCACGATCCGCTGCACCGTTTCCCAGGCCACGGCAGTGAGCGTCACCGTGCCATCGGCAGCCTGGCTGGCAAACAGGCCGTGACTTCCTCCCGACCAGCGCGCCGCGAACTCCTCCGGAAGGATCACGCTGCCGCCCGTGAGATGGATCTCGACGATGCCACCGTGCTCCCGCTCCGCCCATAGCCTGGCCAGAAGCCGGGCCATGGGATTGGCGCCGTCACCGCCGACCGGACCGGCTTCAGGCGCGGAGTGCGACCAGGCCGCCTCGTCCATCGCAGGGCCGGTGGCAGGCCGGGCAGGTTGATCGATTCCCGAGATGAAGTTCCACTCGCCCTCGTCGGCGGCCTCGGGGGCCGATGACGCAGCCGGAGGCGACGCAGGCAGAGCGGTTGGCGGAGGCGTTTCGGCCACCGCCTCGAATGCGGGCATGGCGGGCGGGCTCTCGGCCTCGGGCTCCGACACCGGCTCGGGCACCGACGGTTGGGCCTCCGCAGCGAGGTCGGGAATCTGCAGCGGCACGCCGCACTTGCTGCACTTCCCCCGTTTTCCCGCCTGCGTCTGCGGCACGATGAGCCTGTGGCCGGCGGAGCAATGAAAGATGATGCGTCCGTTCTCGACTCGCGGTTCCGGCAACTCCCGCTGCGGCTGGACCGCCGTGGCGGGGAGAATCCGCGTGGATGCTTCCTCAGCACCGAGGATGCGGGTCTTGTCGTCGTCCATGCTGGTTCGGGTCCTGAAAGCGACGCTGCGGCCTTTGCCCACCGGGGCCTTGTTCGAACGTTCATAGTGTAACCATGGCCCCGTCCCTTGACGCAGCCCCGGCCCCGTCTGAAACTGCCGCCTCCAACGCCGTCGTCCGCCTGCGGCCGGAATCCAGCATGCCTATTCCCGTCCTCTGCCCCGGTTGCAAGTCACGCTTCGCGGTCAGCGATCAGTTCGCCGGCCGGACGGGCCCCTGCCCCAAGTGCAAGCAGCCGATCAAAATCCCCGCACTCGCCGTCAAGGCGGTGACGATCCACGAGCCGGAAGCACCCGTCGCGTCGTCGACGGCAACCGGCCGCGCGCCCACGGCACCCATTCGTCGCATCGAGAGGCCGATCCCGCCCCTGGCCTTCGTGGCCACCGCCGGTGCGGCGGTCGCACTGGCCGCCGTAGCCTTTGTCACGGGCCGCGTGTTCCAGCCCGAGTCTCCGCCGTCGTGGCTGCTGTTGTCAGCGGCGTTTCTCGTGGCCATCCCATGCGTGATGCTCGGCTACGTGGCCGTCCGCGACCGCGAGCTCGAGGCCTACCGGGGCCGATCGTTTTTCCTGCGATCGTTGATCTGTGCGGCCGTATACGCGGGGTTGTGGGCGGTCAAGGGACTGCTGCCTGCCGAGGCGACGGCAGAGATGTGGCAGTGGGTCTATCTGGGACCAATGTTCGTGGTGGCGGGCGCCATCGCCGCCCTGGCCACGTTTGACCTCGATTGGGGCACGGCCGTGGCCCACTTCTCCTGCTACGCGATGTTCACGGCGTTCCTTCGCTGGCTGCTGGGCCTGCCTCCGCTCTGACAGCCCAAAGGCCGATGCGATGTCGCTCTCCAGCCTTCCGGAACTCGCCGCACTCGACTCGACGAGCGAGGGCATTCGCATTCCCCCGGACGACACGGCCCCGATCACCCCTCGCGTGCGGGCGATCCTCGACACCGCGGGCATGCGGCGGCTCGCCGGCGTGTCGCAGCTCGGGCTTGTTTCCCTCGTCTACCCTGGGGCGGTGCACTCGCGGTTCGAGCACTCGCTCGGAGTCTACCGGCTGGCGGTCGAGTTCCTGCGGCGACTGCGAAACGATCCGCGCTTCACAGCCGTGGTCGACGGCGACGACGCCTCCGCATTCCTGGCCGCCGCGCTCGTGCATGACATCGGCCACTGGGCCTACTGTCACCCCGTCGAAGACATGGGCCTTCCCGAGGTGCCGCGGCACGAATCGCTCGTCCACGAGCTGATCTCGACCGGGCCGATCGCCGAGGTGCTCGCAACGCGGTGGAGGATCTCCCCGGCCCGGATCGCCGCATTGATCACCGGCTCGGCAACCGACCCCGCGGGCCGCATCCTCCACTCGCTGCTCTCCGGCCCCATCGACGTCGACAAGATGGACTACCTGGCCCGCGACAGCCTGCATGCCGGCGTTCCCTATGGCCGCAACTTCGACCAGCCGCGACTGCTCGCGAGCCTGTGCGTGGACGAACGAGGCGAATCGCTGGCCATCACCGACAAGGGGCGGACAGCTGCGGAGCTCATGGTTTTTGCCCGCTACGTCATGTTCAGCGAGGTCTACTGGCACCACGCCGTCCGGGCCGCCACCGGCATGTTGCAGCGGGCAGTGTGGCTGGTGCGATCCACGATCGATCCCCCGCGGCTCGTCCGCTGCGGCGACGCGGCCTTCGTGTCCTGGCTCTGCGGGGCGGCCGAAGGCACGGCCGCGGCACCGCTGGTCGCCGGGCTCTTCGGTCTGGAGCGACGGCTCTTCAAGCGGGTCGCGACGTTCGACGCGGCGCATCAGTCCACGATCCACGCGGCGCTGGCCGGCAGAAGCTACGCGGAGATGGTGGCGGTTTCGGCCCGGCTCGCGGAGCGGATGTCGCGGCGCATCGGCCGCCGCGTCGATCCGGACCTCGTGCTCGTCGACGCTCCCCCGGCCGAACGCGAGGTCGAGTTCCGACTGCAGGTCCGCGAGCGTGCCGCACGTCATGCCGCCGACGCGCCGCACCGCTGGCGGCAGCTCGAGGACATGTCGCCCGTGGTCCGGAGTCTGGCCCACGAACAGTTCGACGACCTCGTGAAGCGCGTTCGCATCTTCGCGCCCCCGGACGCGGCGGCGGAGATCGCCGGTTGCGAGGACTTCGAGACGCTGCTTCTGTCGGCCATCGACGACGCGGGCTTTACCGTCCGCTGACGCGGACGGGGCTCCTCAGACAAGGCATGCGGGGTATCACTGCGGGTCGCCGCCAGGCAGCTTGCCTTCCTCGATGAGCTTTCCAAACGTCGGGGCATCGGCCTTGGCGGGATCACTCGACAGGGCAGCGACCTCCTCGAGGGCCTTCTTGATCTTCTCGACGTTCTTGGCGTCTTCCTTCTTGTCGAGCCGCTCGGCGAGCGCCTCGCCGTAGGCATTGCGCTCCTTCTTGCTCTTGCCCATGTGGCAGACGTTGCACTTCGCGGTCTCGACGGCGGCCGCCAGAGGAGTGCCCTCCTTGACGTACATGGCCTTGAACTCCTCGGCGAACTGCTTGATCGCGAATGCGTCGCGGGCAGAGCCCCCGGCGACCATTGCCATCCCAACGCCGACCAGCCACGCATGCCTGCTTTTGCGGATCATCGAAACACTCCGGGAGGATCGCTGGCTGGATGTCCTCGGGCGGACAAACCACACTCCAGCGGAAATACTAGACAACGCGGCATCGCCAGCGTCAAGCAATCGTCCGTCGTGGCACGGCACAATGTGGCACGCAACCCGTTCAACTCCCCCAACCGTTCCACGCGGCCGGGTCGGGCGGCCGCCCTGCACGCGGCTCATGCACCAGCGTCGGTTCGACGGCGGGAAAATCGATGTCGACCCGCCCGTCGGCCGCGTCGATGCGTTGAAACACGCCGGCCCCCTCGTACCGGCCCTGCTCGTCGAGCCAGACGCACGCGGCCCGGTAGCCGTCGGCGTCGCCGCCACCCATCTGCTCGATGAACGGCTGAGTGTCGCCCACGACGAACCTGCAGTCGCTCGCCCGAAACTCGAGCCGCGGCGCGACCGGGCGCGTCGGCGAATCGCGAAGCGCCACCACTCCTTCACCGCACGCCACGGCGACGTCGGCGAGATCGCAGGCGATGTCGAGGCCTGCACCGCTTCGGGCCCCCTCGGCGACGAGCAACCGGCGCGGAGTGACCAGCGCGCCCCCTGACCACCGCAGCACGATCCTGCCGGCCTCCTCGGCTGCGGCGTCGAGCAGGACCGCATCCCCGGCGGCACGGCAACTTCCCAACACCACCGCGCACGCGGCTCCGGGAGGACCTCCGGCCAAGGAAACCGCGACGAACGCATTCCGCCCCCGGCGAACCATGGTGCCACCGGCCTCCGCAGATCCGGGCATGCGAAGCACGACGTCGTCGCAGACGAGCCTGCCGGAACCGACCGCGAAGAGGGCCGACGGCATGCCGTCAGCCGGTTCGCCGACCAACCTCAGCGAGACGCCGCTGACCGTCAGTTCGCCGTCGCCGACCGTGCAGGCCGCCAGCCAGCCGCCATCCGCGGGCTGGACGCCGGTGAAGGTGACGATCGGCCTGACGCCAGCCGCGGCGCGAATCGTGAGCCGCTTTCGCTGGAGCGACACCGGCGGCTCCCGCCGCTCGCCGTCATCCGCCAACTCGATCAGTCCGCCATCGGCGACCAGACGGATCGCCTCGCCGAGCGTGGCCACGTCGTTGGGGGAGGATGGCACCGCGACCACCCGCACGATGTCTGCGGCGGCCGGAGCATCGGCGGTTTGCCGCTCGGGCGCGTCGCCCTGTGCGGCCCGATACCGATCGGCCGAGGCCCGCATCCACATCAGCCCCACCACCGCGGCCAGGCCCGCGAGAGGCAACAACCACGCCACCGAGTTCAGTCGGGCGTCGAGCGGCCGCGACGCCGGCAGAGCCACTGCCTGGGCAGGCCGCGGCTGGGCGAGCGCGAGCCGGTGGTCGTCGGCGAAGGCGACGAGGTCGGCGACGAGCACGGCCGGCCGCTGGTAGCGATCGAGCGGATCCTTCTCCATCAGCCGCGACACGATGTCGGCGAACTGCTGCGGCACATCGGGCCGGATTTCCCTCAGCGGCGGCGGCGCCGCCTGCTGATGCTGGAGGAGTTTCTGCACCATGGTGCCCTCGGCGAACGGAGGACGGCCGACAAGCATGTAAAAGATCGTGCAGCCGAGCGAGTAGAGATCGCTCCGCACATCCGCAGCGCGGGGATCGCGGGCCTGCTCGGGGGAGATGTAATCGAATGTTCCCAGCGTCATGCCACTGACCGTGAGATCGCGGTCGTCCGCCACATGATGCAGACGCGCCAATCCCATGTCCACGATCCGCGCACGGCCGGTCGGGGTGATCACGATATTGGATGGCTTGATGTCGCGGTGCACCACGTCACGCTCGGAGGCGTGTTCGAGTGCATCGGCGACCTGGATCGCCACGTCCACGGCTCGCGCCAGGTCAAATGGCCCCTCCTCGCGGACGAGGTCGCGGAGATTGGTGCCTTCGATGAACTCGAAGACGATGTAGTGCCAGCCCCCGGTGCTGCCGACCGCGTGCACCCGCCCGATGTTTTCGTGGTCGAGCCGGGCCGCCGACTGGGCCTCGTTTCGAAACCGCTTCAGCATCTCCTCGTCATCGCCCTGGCGACCAGCAAGGACCTTGACGGCGACGATCCGATCGAGCGTGGTGTCGAGGGCCTGAAACACGGCTCCCATTCCGCCGCCGCCGATGAATCGATCGAGCCGGTAGGGCCCGAGCATCGATCCCTCGAGGGACCGGCCGATCTCGGTAGTGGAGGCGGGCCCGCCGGCGAGCGGACTGGCCGAGCCGCTCCAGGATGCGGCCGCCGGCTCGCCGCGAGAGATCACGGTCGCGTCGTCGGCATCGTTCCGCCCACGCGCGGAAGGACCGGCAGACCGTGAATCCGTCCCGGATGAGTCGTTGAAATCAGCCATGGAGTCGACCCTAACACCGCCGCGCGCGGCAGGTCAATCGCCGTTACCCTGTGCCATCTCGGTCCGCGCACGAAAAACCCCGCCCCTCGCATGAACGAGGGGCGGGGCTCGGTTTCTTCAGTCGCTCAGGCGGCGATCACGAGGCGATCGTCTGGGCCAGGGCGGCCTGCTGAGCGGTGGCCTTCCGCTTGCGACGCTTCATCCAGTCGAGGCCCGCCAGGCTCACGATTCCCACTCCAGCGAGAGCGATCGTGGCCGGCTCCGGGACGGCTGCGACTCGGAAGCCGATCGAGTCAGAGTACGAGTCGGTGAAGTAACTGTTGGAGGCCGTGTTGGACGTCCAGTTCACGGCCGCCCCCGTCCCGAGCCGCCAGCTTGAACCGAGCAGCATTACCCGGTCGGCGGGGAAGGACGGACTGGCGGTCTCGGTGAACTCACCGGCGTTGCCGAAGACGTCGTAGAGGCCGTACCACGAGCTTGCAGCGGTGTAGAGGCCGACATCGGTCAGGCCGGTCGTCTTGCCCTGTGCCAAGCCGTAGTTGGCGACGTTGTTCCCCAGGATCCCGGTGCCCGACGTGACGGCGGTGGGAGCCGTGCCGCCGCCGAGGTACGGGTACTGACGGTAGTTGGTAGTGGTACCGTTGTAGAAAGTGGCCTTGGTCCATTCGTTGGAGTTCGGCAGGAAGACGACAGCACCGGGATTACGGGCCACAGCCGACCCGGAGACCAGATTGTTGAGCGTGTAGGCACCGGTCTCCATCGAGGCGGCACTCGCCTGCTGCCCGTTGTTGAGCCAGTTGGCGAACCGGGCCGCGGAGAACCAGCTTACGAACGTCACGGCCTTATTCGAAGCGCCCCCGCTCACCGCATACTTCGCCCCGGACGATCCGCCCGCGTTGAAAGTGATCGGATTGAAGACAGTCGACCCGCTGATGACGGCGTTTGCCTGGTAGATGGAGTTGGGGTTGGTGCCCGCAGCGTCCACGCTATTGAGGAAGGCGGCGTACTGGGAATTCGTCGTCTCATACTTCGCGATGTTGAAAACGCTCGAGACGGCCCCCAGACCCGTGAGCGGATTGGCGGCGTTGCCCACGTTGTTGACCGTTTTGTAGTCGATCGTCACGGCAAGCACGCTGGCCGAGACACTCGCGAGGGCGACGGCAAGACAGCCCGCAAACGCCCTCACGTTCTGCATCCGGGCTCCGCGGCCGCTGCCCCACGTCCATCGCTTGCTGCGGCGGCAGTGCATGCCATTCACCCGGGCCGGGGCGTTGCCCGTGCGGCGGTATTCGGGGAACCGGCTTCGCTTCTTCGCTGGCTCGCGATCTCGACTGAAGTCGACCGCGTAGCTCACGTCCGTGTCGTCACGGTAGGAATCCACAACTGCGCTCATGACACTGCTCCTTCGCATTTGAGCCCCGAGGGGCGTTTGATGACTTCCGATTCACATTCGTCCGCCGACCGAACGGCCAGAAACGGACACTTGATTCACTCACTCACGAATCGCTGGCAGACCGAGGCGGCCCGCGATCGATCCTCAGACGTACTGACTGACACCCCGACGCTCGGCCACGCGGCGGGCCTCCGAGAACAGCGACATGAGGGCGTCGCCACCCGAGACACCCGGCAGATAGACCCAGGCACCGAGCTGACGGGCCCAGAGTTCCTCATCGACGCTGTCGTCGGATCCGCAGACCACCAGCAGCGTGCCGGGCCTGCCGGCGAACTCCTCGGCGATCTCGACCGTGTCGCTGACGCGATCACCCAACGGGCGGGCGATATCGACGATCACAAGCCGGTAATCCCCATCGATGACCGACCTGAGGTCGGAAGCATCTGCGGGCATGTCGCAGGCGGAAAAGCCACCCAGCTCGGACATCGTGCCGAGCCGGCCGCGGAGGCCGACGTCGCCAGACACCACGAGGCTCTTCAGAACCGGACCACGCGTGGAACGAATCGCGGGGGACTGGCTGGCCAGTGACCGCACTTCCTCAGTCGTGATCCCAACGGCAACAACCATCATTTCACACCTCCTTTTGTCCGACGGGACGAACACGGTCGATCTCGTGATGCGCGGCTTTCACCGTCAGGCATCCGCGATCGCTCGCGACGAGAAGGCGGAAATGCAGTCCGCGTGCCAAATCCCCGCACGAGACGAATCGCCCCAAAAAGCAGCCAGAAATGCCGAAGAAAACCGCGAAAAGTTTTTTTCGCCTCCCTGGTTCGAAGAGCGGGGAGCCTCACCACACTGGTGACCGAAGGACCTCAGCGGACCTGGTCTCACCGTCGCAAAACACTGCTTTTCAGCCTGCTTCACGCCCTTTCACCGCCCTGGTGAGGCCGTCACCATGCCGGTGACGCACGCCAAGCCCTGCGACACCCGACTGGACGCGTCGTGCCCCTCCGTCGGGAAGCCCCAAGCGTCAGCGCGGGGAATACGCTCCCCACCACAACAACGGTCGCCACCCGAATACCCGTCGCTCGCGCTCCGGGCTTCTTGAAGGCACCGGCGTGGCGCCGAAACGTGACGCACATCCCGACGGGAAGCCCCAATCGCGAGCGCGGGGAATACGGGTCGCACTCGAGACGGTGCCTGAACCGGCCCGCTACCGATGGTGGCCCCGGCTTCTCAGCCGGCAGGCCAAGCGAGTGCCGCCGCGAGTTCTTCGGCCGAACGTCGCGCGGTCAGCAGATAGTTTCGACCGCGATCTCCCGCGGCCGCGGCGGCAGCGCCGTCAACGTCGAGAACGGTACCGGCCGCTTCGTCGATCGCGAAGCAGCGGTAGCCGACGGGGAGCATTGCCCGCGACTGGTCGAGCGCCGCACGGGAGTTGGCCTCGAGGAGGATCTCCGTCCCGCCGGCCGCGAGGATTCCGGGCATGCCGGCCAAAACCTCGGGCTCCGCCCCTTCGACATCGATCTTGATGAGATCGGGCAGCGGCACAGAAAGCCGATCCGGCAGCGAGTCGAGGGCGACCCCCTCGACCGTCACCGGCTCCCCGTTTCTCTTTGCCGTGGAATGCACGGAGGAAAGAATGCCGTCGGCCGCATACCTTTCGTAGAGCACCGTCGTGCCGGTGGCCCGGGCGGCCACGGCGTGCACGCAGGCGATTCGCGGCTCCAGGCCGTTGAGTGCCACGTTGCGGGCGAGCCGCGCGTGGTTGCGGCCGCATCCTTCGATGCAGACCACCTGACAGCGGTCCGAACTCGTCGCGGCGAGCAGACCGTAGATGCCCGTATAGGCACCCACGTCGAACGCCTGCCTGGCCTCGGCGGCGAGGGCCGACCAGAGCCGCAGCGACGTGGGCTCCCAACCGGAAAAGAACCCGGCCCAGTGCAGGGTTTTCACGACGGTGTCGTCGTTTTCCGAGTGCATGACGAACGGCCGGTGTCGGCACGGCAGCACGATGGGGATCGCGCCGTGCAACGGATGGGCGTCCCAGAAAGCCAGCCGCTGCCGCAGCGTGAACGCCGCATTGAAATCCATGAGGGCTCCCAACTGGCCGTGCTCGAAGAAGCCGCCACCAACGCGACCTTGAAGCAACGGTGCGCGGCCCCCTATTCTTCCCATGATGATGGGCAACGCAAGCACGCGGAACCGGACATGAAGCTCGGCATTCTCTCAGGGCACTATCCGGGGGTCCGGTTCAACTCCCAGATCAACCACAAGTGCTACGCCGACAGCCATGGCTATCACTCCATCTTCAACGGTTCCCCCGAGCGGGATCGGCGGCGGTACTTCAGCAAGATCGAGACGATCCTCCGCTACCTGCGGCTGTTCGACTGGATTTTCTGGATCGACGACGACGCCTACTTCACCGATTTTCGCATCCCCCTGACCCGCTTCCTGGATGCGGCCCCGGGTGCCGAGTTCGTGATCTGCAAGAGCCCGGCGACAAAGACGCTGTTTACGAAATTCTCCTCGGGACAATTTCTTCTGCAGAACACGCCGCGGGCCCACGAGTTCCTGCATGCGGTGCTGGCGGTCGATCTCGCGGTCGTGAAGGCGGCCTGGCGGGACGATCTGGGCTACTTCACCCGCGGCGACCAGGACGCGATGGTGCACCTCGTCGAAACCGACCCGCGATTCAGCGGCGGGTTTTGCCGAATCCTCGACCACAACTGCTTCAACAACCGGGATTTCGAGTACGTCCACTCGCTCGACGAGCACTTCCTGGTGCATTTCACCGGCCGCACCAAGCGGCAGTCGATGCGGGAGTTTGGCGAGCGACTCGGCGTGAACCGCTACCTGACGCCGGATTCCGCGCTTGCCGAGCTGAGGATCGACGACTCCGACGAGCCTGCGTGAGCGGGATTTGCCCCGCCGCCGGGCACCACGATGACTCCCTTCCCTCGAGCACTGCCGCGTCCGACTGCCGGAGGCACGATCTCCGTTTCGGGTGTCGTGCCGGCCTGCGAGCACCTCTTCAATCCGACCGTCTTCCGCTCCTCCACCGGTCTCGTCTCCCTGTTCCGAGGCGTGTCGGCCGACGGAGTGCGGCGGGTGTTTCGTTGCGGACTCGCGGAGGACTTTCGGCCCACCGAACCGCCCGCCGACTGGACGGCCGAACTGGCGGCCCGTGGCGAAGCGCCGCCCTGGGTGGCCGATCCGCGGACGTTTTCCTTTCAGGGGAGGCGGTTCGTCACGTTCAACACCGGCCACAGCCGACGGCCCAACGACCTGTTCGTGGCCGAGGTCGACGAGGCGGGCCGGCCAACGGCGGCCCCGATCGCCGCGCATCTGACGACAGGCCGGAGGATGATCGAAAAAAACTGGGGCTTCTTTCCCTGCGGCGACCAGCTGTTCGCGATCTACGCGCTCGATCCGCTGCTGATCCTCGCCTGCACGTTCGACGGTGACCGTCTCATCTGCGAGCCCGCCTGGCGGCACGACTGGCTGGCCGACCACCTCCGCGCCGCCTTTGGTCCGTTGCATGGCGGCACGTGCCCGATGACGATCGGCGAGCGGCTCGTGACCGTGTTCCAGAGCCGGTGGCGTGCCGCGGACGGGTTCGAATACGCCGGCAACATGCTCGAGTTGCAGCCCGAGCCGCCGTTCGCCCCGCTGTCCGTCGGGCCCTGGCCGCTCTTCACGCTCGACGAACGCGAACGGGAGATCCAGCCCTCCCGGCGGCTCAACTCCCGCGTGGCGCACTGCCTCTATCCGGCCGGGCTCATCGCTGGCCCGGGGGACGGCCGCCTCTCCATTACCTACGGCATCAATGACGCGGCCTGCGGCTATCGCAGCTACGACGCCGCGGATGTGCTCGCTCGACTCGTACCGCTCACCCGAATCGCCGGCGTTCGAACGCTGCACACGCTCCCCTCCGCCTCCGCCTCCGCCTCACCAACCGCTCCCGCTTCCAGATCGGCTGCGGTGCGGACGTTTCACTGGCGGCCACGCGCGGCCCTCTTCGGCACCCCTGCGGAGCTCGCATCTGGTCGATTCATGTTTGGCAACGTGGGCGACTCGCTCCAGCGGCATCTCACCGCCGCCCTGTTCGGCATGCGAACGCTCCATGCCGAGCATGCCGAACCGGGCACGACGCCCCGACTCCTCGGCGCCGGCTCGATCGCCCACCGAGCCCGGGGGGGCGACGTGATCTGGGGCAGCGGCTTCAAGGATCAACCGCTCTCGCTGACCAGCGCGGAGAAGGCGGCGATCGAGGTCCGTGCGGTCCGTGGCCCACTGACGGCGGAATACCTCGCGAGAAATGGCGTGGCCGTGCCGCCCGACGTTTCCTTCTTCGACCCGGGCCTGCTCGTGGCGGAGATCCTCCCCGACGAGATCGCCGCCTGCCGGCGGTCGTCCGCCTCGCCCAGCGGGCTGCTGCTCGTGCCGCACTACAAAGACACCGCTGTGTGGCTCGACCGTTTCGCCGCGGCCGGTCACCGCCTCCGCACGGTTGACTGCGATCTGTACGTGATGCTCCGCGAGATCCTCGCCGCCGAACTGGTCGTGTCCAGTTCACTGCACGGCATCATTCTGGCCGAGGCCTTGGGCGTGCCGGCGCTGCTCATGCGGCCTCCGGCAACGGAGCCGTTCGCCAAGTTCGAGGACTACTATCTCGGGACCGGCCGGACCGCGTTTCCCGTGATCGATGATCCCGGCGAGGCGGCGCGGGTGCGGCCCGCGGAGCCTGCGAAGCCCCCTCAGGACTGGCGGCGTTCCGTCCCCACCATCCACGATCTCGAATCCGGTGGGTTTACGGTTCCCATCCTCGCTCTCGACGCCCCCATCAGCTGCCCGGCGGGCATGGCCCAGGGGCTGGTCGAGATCGGCAGGTTCGCCGGCGGCCGATTCGACATCCGGGCGACACTCGCCGGACCGGGTGCCGCGCGGCTCGTGTTTTCCATCGAGGGAGATCTCCTTCAGGACGTTGCGTTGTCGACGGAGACCGCGACCCTGACTTTCGACGGCCGTCTCCTGGAGGAACGAGGCGGCCTCGTGCTGCTCACGGCCACGCCGGCCGGCGGCAATGCGTTACGAATCCTGCTCACCCCGGAGTTTCCGGCGGACGAGCGGTCTGCGGCTGCAGGCGGCGGTGCGGTTTCAGGGCCGGCGCTGTCATAATCAACGCCTTGCCGACCGCCGCTGGCTTCGCCCTGGAACGAGCATGCGCATCGTCGCCCTCATCGCCGTCTTCAACGAACGCCGCTTCATCGCCGGTTGCCTCGAGCACCTCTTCGCGCAGGGGGTGGAAGCCTATGTCATCGACAACGGCTCGACCGACGACACCGCGGCGATCGCCCGCCGCTATCTGGGCCATGGCCTCGTCGGCATGGAGTTTCTTCCGCGCACGGAGTACTTCACCCTCCAGCGGGTCCTCGCCAGAAAGCAGGAACTGGCCGCGACGCTCGCTGCCGATTGGTTCATCCATCACGACACCGACGAGATTCGCACCGCCGCACAGCCCGGCCTGACGCTGGCCGCGGCGATCGCCGCGGCCGATGCCGCCGGATCCAACGCGGTCAATTTCCTCGAGTTCACGTTCACGCCCACCATCGAGTCGCCCGACCACGACCATCCCCGGTTCCGCGACACGATGCGGTGGTACTACCCGTTCCTGCCCCAGTTCCCCCATCGCCTCAACGCCTGGAAGCGACAGGACTCCCCCGTCAATCTCGTCGATCATGCGGGCCACCGCGTCGACTTCCCTGGCCTCCGCATGCATCCGGAGTCGCTCCATCTCGCGCACTACATGTTCCTGAGCCCTGCTCACGCCGTCGAGAAGTTCATCGAGACTCGGAAGTACGATCCAGCGATGGTTGCGCGGGGCTGGCATCGCTGGCGGTCGCGGCTCACGCCGGATGACATCCGCCTCCCGATGGCGGCCGAAGTCAAAGAGCGTCGGCCCGGCGAGCCCCTCTGCCCGACCAATCCGCGGACGAAGCACGTCATCGATCCGGCGGCCAGAGTGGGCGGCGCATCATGACAACGGCCACGACGGGCGGACGCTCGGGAGTCCGGATCGCGCTGGCTCCGCTCGAGGTACGGGCCAACACCTTCGTGCGCGCGTTCACCGAGAGCCTGCGTGTCGGCGGATTCGACGTGGTGTCATATGGCTACGAGCCGGAACTACCCCCGGGTACCCGAGTCGTGATCCTGCACTGGCCCAACCGGTTCTTCGCGCCCGCTTCGACCGGTGCAGCAGAAGCGGCGGAGCAACTCCTTGCCGCATGGCGATCGGCCCGCGCCGCGGGCACGCGGTTTCTCTGGGTGGCTCACAACGTGCATCCGCACGACTCCGCACCAGAGCACCACGCCCTCGCCCGCGGCTTCATCGAGTGCCTCGACGGCATCATCCATCTGTCGCACGAGTCGCCCGCAGCGATTCATGCCGCCCATCGACCCTCTGTCGCACGGGAGTTGATCACCCGGCACGGCCACTACCGTGAACTCTGCGCGACCCCGATCCGCCCGTGGACGGCTCGCGAGGATGGCATCCGGCTGGGGTACGTGGGCCGAGTGCGGCCCTACAAGAACCTGGAGAGCCTGCTCGTCTCCTCGGCCGAGGCCGCCGTGCCCGGGCTGGAGGTGTCGCTGGCCGGCTTCCGACACGACGAGCCCTATGCGGCTCGGATCGAGGCGTTGGCGGCAGGCCGCGCCGACATCCGCCTCGATCTTCGCAGTAGCTTTCTTTCCGAATCCGAACTCGAGGCCGCGATCGACGACTGCCACGCACTCGTCCTGCCATATCGATGCATCCTCAACAGCGGCACGGCGCTGCTCGCCCTCTCCCGCGACCGGCCGGTTTTGGCGCCGCGGCTCGGCGGCCTCGAGGAACTCCAGGACCGCGTCGGCGGCCGCTGGCTGCGGCTCTATGACGGCGACCTGACCGCAGCCACCCTGCGGTCGTTCGTCGACCTTCTGCGGAGGCACGATGGTGGCCGGTGCGACCTGTCCGCCTATGACTGGGGGCCGATCGCCGCTGAGTTGTGTTCCTTCATCGACGAGGTCGTGTGACGATGCAGCCACCGGATGTGGCCCGCGCCACCTTTCATCCCGTGCGGTACTGGCGGCAGGAACACGCCACCGGCCCGCAGAACTTCGGCGACTTCCTCGCGGAGCTGTTCCTCGACGAACTCTTCGTGCTCCCGTCGTGGCCCGCCGACGCCTACTACTTGGTCGGCAGCGTCATCCGCGACCAGCGGATCCGCCGGACGCTGAGCGAGCTGCATGTCGAACCCACCAGGGGCTGCGTCGCATTCTGGGGATGCGGCCTCCGCGGCCCCGAGGGTCTGTCGGCAGAGGGACGCGCTCGGGCGGCCTTCTTCGGTGTCCGCGGACCGCTCACCCGCGACGCGCTCGCACTCCCTGCCGACACCGTCATCGGTGATCCGGGGCTGCTGCTGCCCCTGCTCGTCGAGAAGCCGGTCGCCGGCCACGGGCGAACGCTCTGTGTCACCCATTTCCATGAGCCGCGGCAGCCCGACGACATCAAGTCACAGACCGGCGTCGATGATGTCCTCTCGGCAGCCATGCCGCCGTCGCTACCGCACCTTCGCGAGATGGTCCGGCTGATCGCCGGTGCCGAATTCGTGCTCAGCGGTTCGTTGCATGCCGCCATCGCCGCCTGTGCCTACGGCGTGCCCTTCGCATTTTTTGACTCGGGGTACGTCGACATCCCCTTCAAATGGAGCGACTTCGCAGCCTCCGTCTGCATCCCGCCGCTGTTTGCCCGCACCCTCGCCGAGGGCCGGGCGATCCATCGCGACGGGCTTGCGGCAACGTGCCGACCCCCGGCCCTCTCCCCGCTCCTGCATGCCGCACCGTTTCAGGTCCTCCCCGATGTGCTCCTGCGGGCACTCGTGCACGATGGCTGGTGTGACGCAGCGGCCATCGCCGAGGCACGGCGACGGCTGGCGGCATCGGCGGCCGCCGCCACACTCGAGCCGCGTGAGGCCCAGCGACGCTGGCTCGAACGCGAGCAACGAGCGTTCGAGGCCCGCCGCGCCGCAGCGGCTCTCCAAACCCCACGTCAGGCGATGCAGAAGCCGAGCGACTCGACGTAGGCGACGTCATCGGGATCGAAGTGAGCGAGGCCATGCTCGCGGAAGCGGCCGATCGACTCGGGCGATTGGGCGAGCGCGATCAGACCGGCGGAGGGTTCTCCTGAGAGGCCCAGAAACTCGTACAGCGAGAGGAGCCCGGCGGCAGGTCGGCCGCAAAACGCTTCGAGCCGGATGAAGTGGAATCGCACCGGCACGGCGGCAGCGGCGGCGAGCACACGACGGTGCGCGGCAACCCAAAAACTGAGCATGTAACGGGGCGTGGGCTCGAACGGACGTCCTAGGTAGGCCTCGCCCCATCGCATCGCCTGATTCGTGTTGGCGCTGTAAGCCATGTCGAGCCCGCTGCGACTCACGAAGACATACCGCATCCGCGGCAGCGCGCGGGCGAGCCGCGGCAGGACGACATGCGTATTGGGCTCCTTCCAGCCCCATCGGCCTCCGGGCGGTGGGCCGATCCGTGGGGCGAGCAGCGTGCCGGCTCGTTCCCGCATCCAGTCGGCTGAGTGCGGTGGATTGTCGTGTTGCGCCAGCGCCTCGATGAGTGCGACATCCGCCGGATCGAACTGTGCGTCACCCACCATCCGGTTCACCAGGATGCCGAGCAGACGATGGAACTCCTCGTCGGGGCAATGCTGGATGCCGGGCCTGTTAAAGAGGAGGCTGAACCAGCGGTTGTCGAGGGCCGCATTCAGATCGTCGCCGATGAAGTATCCGGATTCCCGGAGGATTGCGGCGATCAGTCGCGTGCCGCTGCCCCCCACGCCGCCGACGACGACCGGCTCGTCGTGGTTTCCCGGCAGGGCCGTCAGGCCTGTTGCTTCGTCTTCCCGCACGGCTCTCGCCCTTCCATTCGTCACCCGTGCCCACATTCTCGCCACATCCGTAGCGGAAGATGCTATCACACGTTTCGCAGGATCAGCTCGAGCGATCCGCCACGTCGCACGAGCAATCCTTCCGCCGCCCTGTCCGAGGAGACCGCTTGTGTCCGTGCGTTTCGTATTTCACGTCGGCCCGCACAAGACCGGCACGACCAGCGCGCAGGTGACGCTGCACGCTCACCGCGATCGGCTGCTCAGGGAAGGCGTGCTCTATCCGGCTTCACCCGCCGACGCCGAGCATCCCACCAGCCACGCAGCCCTCACGAGGCTGCTCGCCCGCGGACAGACGGGCGAGTTTTGGGAGTGGCTCCAGGAGGCGCGCCGGACTGCGGAGGATCGGGGCTGTCACACGGTCTTCCTGTCGAGCGAGGGCTTTTCGGCGAAGCGGGCCTGGAAGCCCTTGGCGCAGGTCGTCTCTCGCATTCGCCGTGGTTTACGGAGCGAATGCCGACTGATCTACATGAAGCGCGACCTGACTGCGGCGACCTATTCGATGATGGTGCAGCGGCTTCATAACCAGGCCGGCTTTCTGCATGGCTTCGAACACGACCTGCGGGCCTGGGCCCGTCAGTTTGCGGCCCAGAAACAGGGGGAGGAGCGGTTCTTCCAGCGATTGGGGGCGATCATGCCGCAGCTGGAGACGGTGCCGCGATCCGAACTGACGGCGCGGCTGCTGCGACTTGGAACCGACCGCGGTTTTCCGGACATCGTCACGGGCGAGGAGGGCGTTTCCGTGGCGAAGTTCGCCGGCACGCCGGCGGTGCTGCTGTCGTACCCGCTGCGCGTCATGGAAATCATCGCTCACGGGGGCACCATGGCTTCCCCGAAAACGCACCTCGCGGCGATTTCCCTGATCGCGTCGGTCACGCTCGATGAAGAGGCTTTTGCCGCGCTGCTGCGTGACTTCGAAGTGGCCGCCCGCCGCGAGATCGCCCTCGGCATCGAGGATCACGCGCGAGTGACGAACCTGGACTGTCTGCTCGATCGCCTCAAACGGGCCTTTCGGATTCTCATCCCGCCCTCCACATGAGTTTCAGTCGAGGGCCGCGTTGCTCGCGGCCGTCTGCGACGGATACCATGCCGGGAGTCGCGGGCGGGCAGCGCCCCGAAGGAAGGGCTCATGCAACACCCCCGCTTGTCGATCATCGTCAACTTTCACGACATGGCCCGCGAGGCGGCCCGCACGCTCCACACACTCTCCTGCCGTTACCAACGGGGTGTTGCGGAAGATACCTACGAGGTGATCGCGATCGACCACGGTTCGTCCACGCCGCTCGATCCGGCGATGGTCCGCTCCTACGGCCCCACCTTCCGGCTCGTAAGGCATGCCCCGGGCACCGTCCCGGCCTCGCCGGCGGCCGCGATCAACGCTGCGGTCGCTGACTCGACCGGCGAGGCCGTCGCGGTCTGCATCGACGGAGCCCGGATGCTGAGCCCTGGCATCGTGCGGCTCATGCTCGCGGCATTCGATGCCTTCAGCGACCCGGTGGTGGCCACGCTCGGCTGGCACCTCGGTCCTGCGCTCCAAAACCGGTCGATGCTCGCGGGCTACGATCAGACGGTCGAAGACCGCCTGCTCGAGTCGATCGACTGGCGGCACGACGGCTACGAACTGTTCACGGTGTCGTGCCTGGCGGGATCGAGTGCGGCCGGCTGGTTCCGGCCGATCGCGGAAAGCAACTGCCTGGCGCTGCGTCGCGGCACGTACGAGCGGCTCGGAGGTTTCGACGAGCGATTTCGCGAGGCGGGGGGAGGTCTCGTGGCGCTCGACTTGTATCGACGGGCCTGCGCGGCCGCCAGCGACCTCGTACTGCTCCTCGGCGAGGGCACGTTTCACCAGTATCACGGCGGCGTGGCGACCAACGTTCCGGAGGACCGCCATCCCTACGAGCGTTTCCACGACGAATACGTCCGCCTCCGTGGCGCGGCATACACGCCGCCGTCGACGCGGGCATGCTATCTCGGCACGGTGCCGCCGCAGTGTCTGCCTTTTCTCGCGTCCTCGGTGGAGCGGGCGCTGGCGGCAAAGACAGCCGACATCGGAAACGCCCCGTGACACGCCATGCCCTTCTTGTCCTGGGCATGCACCGCAGCGGTACGTCCGCGTTAACGCGGGTGCTCGGTCTCATGGGCGCCGCGCTGCCCCACGAACCGATGCCGCCGACGGCGGACAATCCTCAGGGCTACTGGGAATCCCGACGCATCGCCCGCCTCAACAATCGGCTCCTGGAGTCGGCCGGAACCAGTTGGAGTGACGACGCGGCGATCTCGCCCGAATGGTTCGCCGACCCAGGGCGCGGCGGCGACCGCGAGGAGGCGGTCGCCCTGCTTGCCGAAGAGTTCGCCGCAGCCCCCGCGATCGTGCTCAAGGATCCCCGCATCTGCCGGCTCGTCCCGTTCTGGAAAGCGGTGCTCGACGCCGCCGGTCTGGAGACGCGGGCGGTGCTCGCGCTCCGCGATCCGCTCGAAGTGGCCCGGTCCCTCGCGGCACGGGACGCCGACCCGGCGTTTCGTCCTGCGGCAATCCCCGACCTCGCGCGAGGGCTGTTGCTCTGGCTGCGGTCCGTGCTCGACGCGGAGTGGCACACCCGCGAACTCACCCGCCATGTCATCGACTACGCCGATCTGCTCCGGGACTGGCGGATGGCTGTCGGGCCCCTCGACGACATCATGAGCCACTCCCGGCTCTCGGCCGACTCCGCCGCGGCCATCGACACCTTCCTCGACCCGACACTCCGGCGTCAGGCCGCCGGCGACACCGAGCCGTCGCTGCCCGGCCTCGCCCGGCTCAGAGCGCTCCTCGACTCGATCAAAGACGGACCCGTGCAAGCAGCCGCGGCGTGCGATGAGGCTCGGGCCGACCTCGAAAGACTCAGTCTGCTGCATCCGCGGACACGGGCTGGCAGCGACGTGAACGCCACCAGCGACCCCCGTGCCGCGGCGATTCTCGCCGGCATGGAAGCCGCCCCTCGCCACTCGCCGTATCGGAGTCGGTCGATCCTCTTCCTCTCGGGAGCGCCGGCGAGCATCGGCCATGTGTATCGCGTGCTCCACCCGATCGAGGCGCTCGACGAGCACGGCTGGCAGACGGCGTGGCTGCCAGCAGACTCGCCCGATACCCTCGCCAGACTCGACACCACCGACGTCGTGACGATCTTCCGCTGCCCCTGGACCGCGGCGCTCGAGGCCATCGTCATCGCGTGTCGGCGGCGGGGCATTCCCGTCGTTTACGATATCGACGACCTGATCTTCGACCCCGAGGTGATGGAGACAGGCGCCTTCGGCTACCTCGACACGCTCCCAGATGCCGAACGGCGGCAGTGGATCACCATTGCGGCCGACTATCGTAGGGCGCTTTGCGAAGCAGACGCCGCCGTGCTGACGACACCTTCGCTCACGGCGGCGGCCCGGCCGCACTGCCCTCGGGTCTTCGTGCTGCCCAATGGCCATTCGCCCGCCATGTTTGCCGCCGCTGCCGTGGCCCGCTCACTCGCCAAGCCATCGGCGAGCGACGGCCGGCCACGGCTCGGATTCGCGAGCGGCACACCGACCCACCAGCGGGACTTCGCGGTGATCGCACCGGCGATCGCCCGACTCTTTTCCCGCCGCTCCGAGCCGCTGCTCACCATCGTCGGGTATCTCGACGTCGCCGCGTTCCCGGCACTCGCCGACCACGCGTCGCGCATCGAGGTGCGGCCGCATGTGCCCTTCGTCCGATTGCCCGAGGAGGTGGCGAGATTCGACATCAACCTGGCCCCTCTCGAAGTCGGCAATCCGTTTTGCGAGGCGAAGAGCCCGATCCGCTGCACGACCGCGGCGACCGTCGCGGTGCCCTCCGTGGCGTCACCGACGGCACCTCTCCGTGACGCCCTGGTCGACGGCGAGACCGGCTTCCTCGCTGCCGATACCGCTGCGTGGGAACGGGCCTTCGACTGCCTGCTCGACGATCCCGCGCTTCGGCGACAGATGGGCGAGGCGGCGCATGCGTTCTTGATCGCACGCATGGGCTGGCCCCTGTGGAGCGGGCTCGCCGACGCCGTGTACACCGCCGTGCTTCGTGAGCATGTTCGCAGACCACGCGCTGCGGATGAAGGGACCGGAACTGCTCGAGGCCTGGTCTCGTAGCATTCCCGGCCATCAAGGCAAGGATGCATCGGCTCCCGGCGAAACTCACAAAGACGACATCCCGCTACGGCAAAACGGCCGGCGCGGGTGCAAGAGGCGGGACAGCCTGGATTGAAGGATGGTCGAGGATCTGACCAGCCGAGATCAGGACCGACCTGAGCCGCGGATAAGAAACGTCCTGAACCGCGACGCGGGACTCGATCGATAGGGCGGCGGCGGCACCGGCGGCCTGGCCGAGGACCATGAAGACGGGCTCCATGCGGATGGAGGCGTAGGCGACGTGCGTCGCGGAGAGGCAGACAGGGACGAGGAGGTTGCGGCACTCCTTCGCCTGCGGGACGAGGGCGTGGTAGCTGATGGGATAGAGGGGGAGTCCGCGGAAGCGCGACTCGAGGCGAGAGCCCTCGTTGAGCACTTGGCCATCGGCGTCGAGCACGCGGGAAACGACGTGGGAATCGAGGGCATAGGAGCCGATGGCGACGCCATGGTCGGCATCGGCTCGGGCCTCGCGACGGACGTTCTCCTCTTTCATGACGAAGCCGCCCCGCATCCGACGGGCTTCACGCACATAGAGTTGATGCGGAAAGTTGCCGTGGTCGGTGAACTCGTCCATCGGCAGTCCCCACGGCATCATTTCTTCGCGGATCGATGCGGGGATCCTCTCGTCGTGGGCCAGGGTCCAGAGCATGCCGAGGGCGTAGTCGCGGTGCATCTCGGCGATGCGGGCTCGCTCCCGGTGCGTCGCGGCCGGATATGCGTAGTTGCCGCCGATGAAATCGAGGCCATTGGTGTCGGCCTTATGATTCGGCATCGGTGCGAGGGAGATGATCGTATGGAGCGGGGCGTCGGGATTGAGTTGCAGGCGGCGCACGAGGGCTTCGTGCCAGAGCGGATCGAAGTTGGCGGGTTTCACCAGGGGAAGGCGGTTGGCGGGGTCGTCGGTGATCGTCACCCGGTAGCAGTAGGCCTGGCTACGGTTGTCCTGGTCGCCGGGCCGGCCCCACAGGCCACGCTCGATGAACGGCAGCAGGCCGGAACTGGGATCACCGGGGCGGACCCAGGGATCGATCGATCGCCGGGATATGCCGACGAAGCCGGCGGGGTGAATGCCGTTCATGGTTTCACCGAAAGCGGCGTTGCCCTCGCGCCCGATGACGTGGCTCACGCCGGCCCGGGCCATGAGATCACCCTCGTAGGAGGCATCGATGAAGGTGAGCCCACCATGGCGTTCGCCGCTCGTGGTGCGCAGGGCGAGGATGCGGCCGTTGGTCATCTCCACGGCGTCAGCGTTCTCGGCGATCAGGCATTGACGAACGACGATGACGCCGGCGTCCTGCAGCATGTCGGCGAGGATTTCTTCGGCGACGTGGGATTCGTAGACCCATTGCATCCGCAACGCATCGTCTTTGCCCGCGTAGGTGCGTGTTTTGGCTCGCTCGAAAAACTTCTCCCGCTCGTCGCCGCGCCAGGCCGAAGGCTGCAGATAATGGTCGTAGATGTGTCCGTAAAACTCCCGGGCGATCCCGCCGATCGACGCGCTGCGGTTCATGTCGGTGGCGGTCAGCCCGGCAGTGGCGACACCGCCGAGGTGGTTCGACTGCGCCAGGAGCACGACCGATCGGCCCAGACGAGCCGCCTGGATGGCGGCGCTGATGCCCGCAAGGGTCTCGCCGTAGACCACGACATCGGCGGCGACGGCGGGGGAAGCCGTCGAGACGGCTGAGGAATGCAGCATGGTCAGGACCAATACTCGCGTGATGACGTGGCAACGCACCATGTGCCAGAGCCTGTTCGAAGTGGCTGTCGGTCGTAAAGCCTGTCGGGTGCGAGCGGTCGCTTCACGTTTCTGACTGAACGATCGCCAGCCATTCACCACACCAGTCGCTTTCCCGCGTGTGCGGCCAGAGTCCGACGAGCACGAGTTTGTCGTCCTGGAGCGGCGGCATCGTCGGCGGCATGCGACGGCATTGGCCCCAGCCCAGCGTCTTTTCGCCGGCCCTTTCGGGCCGCCAGTGCAGACACGTCGCACAGACCTGACCGGAATGCGACGGTAAACCTGAGGTGTCCATATCAGGAGCAGTGTAGTCGCCGCCGGTCTGCTCAGAAGGTGGAGGCGTCGATCACGAATCGATATTTCACGTCCCCCTTGATCGTCCGCTCGTAGGCGTCGTTGATCTTCGCCACGGGAATCAGCTCGATGTCGCAGTAGATCTTCTTGCGGAAGCAGTAATCGAGCATCTCCTGCGTCTCCCGGGTTCCGCCGATCAGGGATCCCGCCAGCCGCCTGCGGCCCATGAGGAGCGGCATCGCCAGCACTTGGTTTGGCTCCGGGGAGGCACCAACCAGAACCATCGTGGCGTCGTTTTTCAGCGACATGAGATACGGCGTGAAGTCATGCGTGGCCGAGACCGTGTCGATGATGAAGTCCAGCGTGCCGGCCAGCGGCTCGAAGTTGGCCGCCTTGGTGCTGAGAACGAATTCGTCGGCGCCGAGTTTCTTGGCGTCTCGCTCTTTGCGGGGTGACGTGCTGAAGACCGTCACATGCGCCCCCATGGCCCGGGCAAACTTGACCGCCATGTGCCCAAGGCCACCCAGCCCGACCACGCCGACGCGATGGCCCTTACCGATCTTGTACCGCTTCAGCGGCGAATACGTGGTGATCCCGGCGCACAGCAGAGGCGCCACGCGAGCAAGCGGCACGCCCTTCTTAATCCGGAAGGCGTATGTTTCCCGGACGACGATGTGGGTCGAGTAGCCGCCCTGCGTGGGAGTCTTGCCGTCCGACTCCGTGCTGCCGTACGTGAAGGCCAGATGCCCTTGGCAGAACTGCTCCTCTTTGGCCCGGCACGGCTTGCACGTGCCGCAGGAATCTACGAAACAGCCGACGCCCGCGAGATCGCCAGGCTTGAAGCGGCGGACTTTCTTTCCGACGGCGACGACCTTGCCGACGATCTCATGCCCCGGCACGCAGGGATAGGTCGTCGGCCCCCACTCGCTGCGGGCGGTGTGGATGTCGGAGTGGCAGACGCCGCAATAGGCGATCTCGACCACGATGTCGTCCGGCCGGGGATCACGACGCTCCAGCCGGTGGGGCTGCAGCGCCTTCGTGGCGGATGGTGCGGCGTAGGCTTTCGAGGCGATCATGGGTCGTGACGCTTCCTGACTGACGGATGGGAGACCAGCCGGCGCAGTGTAGCCCAGTCATGACATTTTGACTCGCCTTCCGAGTTATCTTCCCGCTCTTCTCGGGAGCACGGCCTGATGCTGCGCTGACCTGTCCTTCCTGTCTCGCACGCGAACTGTCCAGATTCATCCATCGGCACGGATTTGGCCTGGCGTAGGGCGCGGGCGTCGATCACGAGCCGACTCGGCTCGCGCCTCCAACTCGTGGCCTATAAATTTCCGTCCGCAGAGGGACCGCCAACGAAAAACGCACGGCAGCGACGACTCTTTTCCCAAACACCCGACAACGATTTTGCCAAACCGTGGAGGCCTCTCATGTCTTCTTCGAAGCCCACCCCGCCGTCCTCTCAGGCGTTCAATGACGTGTTGGCGAAAATGATGCAGGCGGAGGTCAACGAGGGTGGACCGCCGCCAGCCACCCCGTGCGACACGCCCGTGGAGGTCATCTCGCACATTCACATGACGGATCCCGCGGAATCCGTCGCTGGCACCGAGGACCTCGTGCGGAAGGCCAAGCAGGAGTTTGAGAAGATGCTGACGCAGCACCTCGATCGGCTCCGCGACGAGATTTGCCGGGCGCGGGCGAAGGGGGTGACGCTCGAGGGGGCGACCAAGGCAAAATGGGTCGCGACGATGGCCGACCTCGACGCCAAACAGAAGGCAGTTCGCGAGAAACTCGGCGCAGCGACCACGACGAGCGGCAAGGCGTGGGAGCACGTGCGGGACGGCGCCATGCGGGCCTGGAAGGACCTGGAGAACGCCATCCGAGAAGCTCGCTCCGAGTTCTGAATCCGGGGGAGCAGGCTGGCGGCGGACGCCGCCTGAGTCATCGTGCTCCGGCTGGCCGCTTCCAAGGGTGCATCCGCATGTTCAAGCTCAAGCGTGCCTACGAGAGACCATCCGCGGCCGACGGTTGTCGCGTGCTCGTGGATCGGCTCTGGCCTCGCGGCCTGACAAAGCACAAGGCACATCTTGACTTCTGGCTTCGCGACATCGCCCCCAGCCCGAGGCTGCGGATCTGGTTTGGGCATGTTCCGGAGCGCTGGCAGGCATTCCAGCGGCGATATTGGGCCGAGTTGAAGGACCGGCGAGAGTTGGTGGCGGATCTCCGGAAGAAGGGCCGAGCAGGCACGGTCACACTCGTCTACGCGGCACGCGACGAGGCGCACAATCACGCCCTCGCACTCAAGCGCTACCTGAACCGCAGCCGCTGACGCACCGGTTCGCCTGCTCGCCTGTCAAATCGACTAGGCTGGCGATCCCGGAGGTTTCCATTCATGCCCGAGAAGTTCTTTCAGGTCACCAACACACTGGCGCTCCTGGCCTGGATCGCCTTGGTGCTCTTGCCCGGCAAGCGGCTGGTGTCGGGCATGCTCTGCGCGGTGGTCGTGCCAGGATTGTTGGCTCTCGCCTACGCCGGCGTGATCGGCTGGAAACTCGCCACCAACGGGCCGCCGCCGGGTGACGTCATGACACTCGCCGGACTGCGGGAGGTGTTCAGCGACGACTGGGTCTTCGCCGCAGCGTGGACGCACTACCTGGTCTTCGACATGGTCGTGGGTGCCTGGATCGCTCGGGACAGCGTCGGACTCGGACTCCCCTGGCTGCTCAGAACGGTATCGCTCGTGCTCACGTTCCTGGCTGGTCCCGTAGGCTTTCTCGTGCACCTCCTGGCCCGGGGAATACTACGGCGGACGGCGAGCGTCGGGGAGCGCAACGACATCCGGCAGCCCCTTGGATAGACTACCTCGAGCGTGAGTGGCCACCATTTCGCGCCCGTAGCTCAGGTGGATAGAGCATGGGATTTCTAATCCCAGGGTCGCTGGTTCGAGTCCAGCCGGGCGTATTGTCATTCGGCGCTTCAAAACCGGCCACTCATCGGCGCCCAGCTACAGGGCAGCGAGCTCCTTCTTGAGATGCTCGGTCGCAGTCGGTTGCGGACACCGGCCTTCGCGGAGTGCCTCAAGGGCGTTGTTGATCAGGTAGGCAGTATCCAGATCCTCCACCACTTCGGGCCGCACGATGTTGTTCTGGGTGAGCCAGAAGCTCACCGCGCACCATGCCCACAAGAGAACAGTATCCGTCAAGTGGCACTCTGGTGGCGGGAACCGCCCTGGCCCGCGCACACCGGTTACGAGCTGATGCACGTACTGCGGGGTTTTGCCAATCTTCCTGGCAATTTCAGACAAGGTGACAAGGTTGCACTCGTCGATCCGCTCAACATCCGCCCCAACGTTCGCTCGCCGGACATCGCGGATGGCGGACAGCACAGCGTCCTTGTAGGACGCGGCCGCTCGAGAGAACTCAAGCCAGACCCGTCCATAGATCACGCTTGGGGTGGCGTCGCTGCAACCACCGGCAAAAAGCGCTTCGGCCTGGTCATCTGTCAGCTCAGTGACCCCGGAGAGGATCAGCGAAAAATCGTACTCTCGCTCGCACATTGGCTTTTCTCTCATGACACAACTCCGTTTTCGCAACTCTCCTGGTGTGGGCAGCCGTCCACCCGTTTCTGAATGTGGCGGGCGTGCGCCTGCGGGCTCCGTGGGGTTGAGTGGACAAAAACGATGCACCCCTCTCTCGTGGCATGGGGGGGCAAAGCATCCGTCCCCATACATGGGCATGACCGCCGGTTGCCTTTTCGACGCGCCACCCCCGCCGTTCAGCCGCCGCGAGTGCCGATTCAACATGCGGATCGGTGTGTCGCGGTCGACTCGCCATCCAAGAAATATAGGCGTCTGCTTGAAAGGTGTCAAGCACTGCCTTTTAGTCCATCGGGCAGGATCTCTGCCAGGCTTTAGTCGTTGGTTCTGGATGGCCAGCTTTGGATTTGAGGATTCCTCAAATCGGCAGCTTTTTCCGCCCTCTGGGCGGTGAAGCTGGCAGTGCTGGCGAAATCGGATGTGCTCCCCGAAGTCGTTGACGGGCAAAGACTAACGGTCGATTTCGTGGTTTCTTCTGGAACTGCGAAATTGTCTCGCCTCAAATTTCTAATCCCAGGATCGCTGGTTCGAGTCCAGCCGGGCGTATTGCATTCGTGCGATGTGAGAGCGCATTCCTGTTCAGTGGACCGGTAGCGGCAATGCCTGAAGCCGTTGCGGCATTCTGCTTCCGTCATGTCGACTCTCCTATTGGATGAGCACGCCTCTGCAAGGCCGCTTCGCCCTGCATCGCGATCTCTTGGATGAACTGCGCGAGCGCCGGCCGTGCTTGCTCGACAGGGCTCCGCTCCGATCTCTGCAATCGTCGCGGCTGGGCGGCTCTTCGGGCGTTGCTTCAACTCGACGCTCGGCGTCGCTTCCAGCCGAGCCAGCGCCTGAGGGCTCACATCCACGAGTCCACGCAGCGAAAGCGTCACCCCGGAATGCGTGGCCAGGATTGCGGCCACCCGATCCGACACGTGGGTCACGCGGTCGAGACTGAGGATGGGATGCTTCACGAGTTCCCGTGCCACGTCCTCGGAGAGTTCTTTGATGCCGGTGAGGAACAGGCCACCCGCAGTATGCGTGGCGAGGATCGAGGCCACGGCTGGCGTGATGCTGGAGAGAGTGTCGATGAAGAGGCACGACAGTCCCCGAATGCCCCGCGGACCGGGCTGGGCGGCCAACACCCGGGCCTGCCGCTCGTCGAGGCTGGTGAGTCCGGCGATTTCCAGCGGCCCCTGATGCCGGACGAGCGGCTGGAGACGGGCCAGCGGGAGATCGGCCGGCACGCGGATCATCAGCGATCCTTGATGGCGTCCCAGGCAGTCCGCCACTGCGTCGTCAACCTTGACCGAAGAGAGATGGAGCGGCCCACGATGCCCTGAGAGCGATGCCGCCTGCGCTGCCGTGAGATGCTGGAGTTGCCTCAAGCACAAAAACCCCGTCCGGCGGCCAAATGCCTCGGCCACCTCGTCACTCACTGCGGTGAGGCCGTGCAGATGCAGTTTCCCCGCATGGCGGGCGAGATGGCCCGCGGCACGGCCGGTGAGCACGGTCAGCCCGTCGAGGGACAGGTCGCCCCGGTGGTTCGAGAGAGCCGCGGCGACCTTCGGCTCGAGGACTGTGAGGCCATCCAAAGAGAGATCGTTAGCGTGCCTCGCCAGCCCGAGTGCCGCCGCCTCGCCAAGATGCGTCACGCGATTCAGCGCGATCTCGCCTCCGTGCCGACCGAGGGCGATGGCGGCCGGCCCCGAGAGCCGCCGCAGGTTGTTGAGCGACAGCCCGCCGCCCTCGTGCGTGGCCAGTTCCGCCGCGACCGCGTCGGTGACGGCCGTCAACTTGTCGAGATACAAGTGCCCTCGGTGCCGGGCGAGTTCGCGGGCCACCGAGAGCGGCAGCCGCAGCACTTCGTGGAGGTAGAGGTGCGTTTGATAATGCCCCACGACCTCCGCCGAGCCGGCATGCGGCTCGGCGGCCGCCAGCCGCAGCCACCCATGCGTGCCTGCGACCACTGGATCGACGGCGTCGTAAGCGATCCCGTGGCCATCGTGCAGGACCGGCCGCCGGAACGCCTCCACGAGCCGTCGCGCCCGCGAGGCGTCCAGATGCCGGATCGTGTCCGTGAGGTCTCGCAGCGAGGGTTCGCTCATCCGGCACCTCCCTTCGCATCTTTGCCGTCAGCCGCTCGCGGCGGCTCCACGAACCGCCGTCCCGACACCCCCGGCGGCGGATTCCAGATCGGGTCCACGCCCGCAGGCAGCGGATCGCAGCGGACGAAGATCCGCGGCGGCGGATTCTGGAAATACAGCAGCAATGCCGGACAGAGCCATCCCTCCATGGGCTCTCCCGCGACCTCGGCCTCGTACCAGTTGCCATCGACCGGATCGGGCCGCAGCCACCGCAGCTCGACGTCGTGACCAGCGAACGGCTGGTCGGAGAACGTCATCGTAAATCCGGTATCGGCGTCGGCGATCGACTTGTGTCGCACGACGCGGGTGATCATCTCACTCATGCCGAGCACGAACGCCTCCTCCTTGAGGCCGGTCCGTTCGTCGTCAAAGACCCAGCACGAACGATCGAGAAGATACGGATAGAGGACAAGAACGCGGGGTGTGCTCATGGAACATGCTCCCTGGGTGGTGAAAAACGGGCCACACGACGAGGGCAAGCCTCGCCACCTTCGTCACACGTCGCTTTGCCCACTCGTGGGACTTGCGACGTCCGACGCACATCCTCCCGACCCCTTGCGGGGTTCAGGTCGCCACCTTGTGCTTTCGCGAGGTTGGCCCGGGCGGCCGCGTGGGTCGCCCGAATCAAGACGGATGTACCTTCCTACGGGGGATTCTACGCAGCGCGTCAAAAATGGTTCGCCCACCCGACGTTTGGCCGAGTCATCGGGCCGGCCATTGCGGCAAACAGCGCAAACCCTGCCGGTTGTTCCCAAAAAACCCGGCCTCCCGGCTCCCGCCCGCCGAAGCCACTGGCGAGGCCCGGCCGTGCCGAGGGATTTTCGTGAGGCGATCGTCAACCTGCATGCACCGGTCGGCCACCGCCGCCAGATGGCCGTGGCTGGCGGTCGCGTGCCTCCTGATCACCGGGCTCACGCCCCGGACACCGGCCGCCGAGGAGTGGGATCTCGGCACCGACCGCGACGCCTTCACCCCGTCCACCCACTGCGTCGAGCCGGGGGTCCGGCTCAGCGAAGCTTCGCACGTCTACATCGACAACATCAGCGGCGCACCCACCAACAACTACCCGGAGTGGCTCCTTCGCGTTGGCGCTACCGAGTGGCTCGAGTGGCGATTCGGCGTCAACTATGGCGTCGGCTCACAGGGCAACATCGTCACGAGCGTCGAGGTGGGGGAGGGAACACTCGACGGCAGCACGCTCTACGAATCGAGCGTCCTGTATGGATTCAAGGTGAACACCTCGGCACAGGACGGTTGGATCCCGGAGAGTTGCTTCATCATGGAGGCGTCGACACCCACCTACGGTGACGTCTTCGGCACCGTGCCGGTGGCGACAGCCGTGGCCGGCTGGGAACTGCCCGTCGGCTGGCGGCTCGACGCGTCCATCCGCTACGCCTATTCCGAAGGAGTGACCGAATGGTTCAGTCGCTGGAGCCCGTCCGCCGTGCTCCGCATGCCCGTCTCGGAGCGGATCGAGGTGCATGCCGAATGGTTCGGCTCGTTCACCGCCGGCATTCCGGACAGCAGCAGTCAGCCCTTCTTCAGCCCGGGCTTTCACGTGATGCTCACGCGGAACCTCGAGATGGGTCTCCGCGTCGGCTGGGGCCTCACCCCCGACTCGGCTCCGTTCTTCTCTGACACCGGCATCGGCTGGCGATTCTGACCGCTCCGTGCTCAGGCGTGAATCGCCTGCCCGCTCACCGCCAAGGCCGCCTCTTTGAGCGCCTCGGGAAGCGTTGGATGGGCGTGGCAGACCCGTGCGATGTCTTCGGCCGTCGCCCCAAAGTTCATGGCCGCGGCTGCCTCGCCGATCAGATCCCCAGCGGCGGGTCCGATGATGTGGATCCCGAGCACGCGATCGGTGGCGGCGTCGGCGAGCACCTTTACCTTGCCGGTCGTGTCGTTGATCGTGCGTGCCCGGCCGTTGGCGCGGAAGGGAAACACACCCTTCTTGAACGACACACCCGCGGCCACGAGCTGCTCCTCGGTCTTGCCGACGGCGGCGATCTCGGGATGCGTGAAGACGACGGCAGGCACGAGGTCGTAGTCGACGTGCGACCATTTGCCGGCGATGGCCTCGGCACAGGCCACGCCGTCTTCCTCGGCCTTGTGGGCGAGCATCGGTCCGGGAATGCAGTCGCCAATCGCCCAGATGCCGGGAGCCGTCGTGCGGAAGTGCGGGTCCACCGGAATGAAGCCCCGTGAGTCGGGCACGATACCCGCTGCCTCCAGGCCGATGCCGTCGGTCGCGGGCCTGCGGCCCGTGGCCGCGAGCACCCGATCGCAGCGGATCGGTTCCTGCCCCTCGCACTCGACGACCGCGCCATTGCCATCTGCCCGCGCCCGCTTCACCTTGGCGCCCAGCCGGATGTCGAGCCCCTGCTTGCGAAAGAGCGCGAGCGCCTCCGAGGCGATCTCGGCGTCGATCCCCGTGAGAATCCGGTCGGCGTATTCCAGCACCGTCACCTTGGAGCCCAGTCGCCGCCAGACGGTGCCGAGTTCGAGCCCGATGTAGCCGCCGCCGATCACCACGAGGTGGCCGGGGACGGAGTCGAACGCCAGCGCCTCCGTGCTCGTGCCGACGAACCGGCCATCGACATCGACGCCTGGCAGGACGACGCTCCGGCTGCCGACGGCGAGGATGATCCGCTGGCCGTCGAGGGTGGTCGTCACCCCATCGGAGCCCACGGCCTCGATCCGCCCGGAACCGGCGAGCCGGGCCACACCGCTGTACCGCGTGACCTTGTTTTTGGCGAGGAGGGCCTCGATGCCCTTGGCGAGCGTCGCAACGACGTCTTCCTTCCGCTTCATCATCGTCGCGAGGTCGAACGACACGCCCGTGACCTTCACGCCATGGAGTCCCAGTTCATGCTGGGTGACATCGAGTTTGTGGCTCGACTCGAGCAGCGCCTTCGAGGGAATGCAGCCGACCCGCAGGCAGGTGCCGCCAAGCTGGCGTTCTTTTTCGACGATGGCGACGTTCATGCCGAGCTGCGCCGCCCGGATCGCGGCCACGTAGCCACCCGGTCCACCACCGATCACCACCAGGTCATGGGTTGGCATGTTCGAATCGTCCACTTTCTTGGTTCGTGCAGGGTCTGCCGCGGATCGCGTGCCGGAGACGATCACACTTCCAGCATCAGGCGGCTCGGATCCTCGATCGTGTCCTTGATCCGCTTGAGAAACGTCACCGCCTCGCGGCCGTCGACGAGACGGTGGTCATAGGTGAGGGCGAGGTACATCATCGGGCGGATCACCACCTGCCCGTTGACCGCCATCGGCCGCTCCTGGATTGAGTGCAGGCCGAGAATGCCGCTCTGCGGCGGATTGATGATCGGCGTCGAGAGCATCGACCCGTAGACTCCGCCGTTGGAGATCGTGAACGTCCCTCCCTGCAGTTCCTCGAGCTTGAGCTTGTTGTCGGCGGCCCGCCGGGCGAACTCTCCGATCGCGAGTTCGATCTGGGCGAACGACATCGCCTCGGCATTCCGCAGCACGGGCACCACGAGCCCCTTGCCACCGCCCACGGCGATGCCGATGTCGCAGTAGTCGCGGTAGACGATGTGGGGATCGCGAAACTCCGCGTTGACCTGCGGCACGGCCCGCAGCGCTTCGACCGCCGCGCGGACGAAGAACGACATGAAGCCGAGTTTGAC
>JAIOPD010000141.1 GCA_021414115.1 Planctomycetia bacterium
GGCCCCGACGCGATGGACTGCACGGCGGCCATCGGCTGGCTCTTTTTTGGCGCCGAGCGGCCGGTGGCGGGCCTCTGTGAGCACCACTCCGGCTGGTTTGGGTTTCCAGGCTCCTACGAGCCTCCTGCGATCCTCACAAAAATCGCCACCGATCGCGCGGAGCCCTTCACGCATCGCGCGAGCCGCACGCGCACGCTTCGGCTCACGATCCACCATGAACCCGCCTACGCCCTGGCGAGCGAATGGGAACTGCTCAAGACGCCTCGCGACTACCACTACAAAGAATCGCGGCGGCAGATGCTCAAGTGGATCTCGGACAAACCCCAGAGCTCGTTCATGCCGTTTCAGGAGAATGCCCATCGGCCCTATGCCCTCGCCGAGAACAAGGCCAACGCCTTCGGCTACGGCGAGAACCCGTTTTCGCAGAGCCTGCAGCATGGCCGCACGCTCATCGGCGTGACGGCGGTGCCCGACGACTATCCCTACTGGCGGATCCAGGTGCCGTTCAGCACGACGGGCTCGATCGTGAAGCGGATCGAGCGCGACGGCTGGGTCTGCTGCCACGCCGGGTCGATGCTGTTTGCGTTTCGCCTGTTCGGCGAGCCCCGCTGGGCTGACCCGCGGGCGAAGGAACGCTGCGACGTCCTCACGAGTGACGCCCGCCGAACCGGCTGGATCCTGGAAACGTCGCCCCTCGAGCCGTGCGCGGGCGGGGGCATCGACGCCGAACTCGATCGCTTCGCCGCTGCGGTCGTCGCCCGCACCATGGTCGACGCCTCGCGACTCGCCACCGAGCGGCCCCGGCTCACGTTCACATCGCTCTTGGGCGACGTCCTCGACATCACCTACCGCCCCCACGGTGAGACCTACGTCGCCCAACACACCATCAACGGCACCGCGGTCGACTACGACTCCTTCCCCCTCCTCGGCAACCCGTGGGTGAAACAGGCCCTCGACGGCGACGACCTCGTGATCGAGCACGGCACCGACACCCTGCGGTACGACTTCCGCACCTGGACACGGCACGGCTCTCGATAAGGGCCCGCCTCGGTGGTCGTCGGGATGGCCCCTGCGATGTCGCCGGACGTTCCCTTCGTCGACCAATCTGCCTGGACGGAGCGGTGCCCGTCGCACTTCGCTCGCTAAGCGATTGGGCTTTGATCAACCAACATAGCCCCAGTTGGCAACGTAGCGGGTGACGCTTTCGACTGCCGCGATGAGCTCGGGAGCCGCCGACAGGGCCTCGGTGTCAGGCGAACGTCGGAGAGAGTGACAGCCGTCGTGAAGACCAAAAAAGGACGTTGAGTTTCATTCTCCCGCGCGCACCATGCAGCCCCGAGGAGGCCCGGTCGGGGGAGCCCGGAGTGGAAGAGACGGGTAGACGGGCGGCAACCTCGTTGGCAGCGCGGAACCGCACGAGACGGCAACCCGGATACCCCGCGCTCGCGCGAGGCTCAAGTGGGAGCCGTCTTACCCGTCGCTCGCGCTCCGGGCTTCCCCGGCCACGGACACAATCGAGTACCCGCGAGGGGCTGCCCGTACCCCGAAAGCCGGCGTTGCTGGCCAGCGCAGGCAGGATGCCGAAGCGCAGGCAGCATCGAGTGAACGAAGCCCAGGATGGGCGCAGTGAACGTCCGACTCGCGGGGCACGGGCAGCCCCGACCCACCACTCGGCCCCCGAGCCCGACGGAGCCGGTCTAGTAGGCGCCCCAGGGACCACGGACGGCGTTCACGCCGAACTGCACCGTGTCGCTCGGCTGATTGGGCGTGGGCAGGAAGCCGCCGCCGCTACCGCCGACCGCGCCCGGCCCCGGATAGGGGCGGCGAAACTGGTGATAGATCGGCGCGACCCGCGAACTGGGCACGCCCCACGAGTATTGCGTCTGGAACTCTGCGGTCGGCGGCACGACGAGGGCGATCGGCCGGCCTTCCGCCGGGTCGTACCAGGCGCTATGCCAGCTCTTCCCCTGGCTGCGGAGGAAGTAGCGCTTTTCCCAGGCGTCGTACTTGCAGGCGCCCGGACCACAGAGTGCACAGCCTTGGCCGCCACACTGACCGCAGTGACCGTGACCGCAGCGTCCTCGACCCCAATGGCCTTGGCCGCAGTGACCCTGGCCGCAACGGCCGTGGCCGAGATACCCGGATCCGTACCCACTGCATCCCGGTCCATACCCAGCCGCGAAACCCTCGCCTGCGGTCGCCATGCGGATCGCTCCGGCGACGAGCGCCAGGGCAAAGAGTCCCGCCCACGCGGAATACGAAACGACCGATCGACGCATGATGCGGGGTCTCCTCGAAATCAGTACCAGTAGGCCTTCACGTCGGTCCGCATGCCCGTCACCCCGGCGGGACGGATGTAGCGGCGGCGGTGCTTGTAGAGAAACTCGTGCGGCATGAACGGGGGATAGGTGTGCCACGTATGGCCGACCCGGGGTGGCACCGGCCGCGGTGACACATAGAGTTGTGCGCCCATGCCGGGAGCGGCCCCGGCAGGCACGGGCGGCACGTAGAAATTGTAGAAGACGTCGGGCGTGGGGCCCTCGACGCCGCCGTCGATCGGAATCGCGAACACGGTCGCGGTATCGGCAACCAGCGCGACAAGCAGGGCCGCGAGCAGATGGATCCGGGTCGATCGGGCGTGCACCATCGCGTCACCTCGTGGTCGAAAGCCGAAGGCCGCCGGGTTCGTCCCGACACACGGAAGTTCGACCGGAACCTGTTCTGCGCATCACTCCAGTGATGCCACGTATGCCGGTTCTGCCCGACAGTCACAACTTCACGCCGCCCCAGACCGGCTCCTTCCGCGGCCGATCCACGAACCTCACGACCGGCAAAGTCGGCCCCTCTTGCCAAGGTCGCCGCCGCGGATCACAGTCTGGGAGCCAAAAACAGCTCTGGGATCACCATGGTCAAAACAGCCACACGCCCGCCCGAGGCCGCGAAAAAGCCCGCGAAAACAAAGCCCGCCAAGGCTGTCGCCGTCGATTCAGCCGTCGATCAGCCGGCCGCTGCCCCGGCCAAGGCTCCCGCAAAACGCCGGGCCACCGCCCAGACGCTCGCCGCCGGCCAGCGTGACATCTCGGTGAGCGAGTTCTTCGCCAAGAACCGCCACCTGCTCGGCTTCGATTCACCCCGCAAGGCGTTGCTCACGAGCGTCAAGGAGGCGGTCGACAACTCGCTCGACGCCTGCGAGGAGGCGGGCATCCTGCCGGAGATCTGGGTGCGGATCGAACAGGTCGGCGACAGCGGCACGCGGTATCGCATGAGCGTGCGCTGATCTTCGGCAAGCTCCTCTACGGCTCGAAGTTTCACCGCCTGCGGATGAGCCGCGGCCAGCAGGGCATCGGCATCTCGGCCGCCGGCATGTATGGCGTGCTCACGACCGGCAAGCCGGTGAAGATCATCTCGAAGATCGACGCCAAGCACCCCGCGCACTACTCCGAACTGCGAATCGACACCAAGACCAACCAGCCGGAGATCTTGAACGGCAAGGGAGACGGCGTCGACATCCCCGCCGGCAAGGGTGGCGCGGAGTTGATGAAGAAGCACTCGATCGAGTGGGTGGGCGAGAACGACCGCGGCGAGGTCATCGAGCACGGCACCCGCGTGACGATCGAGATGGAGGCGAAGTTTCAGCGGGGCCGGGGGAGCGTCGAGGAATATCTCGAGCAGACGGCGATCTCCAATCCACATGCCCGCCTCCATTTCCAGGGGCCCGAGGGAGCCGAGCGGCTCCTCGAGCGGTCGAGCGACGACCTGCCGCCGGAGCCCAAGGAGATCAAGCCGCATCCCTACGGCGTCGAACTCGGCCGGCTCGTGACGATGCTCCAGGAACACCCCAAACTCACGCTCGCACAGTTCCTCACGCAGTCGTTCTCCCGGGTGTCGCACGGCACGGCGAAGAAGATCTGCGACATGGCGAAGGTCTCGACGCGGGTCACGACCGGCAAGCTCGGCCGCGGCGAGGCCGACGCCATCTTCAAGGCCATCCAGGAATCGAAGATCCCGCCACCGGCCACCGACTGCGTCGTGCCGATCGGCGAGCAGCGGCTGCTGGCCGGCCTGCGGCAGGTCGTGCCAGGCGAGTTTTTCACCGCGGCCACCCGGCCGCCGTCCGTCTACCGCGGCAATCCCTTTCTCATCGAGGCGGCCCTCGCCTACGGCGGCGGGACGTCGGCCCAGAAGATCACCCGCGAGGGGCTCGGCGAACTCGCCTCCGAGAGCGATGCCCGCAGCCTGCGGCAGTTCCTCACCACGACGTTTTCGGGGATGGGGGGCGAGGCGGCCGACAAGATCCTCGCGGAAGCCCAGCTCGCGCCGCGGCAGAGCCCATCGAAGCTCAAGAAGCCCCAGCTCGACGCGCTCCACGGCGCGATGCAGCACGTCAACGCCGACGAAGGCCAGAGCATGAACGTCTTGCGGTACGCCAATCGGGTACCGCTGCAGTTCCAGCCCGCGGCCTGCGCCGTGACGCAGATGATCCTCTCGACCAACTGGCGGTCCTACGGGCTGTCGCAGTCACGGGGAAGCCTGCCCAGTGGGCCGGTGACCGTCATGGTGCACGTGGCCAGCGTCTGGGTGCCGTTCACGAGCGAGTCGAAGGAGGCGGTCGCCTCGTACCCCGAGATCCAGAAGGAGATCCGCCTGGCGCTGCAGGCCGTGGGCCGCAAGCTCGGCATGTACATGCGCCGCCGGCTCCGCGTCGCCCAAGAGGGCCAGCGGCGCAGCATTTTCCTGCGCTACCTCGGCGAGGTCGCTGGTGCCGTCTCGCAGATCAACGGCATCGACAAGGCCAAGCTCTACGAGCAGCTCCTGGCCGTCGCCAAGAAAAAGACGGCCGAGGCCGACGTCAAGCTCGATGATCGCGGCAGGCCGATCCAGGACGAGGAGGAGCTCGAGCTCGGCGACAACTGCATCATCGTGCCGCAGAAACTTCCGGGCACGACGACCGACGAGCCGACCGCAACTGCTGAAGAGACCGCCAAGCCCCGGGCGAAACCGAAGGCGAAGAAGCCTGCAAAGCGCAGTCGCCAAAAGTAGGTTGGCCGCCATCGCGTGCGGTGCTTCCTCGAGCGTGGCTTGCCCAACCCGGCAAGGGGATGCCGATGCCCCGTCGCCGGACGTTCGCTGCGCCCATCCTGGACTTCGCTCACTCGATGCTGTCTGCGCTCCGCCATCCTTGGCTCCGCTGGACAGCAACGCCTGCTCCCGGGGCATCGGCATCCCCTTGCCTCCCCTCCTTCGTCGACGGAGGCTCGAGGCTGCCCGTGCCCTCGAGCGGCGTAGGAAACCGAGCGCAGCCAGGATGGCGAAGCGAGGTTTCCTCCGAGTGACTGGAGGCCCGGAGGGCCGTAGCGAACGTCCGACGAGAGGGCACGGGCAGCCCCGAGCCGGGTTGAGCGAGTTGACGTGACAGGCTTGCGCCTGCCCTTCTCAGCTCAGGATGTCCTTCACGACGTTTCCGTGCACGTCGGTGAGCCGGAAGTCGCGGCCCTGGTAGGGGAAGGTGAGCCGGAGGTGATCGATCCCCATGAGATGCAGGATCGTGGCGTTGAGATCGTGCACGTGCACCTTCTCGTTCGGCGTGACGATATTGTAGCTGAAGTCGTCAGTCGCACCGTACGTCAGCCCCGTCTTGATGCCCGCTCCCGCGAGGAGCATCGTGAAGCACCGCGGATGGTGGTCACGGCCGTAGTTGGTCTCGGTGTGCGCCCCCTGTGAGTAGATGGTGCGGCCGAACTCGCCCCCCCACACGATCAGCGTGTCGTCGAGGAGCCCGCGGCGCTGCAGGTCGTCGAGCAGTGCGGCCGTCGCCTGGTCGGTGTCTTTCACCTGCCCCTTGATCGCCCCAGGAAGGCCACCGTGGTGGTCCCAGCCCATGTGGAAACACTGCACGAACCGCACGCCCCGCTCGGAGAGCCGCCTGGCCAAGAGGCAGTTGAAGGCGTAACTCCCCGGGCGGTGGACGTCGGGACCGTAGGAGTCGAGCACGCTCTTCTCCTCGTCCCTGAAGTCGATGATCTCCGGCACGCTCGCCTGCATGCGAAACGCCATTTCGTATTGGCTCGTCCGTGCGGCGATCTCGGGATCGCCCACGACCGTACTCCGGGCGGCGTTGAGCGCCGCGATCCGGTCGAGCGTGGCCCGCCGCATCTGACGGTCGATGCCGGCCGGATCGGCGAGGTAGAGCACCGGATCGCCCGTGTTGCGAAACCGTACTCCCTGGTGCTCCGTGGGCAGGAACCCAGCCCCCCAGAGCCGGTCATAAAGCGGCTGATCGTCTTTGCGGCCCGACCCAAAACTCGTGAGCACGATGTAAGCGGGGAGATCGGCGTTTTCGCTGCCGAGACCATAGCTCACCCATGATCCGATGCTCGGCCGGCCGGCGAGTTGGTGGCCCGTCTGGAAAAACGTGATCGCCGGATCGTGGTTGATCTGCTCGGTGTACATCGAGCGAACCATGCACCAGCGGTCGGCATGGCGGGCGATGTTGGGCACGAGGTCGCTGAACCACATCCCGCTCTCGCCGTGCTGGGCAAACTTGAACATCGACGGCGCGATGGGGAAGTTTTTCTGGCCGCTGGTCATCGTCGTCAGCCGCTGCCCCTGCCGGATCGACTCGGGAAGGTCTTCGCCGCGTCGCTTCTCCATCGCGGGCTTCGGATCGAAGAGGTCCATCTGCGAGGGCGCGCCCGACTGAAACAGGTAGATGACCCGCTTCGCCTTCGGGGGAAAGTTGGGGAAGGCGGCCTTGGCGGGCCCGGTCACGGCGGCGGCCTGAGCGGTCGGCGGCTGCATGAGGCTCGCGAGGGCCGCGTAGCCGATGCCGCCGGCAGCACCGCCCAAGAACACGCGGCGGTTGAGGGCGTCCTGCACACGATGAAGATGGTTCATGGATTCACTCCCGCATCACGAATTCGTCGAGATTGATGATCACGTTGGCCGCCAGGGAATATGCGGCGAAATCCTGCACCGCCAGGGCCTCGGGCTTGGCCACCAGCCCCACCGCCGCATACTTCTCGGCCCGCTCGGGTGTGGCCTTGAACGCGGCCAGATCGGCCTCGAAGCCGTCCACGAGCGCCGCCAGTTCGGTATCCGTGGGCTTCCGGCCAATCGCCAGACGGAAGCCGTGGGCGATCCGCTCGGCAGGCGTCGAGCCCCCCTCGGCAATCATCCGCTTTGCCAATCCATGGGCCGCCTCCACGAACGTGGTCTCGTTGAGCAGCGCCAGCGCCTGCAGCGGCGTGTTCGTCCGCGACCGCTTCACGATGCAGGTCTCGCGGCTCGGCGCGTCGAAGAGCAGCATCGTCGGCGGACCCGCTGTCCGCTTCCAGATCGTGTACATCGTGCGGCGATAGCGGCCCGGCCCGTCGTCGGGCTTGTAGCCCCGCAGGTCGCCGTATTTGCTCGTTTCGTCCCATACGCCATCGGGCATCCAAGGCCGCACGCTCGGGCCACCGACAGCGGGCACGAGAAGCCCGCCGGCCGCGAGCGCCGCATCCCGCACGGCCTCGCCGGGCAGCCGAATCCGCGGGGCCCGCGCCAGCAGACGGTTGGCCGGGTCTTTTGCCAGCTTCTCGGGAGTGACCACGGCGTTTTGACGGTAGACGGCACTCGTCACGACAAGTTTCATGAATCGCTTCATGTCCCAGCCGGTCTCCATGAACTCGGCGGCGAGCCAGTCGAGCAGTTCGGGATGGCTGGGGTATTCCGCCTGGCTGCCCAGGTTCTCGCTCGTCTTCGAAAGACCGGTGCCGAAGAATCGTTCCCACATGCGGTTCACCCACACGCGCGACGTGAGCGGATGGTCCCGCGACACGAGCCAGTTCGCGAGGGCCAGCCGATCGGGCTTCGTGCCGTCGGGCAGTTTTGGCAGAAATGCCGGGAGCGCGGCCGTCACCCTGTCGCCGCGTTTGTCGTACTCGCCACGGATGAGAACGAATGCATCGCGAACCGGCCCCTCCTTCATCACCATCGCACTGGGGAGCGTGTTTGTGAACGATTCCACGCTCTTCTTTGCGGCGTCACGGGCCGTCTCGGCGCGGCGAATGGGACCATCCACGTTCGCCCGATAAAACTTCGCGATCTCGGCTTTCTGTTGAGGCGCACGGTCGTTCGCGTTGACAGCCAAGGCATCCTTCACCGGCTGCGGCAGCGTGGATCCGTCGACGCCGAGCATGGCCGGATCATCACTCGAAAACGTGAGGCGGAATCGACCAAACGAGTGGCCGTCGATGGCCTCTTGGCGAACCCGCACGACGAGCCGCGCGTTCTCCGGCAGCGTCACCGGCTTTGCGGGAAAGACGGCGATCTGCCGCGGCAGGCGCTTCTCCGGATCGTTGCCGTCGATCGCCCAGCCCTTGCCCTTTTCCCCCTTGAGCTGCAGCACGCTGGAGGCCGGCCAGCCATTCTGCGCGTAGCTCGCCTCCGCCCGCACGAGTTCGACCGGAATGACCTTCGCGTCGCCGGGCGGTTCGATCTCGGCCTCGATCTTCGTGACGACGATATTGCCGTTGCCCCCCCGGCTGAAGCCGCCGTCCCCGGCGAGGCTCGCGTCGGGCAGAACCTCGATCCGGATGCCGCCGAGGCTGTCGGCGGGCACGAGCGTCTCGAACTCGTAGGTGTCCTTGGGGGGCAGCTTGCCCTCGACGAACCAACTGCCGTCTTCGCTCCGCCGAAAACTCGCGCCGCCGGCGCTGCGAAGCTCCAACGGCTCGAACAGTTCCCACGCCTCCTGCGGAGTGGTGAGGGCTGGCCGGATCGACTCCTCCCACTTCGCCACGAGGGCGTCGATGTTCGCCGCCTCCTCTTTCACCGCCGTCTCGGCGTCAGCCACGACCGTCTGCAGGCGGGCCAGTTCGCTTTCCTGCTCAGGCGACGGGAGCAGGTGGACGGGCACCACGTTGCCGCCGCCACGATGCGAGTCGCCTTGATTCGTCCCCGTCTCCGGCACGTTGTTAAAGAGCGCGAAGAGCGAATAAAAATCCTTCTGCGAGAGCGGGTCGAACTTGTGGTCGTGGCACCGGGCACAGCCGACCGAGAGCGCCATCCACGTCTGGCCCGTGGTCTCCACGCGGTCGATCACGGTCTCGACCCGCCACTCCTCGGCGATGATGCCCCCCTCGCCGTTGAGCCGGTGGTTGCGATTGAAGCCCGTCGCCACGATCTGGTCGCGGGTCGGGTTCTCCAGCATGTCGCCGGCCAACTGATGAATCGTGAACTGGTCGAACGGCACATTGTCGTTGTAGGCCTTGATGAGCCAGTCGCGCCACGGCCAGTTCTGCCGGCTCGAGTCGGTCTGGTAGCCGCTCGAATCGGCGTAGCGGGCGGCGTCGAGCCACTCGATGGCCATGCGCTCGCCGTAGTGCGGGCTGGCGAGGAGGCCATCGATGTATTTTTCATACGCCTCGGGCGAGGCGTCGGCGAGGAATGCATCGACGGCGGCGGTCGCCGGCGGGAGGCCGGTGAGATCGAGCGCGACTCTGCGGGCGAGCGTGACGCGATCCGCTTCGGCATTCGGGGCGAGCCCCTCCTGCTCCAACCGGGCGAGAACAAAGCGGTCGATCGGAGTCTTCGGCCAGGCCATGTCCTTCACGGCCGGCACCGTCGGCCGCTCGACCCGTTCGAACGCCCAGTGGCCGCGGTACTCGGCCCCCGTGGCGATCCACCGTCGCAGAATCTCCGCCTCGGCCGGTGTGATCGGCTTGTTGAGGCGTGGCGGCGGCATCACGACGTCGGGGTCTGTGCTCGTGATCCTCGCGATCACTTCGCTCGCGGCCGGATCGCCCGGCACGACGGCCTTCCCTCCGCTCTCGAGCACGGCCGTCGCTCCCTCGCGGAGATCGAGTCGCAGACCGGCCTGGCGATCCTCCTGATCGGGACCGTGGCAGGAAAAGCAGCGATCGGACAGGATCGGCCGGACATCGCGATTGAAGTCGGGCTTTTCTTCCGCGACTCCCACCGACGACGCGGCGAGGGCAACGACGGCAAAAGCGGTTTGACGCATCGTGGCGACGGAGTGTCCCATTGGCAGAATCCTCCAGGGGAACACCCGCTTCGCCGCTCAGCAGCCGGACATCACCGGCCACCGAACGCGGACCTTGGCAGCCAAGGTCGATCGGCAGGTATCACCAGGAAGTTTACCTTTGGAATGCCGCTGTCACAAACCCACGGCTGCCGTGATCCTCGCGCCCGACCAGCCGTTTCGGGGCTACGGTGCGGCTTTCAGCCGTTCGACCTCGGCCTCGAGCTTCTTGATCCGCTCCTCCATCTCGGCAAACCGCTTGCGGGCCTGTTCCATCTTCTCGCGGCCCTCTTCCATCCGGCGCCGGCCCTCCTCCATCCGCTTCTCCATCATCGCCCGCGCCTCGGCGGGCACAGCCGGCCGGGGCCGATCACCGGCGCGGGAACCAGCATCCTCGCCGCGACCGCCGAGCTTCGCCTCGATCCGCGACAACCGACCGATGATCTCATCGAGCTTGCGCATCGCGTCGGGCCGCGGGCCACCCGCGGGCATGCCGCCGTGATGCGGCGGCCGCATCTGGTGATGACCGTAACCGCGGCCATGTCTGCCGTGATCGCCGTGCCGCTCGGGGCCACCGTGACCGCCCCCATGGTTGCCATGGTGCCGATGCTCGCCGCAGCCGCGGCACTCAGGACAGGCGTCCGGCTCGTCGTCGCCTTCTTCGTCGTGGTCACTTTCTGCTTCGGCATCGTCCGCCAAGAACGCCACCACCCCCATCCAGGCACCGACCGACCGCTGGAATGGGCTCGGGGCACCGCCATCGGCTCGCGCTAGGGAGCCTGGGAAGGCCATCGCCGCGCCAGCAATGCAGCCACCGATCAGAAACGCACGCGAGGGGTGAGCCATGATGAAACTATCCTTGTATGCGGAGTGAAGAAGTCTGCCGTCCGCGATGGACCGACCCCGAGGGTATTCTGTCTTTCTCCATGAACGCCCCACACCCCGGAAAGTTTCGCGACCCGGCACTCGTCGATTTCGGCCTGGATTCGGCCGGCGACGGCCGACGGCTCGAGCGGCTTGCCGGGATCCTCGTCGATCGGCCGCTGCCGCAGACGGGCGACCGGCGCCGACTCGCCGGTGAATGGCGGGCCGCGCAGGCGGTCTACCGGCTGGCCGACTCGAGTTCCGCCGATGCCCCCTGCGGGCGGTGGGAGTTCACGGGCGATCTGCCCGATCCCTGGGTAACGCGCGTGACCATCGGCACGGCCACGCTCGTACTCGAAGTCCATCCGGCCCCTTCCGGACAGATCGGGATCTTCCTCGAGCAGATCGACCAGTGGAGATGGCTTCAGCGGACGACGCCCACCGGGAGCACGGTGCTTTCGCTCTTCGCCCATTCCGGGGCCGCCACGCTCGCCGCCGCCAGCGCGGGCGCGGAGGTCGTCCATGTCGATGCATCGCGGCAATCGATCGCCCTGGCCCGCCGCAACGCCGCGGCCTCGGGGCTCGCGCACCTGCCGGTGTCGTGGGTCTGTGAAGATGCCGCCACGTTCGTCCAGCGCTGCCTGCGCCGCGGCCGGAGGTTCTCCGGCGTGATCCTCGATCCGCCGTCGTGGGGCCATGGGCCGAAGGGCCAGTCGTTTTCCATCCAACGTGACCTGCCGGGCCTGCTCGCCGACATCGCCCGGCTTCTCGATCCGTCTGCTCTCGGGCCGATTCTCCTCACCTGCCACTCGCCCGGCTGGCATCCCGGCAGACTCCGGGACACACTCTCCGATTCCCTGCGGGCCGCCGCAGTGTCGGTGTCGGCCCGGATCGAGAGCGGCAGCCTCACCTGCACCGACGACACGGGCCGCACCATCGACCTCGGCTCCTTCGCCCGCGTGACCCCCGCATCATGAACGAACCGGAATCGATTACGAGCCCCGCCAACCCGCGGGTGAAGCAGGCCGCGGCGCTCCGCGACGCCGAGCCGCGGCGGGCGACGGGCCTGACGCTCGTCGACGGCAGACGGGAGCTTGCGCGTGCCGAGGCGGCCGGCGCTGTGATCGTCGAAGTGTTCGTCGCCGGCACGGCCGATGCGATCCGAACTGCCGATGCCCCGCCTCTGCACGACTGGCTGGCGCGGCTCGCGCAGCGTGGCACGCGGATCGCCACGCTGTCCGACAAGGCCTTCGACCGCGTCGCGTTCGGCAGCCGCAACGAGGGCGTGGTCGGCGTGGTCCGCTTCGGGCCGCGACCGCTCGACGAGGTCGCGTTCGCCACGGACCGGCCGGTGCTCGTGGTCGAAGGGGTCGAGAAACCGGGTAATCTCGGCGCGATCATTCGCACGGCCGATGCCGCCGGCCTCGGTGGCGTGATCGCCTCGAGCCCGCGGACCGACGTCGCCAACCCCGCGGTGATCCGCGCCAGCCTCGGCACGGTCTTCTCGATGCCGCTGGCGACGGCATCGACCGAGGAAACGCTCGCCTGGTGCCGCAGGCAGGCCCGACGCGTCGTGGCAGCCACGCCCGCAGGGCAGCGTCTCTGGCACGAAGCCGATCTCCGCGGCAACGTCGCGATCCTCCTGGGCAGCGAGGCCCACGGCCTCTCGTCGGCATGGGCTGCCGCTGACGGACTCCCCTTCGAGACTGTCCGTCTGCCGATGCACGGCCTCGCCGACAGCCTCAACCTCTCCGTCACCGCGGCCGTGCTCGCCTACGAAGCCGTCCGCCAAAGGGGCGCCCGCACATGAACACCACGCCAGACCCGCTCCACGACTCCCCTGCCCCCGACCGCCTGGACCACCTCCGTCGCACCTGCGCAGACGCCGGACCGGAGGTCATGCTCGATGCACTCGCCGCGTCGCTCGCCGAGCAGCGACGCTGGCACGCCCTCTTCGACGCGCGGCTCATGCAGGCACGGGTGGCCGTGGGACTGTCGCCGGTCGGTTCCCCGGGCGACATTCCCGCCGCCGTCCGCGACCGATTCGACGAGCGTTCGCTGGCCGCCTGCCGCGAGGTCGGCTGGCCGCTGCTCGACGAGGGTCAGGTGGCCGCGGCCTGGATGTATCTGCGAGCTGCCACCGATCCGGTGGAGGTCTCTGCAAAGCTCGAGCCGCTCGCCCTCGCGGCCGCGGCGGACGAAAACGACGAGGAGTCGTCCCGTAAGCTCCAGGAGATCCTCGGCATCGCGCTCTGGGAGGGCGTCGACCCGGCACTCGGCATTTCATTGGTGCTCCGCACGCAGGGCACGTGCAACGCGATCACCACCTACGAGCAGGCCGTTTCCCGGCTGCCGGCAACGCGGCAACGGCCCGCGGCGGGAGTGCTCGTCGCCCACCTCCACGCCGAGGTCTCGGCGAATCTCGTGCGCGACCTCGAGCACCGCGGCTGCAGCCTCCCCGCGCTGCCGGCATCGATTCCCGCGCTGCTCGCAGCGGCGGGAGACGGCCCTGCCGGCCTGTACGCGGACGTGTCCCACGTGCAATCGGTGCTGCGGATCGCACGGCTCTGCGATGACGAGCCGACGATCCGCCGCGCCTGGGAACTGGCTACGTACGCCAGCCGACTGCCGGCCGACGTCGTCTATCCGGGCGAACCCCCCTTTGAAAACGTCGGTGAGGCGTCTCGCTTGTTCTACGGCAGCCAACTCGGGATCGACGCCGACAAGGCGGTGCGCTTCTTCCGTACGGCGGCAGCCACGGCCGAACCCGGCGCCGGTGCCCTGCCCTGCGACACGCTCGTGCTCCTGCTCACCCGGCTCAAGCGGCCCGCCGAGGCACTCCATGCCGCCATCGCGCGGCCACGAGACGACGGCATGCCGAGCCCGCTTCAGGCCGCCGGTGCCCTGCCGTCGCTCGTCGACCTCGCCGCCGAGTCAGGCGAATGGGAGCTGCTCCGCCGCGCCTCGAGCGACCGCGGCGACGAGATCACATTTGCCGCCTCGCTCATAGCGGAGTATCAGAAGAACCAGGGAAACCGCGGCCCGCAGGTCTGACACTCGCCGCACCGCGGCGCGAAATAGCCGACGTCCTCGCCGCTCTGAAACCCACGGCCCGGCGGCAGCTGCCAGGGCGCGAGCTTCTCCGGCCCCTGCCGCGTGCCGTTGCAGCCCCGCCAGCGTGCGCAGCGGTCGCACGGGTCGGGGCACCACGGCTCTTCGTGGACCGCGCCACAGTATCGCGGTCCGCAGCCCGTATCGCCGTAGGGCGTCTCGTCACCCGCCGCCGTCTTCTTGCAGGCGACGCACTTGCCGCAGGGATCGCCCGCGCGAGCAGCCGCGCTGACCACGATCGACGCCACGACCAGCACCATGAGACCGACGGTGATTCGCTTCATACGAGTCGTATCGGTCGCAGCGGTCGCGATGCTGCCGCCGACAGGCGACACCACGGCACATCGCCGCCATCTTGCCCAGCTTCACGAGCGTCGGACGACGGGGAGGCCGCATGCACGGGGTGGGTTCTGGCGGGCTGTTTCGTTCGACCGGTGGAGCATCGCCGCCGCAGGGTCTACACTCCGCGATGGGTGGAAGACGATTCGCGGGTGCCCCGGATGTTCATGATGCCAGCACGATTCCGTTTCCGTCGCGCGGCTTCGCCGGCGTCGTTCTCGATCGTGCGATTGCTGGCCTTCGTGGGCATGGTCGCTGCGGCGGCGGTGGCGCCGGCCGGCGGGGGCCCGGAAAACCTGTTCGTGGTGGTCAACCCCGCCAGCGCCGACAGCCTGGCCGTGGCCAACGCCTTCATCGCCACCCGCGACGTGCCGCCGATCAATATCCTCATGCTGCCCTGGAAGGACGGCGTTGAGAGCACGACGACCGCACTGTTTCGCAGCGACCTGCTCGCGCCGGTGCTGCGGGCGATCGACTCGCGTCGTCTTGCGCCGCAGATCGATTGCGTGGTCTGGTCGAGCGACTTTCCCTGGCGGATCGACTTCAAGGACGAACTCCCCCCCGAGCTCGCCGCCAAGGATCGGTTTCCCTCGGCCTCGCTCACCGGCATGACGATGCTGTACGCCGCGGTGCAGAGCAACACGCCCGCCTGGCTCGACACGGAGAGCAACGACTACTACCGCCCGCTCGGCACCGACGGCGTGCCGCAGACGACGGTTGGCTTTCGCGGCTGGTATGGCTGGGGCCAAAACGGCGAACTTTTGGAGGCGGGGGGCACACGCTACCTCCTGTCGGTGATGCTCGGCGTGACCGCCGGCCGTGGCAACACGCCCCGCGAGGTGGCCACCTCTCTCCGCTCGGCCGCGCGGGCCGACGGCACGAAGCCGAAGGGCACGGTCTATTTCATGACGAACGGTGACGTGCGGACGACGACCCGCTCGGGCGTGTTTCCGGCTGCGGTGCAGGCGCTCGACAAACTCGGCGTGCGCGCGGAGATCGTGTCGGGCGTGCTTCCCAAGGGAAAGAAGGACGTGGCGGGGCTGATGGTCGGCACGCCCGACTTCGACTGGCGATCGAGCGGCAGCACGATCCTGCCCGGTGCGATCTGCGAGAACCTCACGAGCTTTGGGGCGATCTTCACGCCCTCGGCCGGACAGACGCCGCTCTCGGAGTTTCTCCGCTACGGTGCCGCCGGCTCCAGTGGCACCGTGATCGAGCCCTACTCGATCCAGGCGAAGTTTCCGCACGCGGCGATCCAGGTCCACTACGCGCGGGGAGCGAGCTTGGCAGAGGCCTTCTACCAGTCGGTGCGGTCGCCGTATCAGCTGCTGGTTGTCGGCGATCCGCTCTGCCAGCCATGGGCGTCGATTCCGGTGGTGGAAGTGGTGACCGCCGCCGACTCGAAACTGCTCGAGCCAGAGGCGACGCTTTCCGGCACGGTGGAACTCGAGCCGCGGGCCACCGTGCCCGGTGACGGCGTGGTCGATCGCTTCGAGCTCTTCGTCGATGGCGTGCGGCTCACGGAATGCGGTCCCGGTGGCCGGCTCATGCTCGACACCACGGCCTTGGCCGACGGCCACCATGACCTGCGGGTGGTGGCGATCGAGTCGTCGCCGGTCGAGACGCAGGGGCGAAGCATCGTCCCGGTGTCGTTTGCCAATCACGACCGCTCGATCGAGTTGGCGGTCGAGCCGCTACGGACGACCCGCAAAGGCACCGTCCGCGTGGCCGTGAAGGGCACGGGGATCGAGGGGGCGGTGGTGTTCGCGCTGGGCCGCGTGCTTGGCCGCATCTCCGGGGCCGAGTCGTCGATCGAAGTGCCGGCCGAACTGCTCGGGGCGGGCACCGTGATGATCCGGGCCACGGGCCGCGGCGGGCCCCGGCCGGCCGACGGCGTCAACGCGGTTCCCGTGGCGGTCGAAGTCACCGAGTGACTCCGGCCGAAGCGCATCAGGCCGACGTTCAGCCGGCGAATACCTCGAGCCGCCCGCTCGCCAAGCCGAGCGACGCGGCCCGGGCCGAGAGTTCGTCGAGGGCCTTGGCCCCCGTCGGGCCGAGGTCGATCGTCCAATCGTTCACGTAGAGATCGACGTGCTGCATGAGCACGTGGTCATCGAACTCCTGCGCGTGCGACCGCATCGTCGGCAGCGGGGCTTGGCGATCGCGAAGCGCAAGCGTGAGCGAATCGTGGATCACCCGCTGCACCGCGGCGATCGTCGCGACCGGAATCCGGCGGTTGGCCACGATGCCGCCGAGCGGCAGCGGGCAGGCGGTCTCCACCTCCCACCGCGTGCCGAGGTCTTCCACGAGCGCCAGTCCGCGCGATTTCCACGTGAACCGCCCCTCGTGGATACAGACGCCAAAGTCGGCCGTGCGGCCCCTGAGCCGCGGCATGATCTCGGAGAAGACAACGTGCTCGACGCGGGTGCTGTTTGGATGAAAAAGGTCGAAGAGAAGAGCCGCCGTGGTATGCCTGCCCGGGCAGAGGGTGAGTTGACTCGCGTCGGTCGGTCGCGCAGTTTGCTCGGCCGCGAGCAGCAGCGGACCGACGCCGAAGCCGAGGGCCGAACCGCTCGGGAGCACGACCACGTCGGCGGCCGCCAGGAGGGCGGCATGAAAACTCACCTTACAGACGTCGAAGTCACCGGCGAGCAGCCGCTCGTTGAGCGTTTCCACGTCGAGCAACTCGATCTCGAAATCCAACCCCTGCCAATCCACCGTCCGCGTGAGCAGACCATGAAACGCGAACGTGTCGTTGGGGCAGGTGGAGATGCCCAGCCGAATGGCACGCGTCACGACCGACCTCCGAGGAGCATCACGGCCAACTCGGCGGCCGCACGGCAGGCGGTGTCGATCTGCCAGCCGGCCGTGTCGCGGTCGCCGGCCGTGTTGGAGATGCCGCGGACGATGTCGAGCGGCACCCCGCCGAGCCGACAGGCCGCCGCGACCCCGAAACCCTCCATGTCTTCGGCTGCCGCCTCGGGATAGAGCCGCAGCCGTGACCGCACGTCGTCAGTGCCCGCCGATGCCGAGCAGGACGAGAGCAGGAGGCCGGCCCGCGCGGCGTCGGCCGCGGCGGGGAGCCGTCCGTTCGTGCACGACAGCGAATCCCTAATCTGCGTCGTCGGATCGAGTCCGTCACCGGGCCACTGCGGCCAGCCCATCGCCTCCGCGGGCGTATGTGATGCGCCCGAGCCTGCGCCGACGCCGTGGCAGGCCACCTGGTCGAACACGTAGGCCTGACCGACCGCGAGTCGTTCGGCCAACCGACCGGCAATGCCGACGAGCAAAACACCCACCGGCCGATGCTCGGCAATCAGCCGCGCGGTGCGGGCGGCCGCCACCACGGGGCCGAATCCACAGAGTTCGACCCTGACCGATGCACCGCACCCGGCCGCCACCACCGGCTCGATGATGCCGCGTTCCAGTTCGGTGGGCACAAGGAGGAGGTGCTGCCGCATACCGACCGAACGCGACTGGGTTCGGTCTCCGTAGGGGATTTGTCGTTGTGATCATCATAGTCGCTGATCACGACTCGGCCGCTTGCACCTCGCGGACCTGCTGCCGCTGGAATCCACCAGCCCGGGCGTTCGTTGAACCACCTTCTGCACCGTTTCACCCTCGCCCCGATGTGCCGCGCGGCGAGGGCGCGTTTCATTCGACCGCGGCGCGGCTGACGTCGAGCGACACGAGGTCGAGCAGCGCGTCATCGGTCATCTCCGTGAGCAGCGTCTCCCCCGCAGATGTCGGCCCGAGGAGCCGGTCGGACAGGTCCTGCTTGTCGCGGAGCATGTCGTCGATCCGTTCCTCGAGCGTCCCGCGGCAGACGAACGCATGAACGAGCACGTTCCGCTTCTGGCCGATCCGGAACGCCCGGTCGGTGGCCTGGTTCTCCACAGCCGGATTCCACCAGCGGTCGAAGTGCACCACGTGCGACGCGGCGGTGAGGTTGAGCCCGGTGCCCCCGGCCTTCACGGAGATCACGAAAAAGGGCAGGCCGTCGTCCTCCTGGAACCGCCGCACGAGTTCTTTCCGCCGGCCCACCGGCACGCCCCCGTGCAGCACGACGCCCGGCTGCCCAAACACCTCCGCGAGCCAGCGGGCCAGCGGATCACAGATCGATTGAAACTGCGTGAACACGAGCACCTTCTCCTGGCGGGCGGCGATCGGCTCGCAGATCTCCGCTAGCCGCAGGAACTTGCCGCTCTCGTCCGCCGCATAGGCCGCCTCGTCGTCCTGCCCGAGAAACTGCGCCGGATGGTTGCAAATCTGCTTGAGCCGCATCGTCGTCGCCAGCACAATGCCGCGGCGGCGGATGTCGGCGTCGCGGGTCTTCTCTCGGCTCGCATCACGGAGCGATTCGAGCTGCTGCTGGAGATCGTTCACCGCCCGCTGGTAGAGCGCCGCCTGCTTCCGAGAGAGCCCGCAGTCCGTCCGCATCACGGTCTTGGCCGGCAGGTCGGGCACGATCCGCGGATCGGTCTTGAGCCGCCGCAGGATGTACGGTTGGATGAGCCGGCGGAGCGGCGCGAATCCCTGTGGATCCGTGCGCTTCCCCATCCGTCGCACGAACTGCTTGAACTCCCCAGCCGAGCCGAGCAGGCCGGGGCAGCAGAAGTCGAAGAGCGACCAGAGATCGCCGAGCTGGTTTTCCACCGGGGTGCCGGTGAGCGCGATCCGCACGTCTGCCCTCAGTCGCTTGACCGCCTTGGTCTGCGCCGACGACGCGTTTTTGATGGCCTGCGCCTCGTCGAGCACCACCAGCCGCCAGGGCACCTCGGTGAGCCACGGCAGCTTCTTCACCAGCGCGTAAGTGGTGACGACCACGTCGTGTCCTGCCAACTCCTGCTCCGCCGCGGCGGCGAGCCGATCGAGTCGGTCGGCAGGGCACTCGGAGCGGTGGACATAGAGGGCCTTCAGCTGGGGCGCGAACCGGGCCAGCTCCTGCTTCCAGTTGCCGACGAGCGAAGCGGGCACCACCAGCAGGCTCGGCAGCGCGGCGGTCGAGGCCGCTTTCTTTCCGGCGGATCGCCCGGCCGCCGCGGACGCGTCGTCATCTCGAAGCCGGAGAAAGAGATCGATCAACTGAATCGTCTTGCCGAGCCCCATGTCGTCGGCCAGGCAGGCGCCCAACCGCAGCCGCGACAGAAACCAGAGCCAGCGGACGCCGTCTTCCTGGTAGGGGCGGAGCGTCGCTGTCAGGCCCTTGCCGGGCTCGCAACCGGGGCGCCCCTGCGGATCGCGCAGCGCAGCGAGCGTGTCGCGGAGCCAGTCTCCCGCCGTCACGTGCGACCATTCGACGAGTGTTTCCCCTGCAACGCCGTCGCTCCGGAAGTCGGCCCCGGCGAGCAGCCGCATACCTTTCACGAAGTCGATCCCCTCGGCATGCTCGCGCTGCAACTGCTTCCACTGGGCGAGAGCCTGCCGCAGGCGATCACGATCCACCTCCACCCAGCGGCCGCGGAGGAGCGTCAGGCTGTCGGTGCCTGCGAGCAGGTCCCGGGCCTCGGCAGCGGTGAGCGGCTCGCCGTCGAGGGCGAGACCGACCGAGAAGTCGAGCAGGCCGTCGACGCCGACGGCCGGCGGCTGGCCGTCGCCAAGCCGTACCTGCACGGTCGGCCGGGGCGGCTTGCGGCTTCGCCACCAGTCGGGCACGCGGACGGCGAGGCCGCATTCCTCCATCGCGGGCACGTCGCGGAGAAACTGGTGGGCCTCGTCGATCGTGATCGCCCGCGGCGTGAAGATCGCCCGTGAGTCGAGCCACTCGCGGAGCAGCGCGCTGCGGTCGGCAGCGGCCCGCACCGGAGCGAGCAACTCCACGAGCTTCGCCTGGTCGCCGCGTTCGGCCGACTCCTCGACGGCCTTGGCCAGCGGCAGGTGCTGCACGGCCGACGAGGTCGAGAGCCGGTGGGCGTAGGTGGCGAGGAACGCAAAGGGCCGCGACTCATCACGGCGGTTTTCCGCGAGGTGAAACGTCACTTTGCCGAGCAGGTGGATTCGGGGATCGACCGCCGCGAGCACGGCGGCGAGGCCTCCCTTGGCGGCGGCGGCACGGTCGCGGATAGCGGCGGCCAGCTCGAACCAGATCCCGCGGAGAACCTGGGCATCGAGGTATTCGAGGCCTTGCATCGGCGGCGCGGCGGCGATGGCGGCCGTGAGGGTCTCGTCGTCGGGCGGTGGCACGAGCCGCTCGAACTCGCGGCGCGAGTCGGCCTGCACGAACGTCGCCCGCCGCTCCTCGGTGAGGTGGCCGACGGCCTCCACGAGCCCGAGCGTGTGCCGGCGAAAAAATGCGAGATCGGCAGGCAGGCCGATGGAATCGGCGAGGCCGGCCACGTGCAGCAGGCCGGGGGCTTGCCCCTCCGCGAACGCCGCGGCAATGCCAGCGGCGAGGTCGTGAGGCAGCGCCGCGTCCGGCGACTCCTCGGACCCCGGCGTGGGATCGGAGGCCAGTTGGCCGTGAGGCGAGATGCGGAGCCGGAATCCGGCAGGGCGTGGGGCGGGTATCACGGTCGCTGTCCTCGAGCGGAGCGAAGAACCTGACACCTGCGAAGGCATTCTTCAAGTCGTCCCGCGGGCCCGTCCTCGGCGTTGGGCCGGGAGGGAGGGCGGCGGGCCGAAAGACGCCACGCGCGTCAGGTTCACGGCACCGGCCAGGGAGTGACGCAGGACTGCAAATCGGCCAGAATCCTCCGAAATCATTGGCGACACGAGGAGGATTCGAGCGATGCGATGGGGAACGTCCTGGGGCGACTGGCCGGAGTATGTGCCGGTGGCGAAGCGGATCGCCACCGCCAAAAGGCGGGCTGCCAAGCAGGCCGCGCGGGTAGGCCGTAAGCCTGAGCCGGTGCAGGTCAGCGGTCGCGAGATCGCCAAGACGTTCTGGGGCAAGTCGTGGTGCCGGAATCTGGAGTGTTTCAGCGACTTCGCCAGCCGCCTGCCGCGGGGCCGGACGTATGTCCGCAACGGATCGGTCGTCGATCTCGTCGTCACCCGCAGTCGGATCGAGGCGATCGTGGCCGGTTCGATGGTCTATGACGTCGCGGTCGCCATCGCGCCGCTCTCACCCGTGAAATGGCGGGCCATCAAGGCCGACTGCGCGACGTCGATCGGGTCGCTCATCGACCTGCTCGCGGGCCGGCTGTCCAACGACGTGATGCAGCGGCTCGTGAAGCCAGGCGAGGGAATGTTTCCGGCGCCGCGGGAGATCAACGTGAAGTGCAGCTGCCCCGACGGGGCGAATATCTGCAAACACCTCGCCGCGGTGTTCTACGCCATCGGCCACCGGCTCGACACGCGGCCCGAGCTGCTCTTCTTACTGCGGGGTGTCGATCAGACGGAACTCGTCGCCGCGGCGACGAAGGAATCAGTGTCGCGGGCCGTCCGCGGCGATGCCGCGCATGCGCTGGCCGACGCAGACCTCTCCACGATCTTTGGCATCGACCTCGGATCTGCGGCGGCACCAGCCCCGCGGAAGTCGGCTCCCGTGCGGAAGTCGCCGGCCAAAGCCGCAGTAAAAAAGACGAAGCGTGCGGCCAAGCGAAAACCGGTCCCATCCGAAAAATCGGCTGTCAAGAAGACGGCACGCCGGCGGAAGCAACGCTGAAGACCCACGAACGGGAACCAGCTCTATCGAACCGGATTCGCCGCGGGGAGCAGCGCGACGTCGGAGCTGTTTTTGGGCAGGGCGTGGCCCGTGTCGGCCGCCTGGCCGTGGTGGGCCTTCGAGAGGTGATCGACGAAGTCGTTGCGCGCGGCCTTGAGCACAAAGACCTCGCTCGACGCATCGGCCGAGCCGTGGGGTCGCACGATGCAGATCACCTCGGCCTTGCCCTCGTGCTGCCGCACATGATCGAGCAGCGCCGCCTCACCCGGTGAGAGCGTCGTGTTTGCAGCCGCACTCCGGGATTCGGCTGCCGTCGTGCTGTTGGCCGGAGCTTCGGGAGCAGCCTGCGTCGGCGCGACCGGTGCGCCGGTCGATGCCGTGGGCACCGCATCGGCACGGTCGCGGCGGTCGAACGATACCGGCGGCATCGCCGCGGGCATGCTCGGCACGTGCGGGCCGGCGGTCGAGGCGACCGCCTCGAGCCCGTTGCTGGGATAGACGTTGCGGAACACGAACGCGAGGCCCGACTCCTCGAGTTGGTCGTGGATGGAGGGCAGCGCCGCGAACAGGCCCTCGTTGTCGGCCGGATCGGCGGCATTGCAGACACCGATCAGCGTGCCGTCGATCGCGAACAAGCCGCCACCGCTGCGGCCCTGCACGGGCTGGCCTGCGACCTGCAGGTTCGAAGGGCCGAGATACTTGTCGACCGCGGTCACGCGGCTGTGGTGGATCGTCGGATCCTTGCCGCCGTCGCAGCCGACCGTGACCACGGGAGATCCCACCGCCGTGGTGCGGTCGGTGCCGCCCACGCGGACCGGCTCGACGGTAGCGTCGGTGAAGATGCTCACCAGCGCGAGATCGCGCTTCAAATCCCAGGAGACGACCTGACCGGCGACGCCCCGCGGCCCCTGCAGCCCGAAGAGATCGACCTCGATGCGGCCCTTGCCCTGCGAGTCGCGGAACACGTGGCCGCAGGTGAGGATCAGCGCCTCCCCCTGGCGGCAGTCGATCACGGTGCCCGTTGCCCACGAAACGCCCGCGGTGTCTTCGACGCGGAGGCGGGCGGTGGCCGCGAGCAGTTTTTGTTCGAGATCGGCCCGCGTGGCGGTGTCGGACTGACGGTCGCCCGGCGTGACCGCGGCGGGTGGTGCGTGCGGCAAGGCGACGGGCGCGGCAGCCGCCGCGACCGCCGCGGTCGGGGCTACGGTTCGGACGGATGCCGGTGCGATGGCGGCGGGTTCGGTGGCCAGCGGTGCCGGCGCCGCGGCCACGGGCAGCGGCACGCCCGGAATCGGCGGCTGATCGGCGAGAGGACGGGTGGGGGCCACGGGGGCACCGAGCGGCGCCGCGCTCTTGGCGAGCAGCGTTTCGAGTTCGGCGCGGGTCGTGGCGCCGTTGATCCGGCCCACCTCATGCCCTTTGACGAGCAGCACGTAACAGGGCACTCCGGTCACGCCGAACCGCTTCACGAGATCGGTCTCGCTATCGACGTCGATGTGCCGCACCACCCAGCCGGCCGCAGCGATCTCGCTGACGAGCGGCGCCATCTGGCGGCAGGGGCCGCACCACGACGCCGCGAAGTCGAGCAGCACCACCTCCCCCGAACGGGCCGCGGCGGCCGGATCGGCGGCGTGCGAGGCGATGCAGGCGAGGCCGCACAGGGACACGATCCAGGGCGTGATCGTTCGGAGATGCATCATCGGTCACTCCACTGGTCGGCAGCGTGCATTTCACGAGCAGGAAACGAAGGTTCGCCGCAGGAATCAGCCGGGCGAGCGGGCGGGATAGTGGCGGCGTCGCCGAGTGCCGACAAGGTCACTTTCGGCACCGGAGGCTTGCCCAGTCGGCCGGCATTTCCTCGATCCCCCACTGATTCCTACAATCCGCGAACCTCAGCTCCCCCACTCCGGCCCGCATCGCATGCCCCCACCACGCCAGCGCCGTATTCTCGTCACGTCCGCGCTGCCATATGCCAACGGGCACATCCACCTCGGGCACCTCGTCGAGTACATCCAGACCGACATCTTCGTACGGTTTCAGAAACTCCGCGGTCACGAGTGCATCTATCTCTGCGCCGACGACACGCACGGCACCGCGATCATGATCCGGGCCCGGGCCGAAGGCCGCAGCGAACGGGAGTTGATCGCCGAGATGCGGCAGGCCCATCTCGCCGACTTCGCAGGCTTCCAGGTCGCCTTCGACCACTACGGCTCGACCGACAATCCCGCCAACCGCCGGCTCTGCGGCGAGGTCTGGGAGTCGCTGCGGCAGCGCGGGCTGGTGGTGTCACGCGAGGTGCAGCAGCTGTTCGACGCGACCGCCGGCACCTTCCTCGCTGACCGGTTCGTGAAGGGCACCTGCCCCCGGTGCCGCACGGCTGATCAATACGGCGACACCTGCGAGCAGTGCGGCGCGACCTACGCTCCCGCCGATCTGATCGACCCGGTGAGCACGCTCTCCGGCAGCCGGCCGGAGGTGCGGTCGGCCGAGCACTTGTTCGTGACCATCGAGCAACTCCACGAATTCCTCGCCGCCTGGACGACGTCGGGCAGCCTCGATCCCCGGATCGCCAACTACCTCGCCGGCCACTTTCTCGGCGAGCCTTTGCGGGATTGGGACGTCTCCCGCCCCGCGCCGTATTTCGGTTTCGAGATCCCCGACGCGCCGGGCCACTACTGGTATGTCTGGTTCGACGCACCGATCGGCTATCTCGCGGCCACGGCGGAGTGGTGCGAGGCCCACGGCGGGTCGTTCGATTCGTGGTGGCGCCGTGACGGCGGCACGCCTGCCGAGATTCACCATTTCATCGGCAAGGACATCGTCTATTTCCACACGCTTTTTTGGCCCGCGATGCTCGAGGCAGCTGGCCTCGCGCTGCCGACGAAGGTCCGCGTGCACGGCTTCCTCACGGTGAATGGCCAGAAGATGTCGAAGAGCCGCGGCACGTTTCTGCTCGCGCGGACATGGCTGGACCACCTCGACCCCGCGGCCCTGCGGTATTACTACGCGGCGAAACTCTCCGGGGGCATCGACGACATCGACCTCAACCTCGACGAGTTCATGACGAAGGTCAACTCCGATCTCGTGGGCAAGGTCGTGAACCTCGCCAGCCGCACCGCGCGGTGGCTCGAAGCGACGGGGCTCGCGGAGACGTATCCCGAAGACGCCGGCCTCTTCGCCCAGGCGGCGGCCGAGTCCGTCGGGATCGCCGACGCCTACGAGGAGGGGGACTTTGCCCGCGCGATGCGTGCGGTGATGCTGGCCGCCGACCGGGCCAACGCCTACGTCGATGCCGAGCAGCCCTGGAAGCTCGCCAAGGCCGGGCCCGACGCCGCCGGCCGCCTGCGGGACGTGGCGACCGTCGCGCTCAACCTCTTCCGCCAGATCGCCGTCCATCTCGCGCCGGTGCTGCCGGAACTCGCCGAGCAGGCGGGGCGTCTCGTGGGCGGGCCGATCCGCTCGTGGGACGAAGCCCAGACGCCGCTCGCAGGCGTGCCCGTGGCAGCCTTCACGCCGCTCATGAAACGTGTCGAGCCCGCACAGACCGAGGCGGTGATCGCCGCCTCGAAGCAGGATGCGGTCACCGACAAAAACACCTCTGGAGGATCGACGATGGAAATCCCCGCCACCGCCCCGGCCGATACAGGGGAGCCGCTCGCCGCCGAACCGCTCGCCGCGACCTGCACGATCGACGACTTCGCCAAGATCGACCTCCGCATCGCGCGGATCGTCGCGGCGGAGGAGGTGCCCGAGGCGAAGAAGCTCCTCAAGCTCACGGTGAGCCTCGGCGGCGACGCCACGCGGACGGTGTTCGCCGGCATCAAGGGCTTTCACGACCCGGCCGCGCTCGTCGGCCGGCTGGTGGTTGTGGTCGCGAATCTCGCGCCGCGGCAGATGAAGTTTGGCCTCAGCGAGGGCATGGTCGTGGCCGCGAGCGGCGCCGGGGCCCCAGGTGTCTACCTGCTCTCACCCGACTCGGGAGCGCTGCCTGGGATGCGGCTGCACTGACGCCGGCCGACCAGGGCGTGCCCTCGCCGGGTATGATTGTCGCGGTGAAGGAAACGCCGTCCCCGGGCAGAAGCCCTCACCAAGCGTCACGCGGGAGACCCGACCATGGCCAAGACGATTCTCTTTCCGACCGACTTCTCCACGGCCAGCGACGCCGCGCTCGAGCATGCCGCGGCGCTTGCCAAGTCGAGCGACGCGAAGCTGCTCATCGTCCACGTCGAGGAGCCGCCGCTGGCCTACGGCGGCGGGGAACTCTATTACGGGATTCCGGAACCCGACTCCGAGCGGATCTTGAAGATGCTCGAGGACGTCAGGCCGAAGGATGCGTCGGTGCCGTTCACGCACCGGCTCTCGATGGGCGATCCGGCCGGCGAGATCGTCCGGATCGCGGGCGACGAGGGCGTCGAGATGATCGTGCTCGGCACTCACGGCCGCACCGGCGTGACGCGGATGCTGATGGGGAGCGTCGCCGAGGCCGTCGTCCGGCGGGCGCCGTGCCCGGTGCTCGTGTACCGGGAAACGGCCGAAAAACTCGCCCGCCCCCAGGCAGCCTCAGCCAGCGGCTGAACCAACAGCGTCACGCATGACGGCACGGCCCATCCTCGAACTCCGAGCCCGGGTACGCCGCGATCTCCGCGGCGTGTTCGACGGTCGTGGGTTCCTCGAAGTCGACACCCCCGTGCTCTCCCGCGAGGTGCTGCCCGAGGCCCATATCGATCCGATCGCGGTGCGTCTCGAGGGCGAACGCGAGCCGCGGTTTTTGCAGGCGAGCCCCGAGGCGCTCATGAAGCGGCTCCTGGCGCGGGCCGCGGGACCGATTTACCAGTTTGCGCAGGCCTTTCGCGCCGGCGAGCGGGGCGGGCAGCACGACGTCGAGTTCATCCTGCTCGAGTGGTACGAACCGGGGGGAACGCTCGACGATGCGGCTAGCCTCATCGAGGCGTTCTGCACCGTCGCACTCGGGACTCGCGGCATCGAGCGGGTGACCTGCCTCGACGCCTTCACCAGATACGCCGCGATCGACCCCTTCGTGGCCACGGCAGAGGAACTCGAGCAGGCCGCGCGGCGGCGCGGCGTGAACCTGCCGGAGGGTGGCCCCGCCGCCGATCCCGACGAACGCTGGGACCGCGGCTTCGAACTCCTGCTCGCCGAGGTGGTGCAGCCGCAGCTCGGCCGCGAGCGGCCTACGATGCTCGTCGATTGGCCCGCCTCGCAGGCGGCCTTCGCCCGCATCGACCCGGCGACGCCCGGGGTGGCGCGGCGCTTCGAGCTCTTCGTCGCGGGTGTCGAACTCGCCAACGGCTGGGAGGAGGAGACGAGCCGCGAGGTGCTCGCGGAGCGGATCGGGCGGGCCAACACCGTGCGCGCGCAGGCCGGCCGGACAGTGCTGCCGCTGCCCGAGCGGCTGCTCGCCGCGCACGGCGACGCGATGCCCGCGGGCTTCGGGGCCGCCCTCGGCTTCGACCGGCTGGTGATGCTCGCCGCCGGAGCCGATTCGATCGCCGCCGTCCGGTGCTTCACGCACGAGGCTTGATGCGGGCGAGGTCAGCGGTCGAGATCGACCGTGCTGACCGTCCAGCGTTCCACGGTGGCGCCCGCTGACGGCACGACTCTCGGGGTGACGACGAGCCGGAGCGTGGCATCCTGCCCAGTGCACTTTAAGAGCGACACCCGCACCGTCCAGTCACCGTCATCGGCAGCGACGGGGGACGCGGCCAGCACGGCGGGGCGGCCTAAGCCACACGCGACGAGGGCCTGCACGGCGGGCAGCGTCGCGAATCGTTCAATCCGTTCCTCGGCCTCGTTTTCTTCGGCGGGCGCACCGGGGCCGCTCGCCGTCGGTGGCAGCAGGGTCGGGGCGGAGACTCCGATCGCCTCGGCCATGCGGCCCGCGCGGACCGCATCGATCCAGACGGTGGCCGCGGCGCGGGCCCGGTGGCCGACGATCCAGCGTGACACCGCGGCCGCGGTCACGGCCTGGGCGCCAAAGCCGAGCGCGAGGGCGAGGCCTGCCAGGGCCAGGGGCCGTCCCGCCTTGGTCGCCCCGGGGCGGGCGACGTCGCCGAGGGCCGCGACCGAGAGGCCCACTCCGAGCAGCGGCAGCCCCCAGGCGAAGCGGGTGACGACGGCCAACGCTGAAAACACTCCGACCAGCAGGGCGGCGACGGCCCACGCGCTCACTGGTCGATAGTCCGTCGTCTGTTCCATGGCAGGCTCACGGCGTCGCGACGCGGAGGTCGGGCAGGCCTTCGAGTTGCTTCCGCCGATTGGCGTAGTCGATGATGAAGCGGGCATCGCGATCGAAGGCATGATCGGGCCGGGCGAACGGCCCGGCGCGCGACGAGCCGCGGACCCACTGGAGCCAGCGGCGGTCGGGGGCGAGCCCGAAGAACATCCGCGCCTCGGGCGTGGGCTGCACGAGATCCCGCGGCACGGCCGCCGTGTGGAGCGAGGCCGCCGTGAAGCAGACCATGATCCAGGCGGCGATCGCGGCGACGAGCGGACAGCCGAACATCTCCACCGGCCTGCGGAACCGCACCTTCGTCCGGGAGACGCGGTCGGTGGCCTCCCGGAGCACCAAGAGAATGATCGCGAACAATCCCCACAGGCAGAGGCTGTCGAGGAGATAGTCGTAACTCGCGAGACTCGGCCGCACGAGTGCGACGACCGCTTCGTACCATGCCGTCGCAAAGCTCGCGGCAAAGAGCAGGTTGAGCAGCATGATCATCGCGGCCCAGAGCCCCTCGCGCCACAGCGCGAAAGACACCACCACGAACACGGCGAGCAGCCCCAGATCGATCATTTCGTCGCGACCCCTTTCCCGGTGGCGGCGGCCGGAGCAGCTCCTCCGACCGCGAACACCCGCTGGAGCTCCTCGAGCGAGGTGACGCCCTCCAGGACCAGCGCCATGCCGGCGTCGCGAAGCTGCTTCATCCCGTCCTGGATCGCGGCCTTGCGGACGGTGGCGGTGTCGGTACCGGCGGCGATCGCCTTGCGGAGCGTGGCACCGCTCGCGAGCTCGTGGATCGCCGTGCGGCCCAGATAGCCGGTGCCACCGCAGAGCCGGCACCCGTGCGGCGACGCCTTGCGGAGGTGAGGGAGCTGTTCGGGGGTGAGCCTGAGCCGGGCGAGCAGTTCCGCCGGGGGCGGATAGTCCTCGCGGCATTTCGGACAGAGTTTCCGCACGAGCCGTTGCGACAGGCATCCCACGAGCGTCTTGGCGAGCAGCTGCGGCGGCACGCCGCAGGCGAGGATCCGCGCGATCGCATCGGCCGCGTCGGAGGCCTTGAGGCTCATGATCACGAACTTGTCCTCGTCGGCAAGTTTCAACAGTTCCGCGACCAGCGCCTTGTCGCGGACGTCACGGGTGACGATCACGTTGGGATAGGTGCGAAGCACGTCGGCAAGCGCGTCGAGCGGCCTGACTCCCGTCCGGGCGTCGAAGGGCACGGGTTTGACGTTCTGGATCTCACGGGCAGGCGCCGCCGCATCCTCGAGCGAGATGAAGTCGCGGAGCAGCCGGTCGGCCGATTGCACGAGGATGTCAAACGTCGTCGTCAGGCCGGAGGCGGGGGGCGACGACACGAGGATCAGGCCCCGCTCCACGGCCGCCAGGCCAATCAGCTTTTCGGCGAGGGGTTCGGGCATGCCGAGATCCGTGAGCTTCTTGAACACGGCGGCAGGCGGCTCGAATTGGATCACCAGTTGCTCGCCCGTCGGCTGCGCGCGAACGGAGAGCCGGCAGTTGCGGGGCTTGCCATCGACCTGCAGGAGGAACGGCGCGGTCTTGGCATCACGTGCCGCGGCCGGCAGCCCCGCGAGCGTCTTCAGCACCGCGACGACCGCCTGGCCCACCTCGAGGCTCGACTTCGGCGCCTCGACCCACGTCTCCTTCTCCTTGCGGCTCTTCGGTGGCCGGCGGATCCGGGGCTTCTCCCAGACCCCGTCGACTTCGTGTCGCACGGCCATGCCGGCCGGCTCACAGTCGATGACCAGCGTGGCGGCCCGGGCCATGACGGCCGTGAGCATCGTCTTGCGGGCCTCCTCGAAGCCCGGCAGCTTGGTCGCCGCCTCCAACCGCGCGGCGTTCTCGGCCGCGTCCTTGCCACCGGCGGCCGCCAGTTGCACCTTCGGGAGCACGTCGCCCTCGTTGATGGCGGCGGCGATCTCGATGCCCAGGGGCTGTAGGAGCCCGGCCACGATCCGCCGCGCGTGGCCGACGGTGAGCACCTGCTCCGACAGAGGCAGCGACTTGTTGCGGATCAGGCAGTAGGTGACCGCGGGGGCGAGCCAGGCGACGAGCAGAAGCGCGAGGCCGGCGATCACCGACGGGATCCACCACGCGAAGAGCGCCGCGACGAACAGCGGCAGGCCGCAGACCATGCCCCAGAAGGCGGGCGTGAACTTGTGCTTCGTAGCGTCGCGGGAGATCCAGTCGACCGACCGTATCCAGCCGAGGATCACGAGCCAGGAGAGCACCGCGGGAAGGATCGCCAGACCACCTCCCGTGCCCCGGGTGTTCCAGCCCTGCGGGATGCCCGCCGGCCAGCCCGCGCCGGTGTCGGCCGCGGCGGCAGGCAACGCGACCGCGGCCACGGCCACGGCCGCTGCGATGCGGCGGGAAAGAACAGGCATCACGACACCCCGATGCCCTTCAGCGCCATCTCCAGCGCCTCGCGATTGGGGGCGATTTCCATCGCGTCGTTGCGGTCGATCAGCCCCTGGTCGATGAGGCTCTTGAGGCTCTGGGTGAAGTCCTGCATGCCGTCGCGGAACGACTTC
>JAIOPD010000118.1 GCA_021414115.1 Planctomycetia bacterium
CTCATAGTCGCGGTCACTGGTCACCACGAGCCGCACGACGAGCTCGTCGCCCAGCTCGACGGCCGTGCCGTCGCCGGCCGGCACGAGCTCCGGGCCCGCCTTCGTGAACCGCTTCACGAACAGCTTCTTCTCGATCGCCAGCTCCTCGCGGCCCGCCGCCGGCACGTTGGCGATGTCGTCGAGATACTGCCAATGGACGCCGCCCCAAGCAAGGCCCGCGTCGGGCTTCTTCATGGTCACCGTCGCCATCGCCGGCTCGATCTCGCGGCGGACGAACCGGGTCTCGAAGAAGCCCGTGCCGGCCTCGACCTTCTCGGGAGCGATCGCCTCGTCTCCCACGGTCACCGTGACGAGCTCCTGCGAGCCGAGCAGGTCGCCACCGCGACCGAGCAGGGCGCCGACGGCGTCGGCGGTGGAGCGGCTCCCCGGCCAGCGGCTCGTGCGCTTCTGCGACAAGAGCCAGACCTTGAGGGCCTCGACCGAATCCTTGTCGCCGGCCACCTCGTCGAAGCATTCGACCATGATCGCCTGCGTGGCGATCGGAGCGTAGGCCCAGCTCCACCAGCCCGGGTGGGGGTCGCGCCACCACATGCCCTGCCAGGAGTCCTTCTCCTGCCCCGGCTTCACGTCGGCATCGACCGCCCGCTGCTTCAGGCTATCGACGATCGAGAGCGCCGCCGGCTTGTCACCGGCCCGCGAGAGCGCGATCGCGAGGTGCCCCTGCGAGCGACGGTCGTCGATCTTCATCCACCGCTTTCGGCCTACGTCGAGACCCCACTCGATCGCGGCCGCGGCCTCCCCCTGCGGCGGCGCGTCGGCCGTGAAGAAGCTTCGCGCGTAGAGGGCGTAGGCGCCGATCGGAGTGAGAACGGGCTCCTTCACCTTCTCGGCCCACTTCTTCTCCTCGACCAGCCGGCCGTCGAGCCAGGGGATGGCCTGGAGCGCCGACTGCACGTCGATCTTCACGCCAGCGGACCGCAGCCGGCCGAAGCCGGCGATGATCCCGAGGCTGACGGAGTCGCAGGTGCGGCCGCCGGGGAACCAGGGCCAGCCGCCGTCGCCGTTGCGGAGTGCGGCGAGCCGGGTCAGGGCTGCGTTGGTTTCGTTCGTCGTACGGGTCGTGTCGAAGAGCAGGCCGATCCGGGCCCGAGCCTCCTTCTCGTCCACCGCTTCGCGGACCCAGGGCGTCTCGGCGAGGAGCGTCTTCACGAGGTCGGTGTTCTTCTCGAGCGGGCTCTCGAGGGCGGCCATGCCCTTCCACTGCTCGAACACCCGGGCGATCCGCGGGTCGCTCGTGGCCAGATGCCGGGCGAGCGAGTTGGCGTAGAGCCGCGTGAAGAGCGTCTCGGTGCTCTCGTCGGTCTCTTCCATGATCGAGGGCAGCGCGAGAACGGCGTACCAGGCCGGGTTGGACGCGGCCTGGACGACGAGCGACTGGCTCCGGATGTCGGTGCCCGCACTCTTCGCGAGCCGGTCGAGCAAGACGTTCCGCTCACCTGGCCCGCGGATCGTGAGCGGCACGGTCTCGGTGACGAGCACGCGGCGGGGCAGGACCGCCAGCAGGGCCTCCTCGCCGTCGCTCGCCGGCTTCGCCGAACCCGCGGCCGTGCCCACGGCGAGGTAGCGGAGCACATCGGTGCCATCGGCGACCTTGACGGTAAACACCACCGGCTTCGATTCGCCGACCGCAAGGTCGAACGGCAGTTCCCTCGGTCCCTCGACGAGGCTGTCGCGGGAGTCGTTCGTGCGGGCGTCCGCCAGCGCGAACGTCACCTTTCCGGCGAGTCGGCCGGCGGACTTGTTGCTCACCTTCACCGGGATCCGTACGACGTCGCCCTCGCGCACAAACCGGGGCACGAGCGGCTCGACCATCAGGTCCTTCGCGGCCACGGCCGTGTCCATGAGCGTGCCCGATCGCAACGCGGCGTCGTGGGCCAGCCCCTTGAACTGCCAGGTCGTGAGCGTGTCGGGGAGCGTGAACTCGATGGTCACGACGCCGTCTGTGCCGCTTGTGAGCGTGGGCAGAAAAAACGCCGTCTCGACGAGGTTTTTCCGCGGTGGAGGTGCAGCCGCGACCGCTGAACTGGCCGCGGGCTCGGCGGGCGGTGCAGCCCCCTCCTCGGTCTGTTGCTTGCCGGCCTCGCCGGCTCCCATCCGGTTGCCCGCTGCCTTCGACATCATTCGCCGCGGTGCAGGGAGCTCGGCCCCGTCGGCCATCGCCATTGCGATCGGGGCCGCCATCTCCATCCTCCAGCCGCGGCCCCCGTGCATCCCCTCGGGCACGCCGAACGGATCGCGGAGTCGGCGAAACCTCATCGGCGGCACGTCGGCAAAATGGGCGTCGAAGTGGCCGAGCACGTGGTTCAGACTCGCCGCACCGTTCGTGAAGCCGAGGTGCGTCCAGCTCGCCTCGCGGCGGAAGAGGCCCGTGAGGCCGTCGCCCGGCCACTGGTGCGGGGCGAGCGCGTCGAGCGACTGGTCGTAGGCCAGCGCGAGAAACTCGGCCACGGCCGGCGTCGCCGGATCGTTACCGATGATCTTCGCCCGCCAGACCTCCTTCGCGCCCGGCTCGACGCGGCGCGTGAACCGCTCCCATGCGATCGAGAGCTTTTTGTTCGTCCACGGCACGTCCACCGTCCGCGACTCGACCTGCAACCGGCCGTCGCGGACCAGCCACGCCCGCACGGTGAACCCGCCGCGCCGCGCGTCGGTCACCTTCACGCTCACCGGCCACTGTGTTCGCTGGGGATCGGTCCAGAATCGCTCGAGCACCTCGCCGGCCTGGGAAACCTCGACGAGCGCCCGACCTTTCTCATAGCCCGTGCCCATGACCGCGCGGAAGTCTCCGCCCGGTTCGACCGACATCTGTTCGGGAAACATCGCGAAGGCCCGCTTCACGCCATAGCGGTCCGCGGCGGGATCGATCACCTCGACGAGCTGCTGCGCCTTCACGGCCGGAACGTCGCCCTGGGAAGGAATCTCGAACACCGCGCGGTAGAGCCCCGGCTTCAGCTTCGCCGTCGAGGCGACCTTGCCCGTCTGCTTGTCGGTCGAGACGCGGTCGGTGACCACGGCCTCACCCGCCGCCCAGGTCTCGGGATCTGCCGGATTCGGCTCGACGGGCTCAGGTCGCGGCCGCGGGATCGCCGCGCCCGGCCGCCCCCTGCCACCACGCGGCGAACGACCGCGGCCAGGCCGCGGCATCGGGAAAGACCGCGCGTCGAAGAAGTCGCTCCGAACCACCTCCGCGGGCTGCACGAGCCGCGACACCGTGAGCGTGCCGGCGGCGCCTCGCGGTACTCCATCGAGCGTCGTGGTGGCGATCTCGATCTCCACCGCCGTCGGCTCCCCACCCCTGGCTGTCTGCCAGGGCTTTGCCGCGACCGCGGCCTCGACGTCGGTGTAGCCCGCGTTCACGCTCCGTTCGCCCGTGCGGGTCTCGCCGCCGGCATCGGTGACGTCGGCCGTGACCTTGAACGTGAACACCGGCAGCGATTCCTTGGGCACGCCGCGATCGGGCCTGGCTGGAAACGTGACGGTGAACTTCCCGTTCGCGTCGGTCTTCGCCGTACCCCGCGCGATCCGCTGGGCTTCGCCGCCGAAGGGCAGCCACGGAAAGAAACAGCGGCACCAGCTGGGAAACCGCACCTGACGTTCCACCCGCCACTTCACCGTGGCGTCGGCGACGGCGAGGCCGGTGTAGGTGGCGGCGGTGCCGGTAAGCACCACATCGCCACCAAGCGGCGGCGACTTCTCCGGCGCCGCGAGTGTGACCAGGAACTTCGGCCGCTTGTATTCCTCCACGCGGACGCCGATGCCGCCTAGGGCCTCGCCGGCATTCGCCTGGATCGACCACTGTCCTGGCAATGCGCCGGTGGCCACGGGAAAGTTGCCATTGAACGAGCCGGCAGCGTTGGTCCTGTGATTGACCTTCGCCACCTCACGGCCGTTGGCGTCGCGGAACGTGACTTCCACGTCGCGGCCGGCCACGGCGGCGTAGTCTCCCTTTACCTGGTCGCCCGCGCAGACGATGCCCTTGTAGAACACAATCTGGCCGGGCCGGTGGATGCCGCGATCGGTGACGAGCACGACCGTCGCCGTGTGGTCGGCCGCAACGTTCTGCCACACGCTCGTCGCGTCGGTGTCGGCCTGGTGCTTTTTCCCATCGAGGGAGGCCGTCGCGACGACGACGAGCTCCCGGCCCTGCTCGCACTCGACGTCAAACCGTCCATCCTGATCAGTCGTAGCCGACGGACCGGCAGCGAACGGCGGCGGATTCCCCTGCTGGGAGCGGACGAAAAGCTGCACCGCCGCGCCAGCCACCGGCTCGCCGCTGGCGATATCGATGACGTGGCCGGCGAGCGGCGCGGAGCCGCCGCGCACAGGCCGGGGCCGGGCCACGGCGGGCGCGCCGCCGGGTCCGCCCGCGGGGACAGCGAGTCGTCGCGCAAATACCTGCTGGGTGTGCTCCGTCACGATCGCCAGCCGCGTGACGCGGATCATCGTGACGCTGACCACGTTGTCCTGCCCGCCGAAGTCGTCGCGGTGGCTGGCGATCACCCAGTAGGCACCCGGCTCGAGCGACTTCGCGTCGAACGCGGTGGCCACCGGGATGTCGTGGTGCGTCGACTGGTAGTCGGGTGTCGCTGGCAGGTCGGCGGCGTGCGTCCGCACCGCGGGGAGTGCGAGAATCGCGGCCCGGTCGGTGTCGTCGAGCCAGCCGGAGTGCGGTTTTCCCGCTTTGAGCCGGCTCTCGACGTCGGCCTTCGCCAGCCGGAGGTGGACCTTCGCGAGATTGCGGTAGGTCACGCGGACGACGGGCCAGGGCGCGGCCCATGACCGCTCGGTCATCAGCGAGAGATCGCGCGACTCGATCTCCGTGACGAGATTGCGACACATCACACCGCCGGCACTGTTGGGATGCTTTTCGGCGGCGGCCTGCGCAATCGCACGGGCCTCGACGAGGTCCCCCGCCTCGCGGACGAGCTGCGCCAGGTGGAAGCGGGCGAGTGCGGCCGTCTCGTGGTCGCCGGCACGTTCGATGAAGGACTCGAGCGCCGCCTGCTTGCGGTCGGCGAGTTCCGGCCCCACGGCCGCGCCGCTCGCCCAGAGGAGGCGGTCGAGGTCGGCGGAGAGGAGCGCCGAGCGGTCGGCATCGCCGCGATGAAACTCGAGCAGCCCGCGGAAAAGACCGGCGGCCTCGAGCAGCGGCGAGTCCTTGTCGGTGATGGCGGCGTCGGCCTCGGGCTGCCACGCCAGAAACTCCTCGAGTGTGCCGAGCGCGGGCGACTCCGCGTCGAGCTCGAAGGCGTCCTCGGGCGAGACGAGCCCCCGCTCACCGGACGCTGCAAACGCGAGGGCGTCCCGCGCGATCACGTCAAACACGGTGGGTCGCCAGGCGTCGGGCATCGTGCCGGCCTCGATGAGCGCCGACCACTCCGCGACCGGGAGCTTTTGGAGCATGGCCCGCTCCGGGCTGCCAGCCGCTCCGGCCGCCGTTGCGAATCGAGTGCGAATCTCCTTCACGATCGTGGGCAGATCCCATTCGGCGATCGTCGCGAGGTCATCGGCCGGCGCGCCCCCCTGCGTGCGCTGCTGGAACCGCCAGCGATTCATCTGAAAAAAGACCCACGTCCAGTTGGCCCGAATCGCCTCGAGCACCGGTCGTGTCTCGGCCGGCGCTTTGTCGATCGCGCCGGCGAGGAGGATCACTCGCTCAGGATCGTCCGGCGGCCGATCGCCCGTCTCCGCAAGGATTCGCGTGGCGATCGCCCGGGCGACCTCGGCCCAGGCCTTGTCGGCTAGGGCTGCCTGCTCGACGCCGGCAAGTGCCGCAGCCGCCGACTTCGGTTTGCCCTCAGCGAGCGCCTGCTCGACCCGCTTCCAAGCCTCGCCCCGTGACCCCGATGGCAAGTCGTCGGCATGGGCGACACGACGGTTCACGGCGGATCCTCCGAGAATGAGATGCAGTGCACCGAGGCAGATCACCGTGGCCACAAGGCCATGCCGGGAACGCATTCGAGTCGTCGTCGACATGCTGACACACCCTCCCTGTCCACCCAAACCAGCAACTCCGATCGCGATGCCCGCAAGTCTACGCGGAACCGTTCAAGGGGAGTCGCGAGGCGAGGTGGAGGGCGCATTCCCCGCGCTCGCGCTTGGGGCTTCCCGACGGAAGGCCTCGATTCCGCTGCCCCGGGCCCCTCCGTTTTTCCCGAAAATGTGCCGGCAACAGGGCTTGCCACACGCGTCACCAAGCGTTGCCCGGGGCCGGATCACGTGCTAGAGTTCTAAAGGTAGTGATTGGTGAACGGCGGAGTGCAACGCCGATTCCTTGGTTCGCACTGCTGAATAACGCGGCCTGTCGGCTCGCGGTTTGTCGGCAACGAGGAGATCGCATGCGCCTGTTCCGATCTGGATTCATCTGCCTGCTTTGCAGTGCGGTCGCCGGGATGGCTTCTGCCGCCGGGCTCGACTTCAACAAGGACATTCGTCCGCTCCTGGTGGAGAACTGCTTCTCCTGCCATGGGGCCGACAGTGCCGGCCGGAAAGGCGACCTCCGCCTCGACGTTCGCGACGAGGCGGTGGAGTCTGGGGCGATCGTCCCGGGCGATCCCGATTCGAGCGTCATGCTCGACCGCATCTTCTCGGACGATCCCGAGGAGGTGATGCCGCCGCCAGCCCTGAAAAAGCTGCTCACGTCCGAGCAAAAGGAACGGCTCAAGCGCTGGATCGCCGAAGGGGCCGAATACCAACCCCACTGGTCTTTCATCCCGCCCAAGCGGCCCGAGCCGCCCGCCGTCAAACAGGAAGGCTGGGTGAAAAACCCGATCGACCGTTTCGTCCTGAGTCGTCTCGAGGCGGAGGGGCTCGCGCCCGCTCTCGAAGCCGATCGACGGACGCTGGCTCGCAGGCTCGCCCTCGACCTCACCGGCCTCCCGCCGGAGCCTGCCATCGTCGACGCCTTCGTCGCCGATCCGCATCCCGATGCCTATGAACGGCTCGTCGACACGCTGCTTTCCAGCCTCGAATGGGGCGAGCATCGCGGACGCCACTGGCTCGACTACGCACGCTACGCCGACACGCACGGGATCCACTTCGACAACTACCGGGAGATGTGGACCTACCGGCAGTGGGTGATCAATGCCTTCAACCGCAACATGCCGTTCGATCAGTTCACGATTCTCCAACTGGCGGGAGACCTGGTGAGTGATCACGGGTCTGGCGCCACGCCCGAGCAGATCCTGGACAATCGCATTGCCAGCGGCTTCAACCGCTGCAATATGACGACGAACGAGGGGGGCGTGATCGGGGAGGAGTATCTCGTCCTCTATACCCGAGACCGTACGGAGACCACGTCGGCCGTCTGGATGGGACTCACGACGGGTTGCGCCGTCTGCCACAACCACAAGTTTGATCCCCTGACGCAGAAGGAGTTCTACGAACTCTCGGCCTTCTTCAACAACACGACGCAGGCCGCGATGGACGGCAACATTCAGGACACGCCGCCAATCCTGCTGGTGCCGAAGCCCGAAGACCGGCCGCGGTTCGCGGTGCTCGAAAAGGAACTGCCCGCTGCGAAGGCGGCCGTCGAAAGCCGCAAGCAGGCCGCGAGGCCCGAGTTCGATGCCTGGATCAAAGCCGCCACCCCGGCGGCCGTCGCCACGATGCTTCCGCAGGACACACCCCTGGTGGATCTCCCGTTCGCCGAGGGACAGGGAAAGACGACCCGCGCCGGATTGGTGGGCAAACAGACCGAGCTGCCGCTCACCGCCTCGACCAACTGGCAGGCCGGCCCAAGCGGATCGCCTGCCGTTCTTCTCGACGGCAAGGCCGGCGAACTCGCCGCCGCCGGCGACTTCGAGCACGACCAGCCCTTCAGCGTGTCGTGCTGGGTCCGCGTGCCCGGCAACGATTCTTCCTATGCGGTCGTCGCGCGGATGGACGAGGCCAACGCCCACCGCGGCTGGGACGTCTGGGTTGAAGGGCGACGGATCGGGATGCACCTCATCCACTCCTATCCCGACGACGCGCTCAAGGTGGTGGCCAACGGTCAGCTCAAGGCAGACACCTGGACGTTCGTCTCGATGACCTACGACGGATCCGGCAAGGCCGAGGGCGTGAAGATCTACTACGACGGGAAGGCACAGAAGCCGCAGGTCGAAAACAACAAGTTCAAGAAGAGCACGATTCGCACCGCGGTGCCCTTCACGATCGGCGGCCGGTCGCAGGCGGCTACGGCGCATGGCGTCGGCCTCGCGAGCCTGTCGCTCTGGGGCCGAGCCCTTTCGGCAGCGGAAATCGAGGGCCTCTCCCGCGCTCAGCAGATCGCCGACATCGTGAAACTGCCGCCGGAGGAACGCGTCAAAGCCGCCGGCGGCCTCTATGACTGGTGGCTCGCCACTCAGGACAAGCCTTTTGCCGCCGCCTCCGCCGCCGCAGCGACACTCGAGGCCGAACACGCGGGAATCCGCCAGCGTGGCACCGTGGCCCATGTGATGAACGAAAAGAAGGAGATGGCCAAGGCCTACGTCCTCGACCGCGGCGAATACGACAAACGGAAGGACGAGGTCCAGGCCGACACGCCCGATATTCTGCCGCCGTTCCCCGAGTCCTTGCCCAAAAACCGTCTTGGCCTCGCCCAGTGGCTGCTGCTCCAGGACCATCCGCTCACCTCGCGAGTGACGGTCAACCGTTTCTGGCAGGAGGTGTTCGGCACGGGGCTCGTCCGCACCAGCGGTGACTTCGGCACGACGGGCGAACTGCCGAGCCATCCGGAACTGCTCGACTGGCTGGCGGTCGAATTTCGTGAGGGTGGCTGGGACGTTAAACAGCTCTTCCGGCTGATGGTGACCAGCGCTACCTACCGGCAGGCGGCCGTGACGACGGCCGAAAAGCTGGCAAAGGACAACGCCAACCGACTCTTGTCTCGCGGACCGCGGTTCCGCATGGATGCCGAGATGGTCCGCGATTACTCCCTCGCGGCGAGTGGCCTGCTCGTCAGGCAGATCGGCGGCCCGAGCGTGAAGCCCTATCAGCCCGACGGCGTCTGGGAGGCCGTCTCGATGGGGGGCAACACGAGCCGCTACGCGCGCGACAAGGGGGAAAACGTCTATCGCCGCAGCATGTACTGGTTCTGGAAGCGGTCGGCACCGCCGGCCTCCATGGACATCTTCAACGCGCCGTCGCGGGAAAACTGCTGCGTCAAACGCGAGCGCACGAACACGCCGCTCCAGGCGCTCGTCACCCTGAACGACCCGCAGTTCGTCGAGGCCGCGCGGGCCCTCGCCGATCGGGCGCTCGAGATCGGCGGCGAAAGCGATGCCACCCGGATCGATTTTCTGTCCAAGCGGCTGCTCGCCCGGCCGTTCACATCCGAAGAACTCGCGATCGTGAAGACGTCGCTGGCCGAACTGACGGAATGGTACAAGGCCCATCCCGAGGATGCGAAGCAACTGATCGTGATCGGTGATTCCAAGCCGCGGGCCACCGATCCCGTGCTCCTCGCGAGTTGGACCATGCTCACGAACGAGTTGATGAATCTGGACGAAGTCCTCTGCAAGTAGTCGAGGTCCCCTGCCCATGAATCCTCCCATCCGTTCCCCGCTCGACGAACTCGGTCTCAACCTCACACGGCGTCGGTTCTTCGAGCAGGGAAGCCACCTGCTCGGAGGTGCCGCCCTGGCGTCGCTGATGCAGGAGGGAACCTTCGCCAACACCTCCGCGCCCGCGGCCGGATTCGAGAAGGTTGCGGCCGCCGTCGGACCGCATTTCGCACCGAAGGCGAAACACGTGATCTACCTGCACATGGTTGGAGGACCGCCGCAGCAGGATCTCTACGACTACAAGCCCGTGATGAACGACTGGTACGACAAGGACCTGCCCGAGAGCATCCGTAACGGCCAGCGGCTGACCACGATGACGAGCGGGCAGAAGCGGTTTCCGATCGCACCCTCGAAGTTCACGTTTTCGCAGCACGGCCAGAGCGGCATGTGGGTGAGCGAGTTGCTGCCGCACACGGCGAAAATGGTCGATGACATGTGCTTCATCCGAAGCATGCACACCGAGGCGATCAACCACGAGCCGGCGATCACCTACATGCAGACCGGCAACCAGATTTCAGGCCGGCCCTGCCTCGGCTCTTGGACGAGTTACGGCCTCGGGAGCCTCAACAAGGATCTGCCGACGTTCGTGGTGCTCGTGGCGCGATCGACGAAGCCGGAACAGGCGCAGGCGATCGGCGCCCGGCTCTGGTCGAGCGGATATCTGCCGGGTGAATACTCCGGGGTGAGCTTCCGCTCGGCCGGTGATCCGATCCTCTACATCAACAATCCCCCCGGCGTGTCGGGCGATGTGCGTCGCAAGACACTCGATGGTCTGCAGGCGCTGAATCAGCGGACGCTCGAGCAGATCGGCGACCCCGAGACGCGCACGCGGATCGCCCAGTACGAAATGGCTTTCCGGATGCAGTCGAGCGTGCCGGACCTGACGAACATCTCCAGCGAGTCCGAAAGCACGCTCGCGCTCTACGGCGACCAGGTCAAGAACCCGGGATCCTTCGCCAACTCCGTGCTCATGGCCCGCCGGATGGTCGAGCGGGGCGTGCGGTTCGTGCAGATCTATCTCAACCATTGGGACACCCATGCCAACGTGGTCGGTCGGCTGACGAGCGGCTGCAAGGACATCGACCAGCCCTGCTATGGCCTCGTGCAGGATCTCAAGGCCCGCGGCCTTCTCGACGACACGCTGATCATCTGGGGCGGTGAGTTCGGCCGCACGGTCTACTCCCAGGGAGGGCTCTCCAAGGAAAACTACGGCCGCGACCACCATCCCCGCTGCTTCACGATGTGGATGGCAGGCGGCGGCTCGAAGCCGGGGCAGATCTACGGCCAGACCGACGACTTCTCCTACAACATCGTCAAAGATCCGGTGCACATCCGCGACTTCCACGCCACGGTGCTCCACCTGCTCGGTTTCGATCACGAGCGTTTCACGTTCCGTCATCTGGGCCTGGACCAGAAGCTCACCGGCGTGGAGCACGCCCGTGTCGTGGCGGATTTACTGGCCTAGAGCGCGTCCGGACGATGCGGAGCGTCGTGGTGGCGCACCAAGGCCGGTGTTCGCCGACTGACTCTCCACAAACGCCCCGGAGAGATCTACCATGGGACTGGTGGAAGATTCCCCTTTCCTTCGCAGGCATTCGCGATGCGGCCGCAGCCCCTCCGGTATCTGTTTCTGAGTTCGTGCGTCGTCGGCGGTGGCCTCATGGCCCTCGGCCTGGCGGCGTTCCCGGCCGCGTTTGCCGACGAGAAGAAGAAGGAAGGCGATCCCCTCAAGACGGCCCGCGAGCTCCTGGCGACGCCCGCCCGGCCCGCACGGCCCGCCCTTCCGCCGAGCACGTTGCCGCTGCAACTCCTCGACGGCGAGCGGGTCGCCTTCGTCGGCAACTCGACCGCGGAGCGGATGAACCTCTTCGGCCACTTCGAAGCGCTCCTGCACCAGCGGTTTCCGGCCAAGCATCTCGTGATCCGCAACTTCGCCCGCCCGGCCGACGAGGTGGGGAACCGGCAGCGGGCCACCGATTACACCAAGCTCGACGATCCGCTGGCGGCGTTCGGTGCCGACACGTACCTCCTGTTCTTCGGCTTCAACGAGTCGTTCGCCGGCCCCGATGGGATCGCGAAGTTCAAGGCCGACTACGAACAGTTTCTCGAGCAACTCGCGAAGACATATCCCCGCGACGACACCAAGGCCGCTCCGCGATTCGTGATCGTTTCGCCCATCGCCGCGGAACCGAGCGGCGACCCGCTGCTGCCCGATGCCGAGCGTCAGAACACCAACCTGGCCCTCTACCGCAACGCGGCGCGGGAGGTCGCTGCAAAGCGCGGCCTCGCGTTCGTCGACCTCTTCGACGCGACGCACAAGGAGTTCACTGCCGAGCCCGGGCTGCAACACACGATCAACGGCTGTCACGTGAACGACCGTGGCGATGCCTTCGTGGCCGGCGTGCTCGACCAGGCGCTTTTCGGCCCGCCGACCGCGACGCCCGTTCCCGCCGACCGCTTCGAGAAGCTCCGCGCCGCCATCAACGACAAATCGTGGATGCATCTGCAGGACTACCGCATGGTCAACGGCTGGTATGTCTACGGCGGCCGCCGCACCTGGGACACCGAAACCTTTCCCCGCGAGTTCGTGAAACTCCGCAACATGGCGGCCGTCCGCGATCGTTACGTCTGGGACATCGCCGAGGGTAAGGCCGTCGCCGACATGCCGGACGACTCGGGCACGGGCGATCTCTTTCTTCCGGCGACGCGGTTCGGTGAGCCGCGGCAGGCTTACAGCGAGAATGCCGAGGGGGGTCCCACAATCCGGCCACCAGCCGAACTCATCAAGACCTGCACCGTGCCGCCGGGCTTCGAGATCGAGTTGTTCGCCGACGAGACCAGGTTTCCGGAACTGGCCAATCCCGTGCAACTCGCGTTCGATTCCAAGGGCCGTCTCTGGGTGTCGACGATGCCGAGCTACCCCCAGTGGCAGCCGGGCACCCCCAAGCCCGCCGACAAACTCGTCATCCTCGAAGACACCGACAAGGATGGCAGGGCAGACAAGAGCACCGTTTTCTACGACAAGCTCCATTGCCCAACAGGCTTCCAGTTCTTCGACGGCGGCGTGCTCGTGATGGATCAGCCGCGGATGCTCTGGCTCGAGGACACCAACGGCGACGACAAGGCCGACGTGGTCGTACACGTGCTCGACGGCTGGGCCACGGAAGACACGCACCACACGGCCGGCGCCTTCGAGGCGAGTCCGGGCGGCCTCCTGCACATGCTCGAGGGCGTGGCGATGAGCACCGCCGTGGAGACTCCCTGGGGCCCGTTTCGCAACTTCGGTTCGTCGGGGGCTTACGTGCTCGATCCGCGGACCTGGAAAATCCGCCACTTCGTGACGCCGGGCTATGGCAACCCGTGGTGCTATGTCTTCAACGAATGGGGACAGGGCATCTGCGGCGACGGCACGGGCGCTTCCCAGCACTGGGACACACCCCTGTCCGGGGCGCAGTACCGCGGCCGCAAGGGCATGAACCCGGTCTTCAACACCGAGGGCATGCGGCCGGTCGTGGGAAGCGAATACCTCCGCACCCGGCAGTTTCCCGCGGACGTTCAAGACCAGTTCATCTACGCCTGCGTGATCAACACCAACGGCATGCCGCGGTGGACGATCTCCGACGACGGCGCCGGCTACAAGGGCGAACGGGTCCGTCACGATCCCCAAGACCCGAAGACGGCCTTCGATCTGATCAAGAGCACCGACAAGCACTTTCGCCCGGTCGATCCTCAGATCGGCCCCGACGGCGCTCTCTGGTTCGGCGACTGGGCCAATCCGCTGATCGGCCACATGCAATACAGCCAGCGTGACCCAAACCGTGACCACGTGCATGGCCGCATCTACCGACTCGTCTTCAAGGACAAGCCGCTCGTGCAGCCCGAGACGCAGTTCGGCAAGTCGATCCAGGAGGTGCTCGGCCAGCTGAAGAGCCCGGAGTGGCGGACACGCTATCGGGCCCGCGCCGATCTCCAGGCCCGGCCCCGTGACGAGGTGCTCGCCGCGGCCACCGCCTGGCTGGATACGATCGGCTCCGAGACTGACGCCGACCGCCTGCGAACGGAGGTCCTCTGGCTCCAGCAGAGTTTTCATGCCGTTGACAGGCCGCTCCTGAACGAACTGCTCGAATCCGGCACGCCCGAGGCCCGGGCGGCGGCCACCCGCGTGCTCGCCGACGAGCGCGACCGCTTCAAGGATGCCGAGGCGCTGCTGTCCGCCAAGGCCGTCGACCCGCACCCACGAGTGCGGTGCGAGGCGGTCCGCGGCCTCAGTTTCTTCGACACGCCCGCGGCGATGGCCGCCGTCGTGGTGGCGGCCAACGTCGAGCCGGCCGACCGCTTCGTGAACTACACCTGCGATGCGGCACTGGCCGCCCACATGGACGTGTGGAAAAAGCCGCACGACGCCGGCGAGTTCGTGGTCAGGGGCTCACCCGCCGCGAAGATCGTCGACAGCGTCCTCGGGCTGGAGAAGAAGGCGCAGGAGGTCGTGCCCTTCCTGTCGATCCTGACGAGCAAGGAGCCGCAGCCCGAGGAGGCCCGCAACAAGGCGATGCAGGCCCTTGCCGACGTGAAGGGGGGCAACGCCGACAACGGCAAGGCGGTGTTCCGCCGGGTATGCGTGGCCTGCCACAAGATCTACGGCGAGGGGGCCGACCTCGGCCCCGACATGAACGGCGTCGGCAAGCGGCTTTCCGCCTACAAGCTGGTCGAGTCGATCATCGATCCCAACGCCGACGTCGCGGATCAGTATCTCTCCACCTCGGTGCTCACCAACGACGGCCGCAGCATCGTCGGCCTCTTGGTCAGCGAAACGCCCGATGAAGTGGTGATCTTCGACGGCAAGGAAAAGAAAAAGATCGCCGTCGCCGACATCGATGAGCGGACGAAACTCAGGCAGAGCAGCATGCCCGAAGGGCTCGCGGCCACGCTCTCACCCAACGAGTTCCTCGACGTGATCGCGTTTCTCGGATCGTTGAAGTAGTCCCGACACCCGGGGTGCGGAAGTCAGAGCGGGTACGCGGTGAAACCCGGCTCACGGTATCCTGCCGTGATGGTCTGGCAGCACGCATACGATCCGCTCGGCTCACCGCTGCTGTCGACGCTCGCGGCCGCGGTGCCGCTGGTCGTGCTGCTCGGACTGCTCGCCTTCGCCGGCTGGTCAGGCCTGCGGGCGGCCCTGGCCGGTCTGGTGGCCGCGCTGCTGATCGCCTCGGCCGTGTTCGGCATGCCGGGCGACGCGGTCGCCATGGCTGCGGTGCAGGGGGCGCTCTTCGGCCTGTTTCCGATCGGCTGGATCGTCGTCACCGCGATGTTTCTCTACCGGCTCTCGGGAGAGGCCGGGGCGATCGAGGTCATGAAGCGGTCGGTGATGGGGCTCTCCGCCGATCATCGACTCCAGGCGCTGCTCATCGCCTTTTCGTTCGGCGCATTCCTCGAGGGAGCCGCGGGGTTTGGCGCGCCTGTCGCGATCTCGGCGGCCCTGATGGTCGGCGCGGGCTTCCCGGCCATCGAGGCCGCCTGCCTGGCCCTGATCGCCAACACGGCTCCCGTCGCGTTCGGGGCCTTGGGTACGCCGATCATCACGCTCGCGAAGGTCACTGGCCTGGACGAGCGGGCGATCTCGGCAATGGCCGGCCACCAGTTGCCGTTTTTCTCGCTGCTCGTCCCGGCGTGGATGGTCTGGACAATGGCCGGGTGGCGGGGTCTCGTCGGCGTCTGGCCGGCGGTACTCGTGTGCGGAGCGTCGTTCGCGGTGACGCAGTTCGCGATGGCCACGTTCGTCGGCGCAGCACTCGTCGACGTGATCGGCGGCGTCGTGAGCCTCGTCGCGGTCGCGGTTTTTCTGCGCTGCTGGAGGCCCGCCTCCACGTGGCGGCACGACGGGGGCTGGAATCACGCGGCTCATGCCCCCACCGAGACGCCTCACCGGGCAGACTCCGTGGGCCGGATCGCCTGGGCATGGATGCCGTGGGCGTTTCTCTCGATTGCGGTCTTCGTCTGGGGCCTGCCTCCCGTGAAAGCCGTGCTCGACGGCCGTGGCCCTTCGGTGCCCCTGCCTCGCGAGGTCGTGGCGCCAGAGTTCCCGGTGCCCAGACTCGACGGCCGGATTGCCAAGGTGCCCCCCGCCACCCGCGAGCCACGCGAGATCGAACGGGCCGTCTATCGACTCAACTGGCTCTCGGCCGCCGGCACCGGCATCCTCGTCGCGGCCCTCGCGTCGATTCCGTGGCTCGGCATCTCGTGGCGACGGGCCTGCCGCATCTGGTGGGAGAACCTCCGCAGCCTCGCCACGTCGCTTGCCACGATCGCGGCGATGCTCGCGCTCGCGTTCGTCACCCGCTTCTCCGGCACCGACGTCACGCTCGGCATCGCGCTGACGGGCACGGGCGCGGCCTACCCGTTCTTCGCCCCGCTCCTCGGCTGGCTCGGCGTGGCGCTCACGGGCTCTGACACGTCGAGCAACGCGATGTTCGGCAGCCTGCAGCGGGTGACGGCCGAGCAGCTCGGCCTCGATCCGCTCCTGATCTGTACGGCCAACAGCACCGGCGGCGTGATGGGAAAGATGATCGACGCGCAGAGCATCGTCGTCTCGGCGACCGCCACCGGCACGCATCGCCAGGAAGGCACGATCCTGCGGAGGGTGTTTCCACACTCGCTCGCGCTTGCGGCGCTCATGGGGCTCTTGGTCTGGCTGCAGGCGGGACCGCTGGCATGGATGGTGCCAGCCTCGTCCGCCCCGTGACCCGCTGAGCCGCCAGGAGTGTCACGAGTCCCTGCGAGTCTGGCCGTAGCCCGAGCACGAGCGCCGCGACGGCCCAGGCGTCGGCGGCGGCACACGCGTCGGCGTCACCCTCCGTATCGGCGATCACCGTCACACTCCGCGCACGCCCCACGATCCCCCGACCGGTGCGGGGATCGACGATGGCCCGCCCCGCGCCGCTGCTCGCGGTCGCGAGCACCGCTCCAGCGGCGAGTTCGATCGTGCGACCGGCTGTCGCACGACCGTCAGCATCCGCGCCCGACCGCAGTCGCACCCGCCAGGGCGTACCGTCGGCCCGTGATCCCCAGGCCCGCACCTCACCCCCCAGTTCCACGAGGTGCGCCTCCGAGCCCAGTTCCACCAGCCGCGCACCGATCCGATCGACCGCATATCCGGGCCCGATGCCGGCGAGGTCGAGCGTGACTCCGGCGGCCATCTTGCGGAGCGCGGCGGGACGGCCGCCCTCGGCAGGCCGCACCTCGACCAAGTCCATTCCAACTCGCCCGCGGACCGCCGCGATCGCAGCCGCGGTCGGCGGCGTCTGGTTTTTCCAGAGTTCGACGAGCGGTCCGGCGGTGACGTCGAACCCACCGTTCGAATCCTCGTGCACCCGCGCCGCGACCTCGAGCAGCGCCACCATGTCGGGGCCGACCTCGATCCACTCGCCCACGGCTCCCTGATTGAAGCGGCTGGCATCGGAGTCGTCCTGCCAGGTGCTCGCGGCCCGGTCGATCGTCGCGAGGAGCCGATCCACCTCGCGATGCACCTCGCCCAGTGTCATGCCCGCGATCGGCGCCGCGAGCATGACGCGGTAGGTCGTGCCCATCGCAGGGCCGACGCAGGTCGGTAGTCCGTCGCCATCACTCGCGGCGCACACGACCGCGAAGCCGAGCCAGGCGCAGGCGGCCGCTGCAGCCCTCATCGCGGCCACCAGTGCGCGACGGCCGCGATCACGAGGCAGCCGACCAGCACGCCGTCCCGCCAGCTCAAGCGGTCGGATCGGCCGCTCAGCCGCACGTGGTCGAGCAGCGCCCCGGTCGGGCAGGCATGGCGGCAGTAGGCCATCGGGACGAAGCCGCTGACGACGAGGCTCACTCCGAACACCACGAGCGCGGCGACGCCGGCCACGGCCGGCAGATAGGCGTCAAACGGCTCGACATCAACGAGCGCGATGGGCAGGTGGAGCACGGCCGTCAGGATCGCCAGCGTCAGGAGCGTCCAGGGCAGGGCGACGAGAAGTGGTCGCAGCCTAGCGGGCAGGCTTTGCCTGGGCCTCGCGAACCGCACGAGCAACTGCTGGGCCGCACCATGCGCACAGAGATGGGAGCAGTAGACGTTTTTCCGCGTCGTCGCGGGCAGGAGGATCGCCGCGGCTGTCAGGGCAGCGAGCACGACCGCGCCACGGGGCACGCCCGCCTGCGCCCAGCCGAACAACTGTGCCTGCGACAGGAGCGCCCCGGCGCCGAAGCCGAGGTAGGCGAGCACGGCGATCGGCAGCGCCAGCCGGCCAAACCACGTGCCGCGCAGCCGCGTGAACGCCGTCACGATCCCGGTGACGATCAGGCCCAGCGCCCCCCACTGCGGCGGCTCGACGGCCCGAAGCAGGGCAGGCACGGCCGCCGCCAGTCCGTCACGACGGTCACGATGTGCATAGTGGTCATGGGCTGCCCGCACGATCCCCTCCGCCACCGCCTGGCTCGTCATCGTCGCGCCGCTCACGCCCTCGATGCCTGTCTCCACGGGATCGATCCCGGCGAGTTGCTCGATCGACAGGCCTCGCCAGATTCGGCGAAACGCTCCGTCGTCACGGACGTAGCCGACGAAGGGCTCGTTGTCGAAGCTGGCCGCGACGACGATGCCGGCGACCTTGCCCTCGGTGTCAAAACAGACGGCCGCGTCGGTCGGCCCCTGATAGCCGATCACCCGGTCGGCGGCGGGGCTCGTCCGCAGCGCCCAGCCGAGCGGGATGTCGTCGCCCGCGTAGACCCGAATGACCGCCGGATCACCGGCATCGACCTCGACTCGAACGGCGTTCGGGAACGCCGCGCGGAGATCGGTGAGCGCGGGAGCCTCCGTGAATCGACTTCTGGGGGCCTTGCCTCCGAGCCGCAGGGCGATGGCCTCGCCGATCGCATGGCAGGTGAGCGTCGATCCGGCCACCGCGTCGGCAGCGGGTGACGCCACGGCGAGGTCCGCGAGCGCGCGACCCCGGAACGAGTCGAGGAACGACCGATCTCGCTTGATCGCCGCCACGTGGTCGCGAGTGTCACGGCTGGCGAGGATCTCGACACCCGCCACACGGAGGTCGGCGTCGCAGACCACGAGCAGGTCGGTGGGGCCGGAGAATCCGATCGCCGCATCACCCGCCGGGGATGTGCGAAGAATCGTGCCCACCCGCGCCCCGTCGGCAGCGACGACATCGCGGCCGCCTGCGACGGCCATCGACTCGCCGCCAAGATCCGCGGCCCCGGGCAGATACGCCTGGATCACGGCGATCGGCACCTCGCTCACATCGGCCGACACGCTGCGCCGAAGGAATGCCGCATGTTCCGCATGCACGAGCCAGGCGATCGCGGCCACGACGGCGAGCCGCGCCGCATGTCCGCACCAGATGCCGTAACCCCGACCTCGTTGGGCAGTCTTCATGACCCGGAGTTTAGACGCTCGGCACCAAAGGATGCCCTCCCGCTCCCATCCGCCACCCCCACGAGTCTCGTGCCCCCGCCATCCTGATCGACGATGAAGGAAGGGGCTGCCCGTGCCCCGGGAGCCGGCGTAGGCGACCAGCGGAGCCATGGATGGCGGAGCGCAGACGCCTCCGAGAGAACGAAGGCCCGGAGGGCCGCAGTGAACGTCCGGCTCACGGGGCACGGGCAGCCCCGACCCACCAGGACCGCGGCATTCAACGTGCGATTCGTGATCGGGCACGGCACGCTCGTCTCGCGGATAAACTGCCCGTGAAGGTTCGCCAGGGTCACGCCGATCACCAGCCGTATCCATATGAACCATGTGCGATCCCCCGAAATGGCCCGGCCCTGGCTGGCGATGATGGCCGTACCCCTTCTGGGCGCTGCTGTCCTCTGCAGTGTGGCCGCGGTAACGGGAGCGAACCCGACGGTTTCGCCCGAAGAGTCACCGGCGTCGCGCACGGCCGACCTCGTCGCCCGCTGTCTCGCGATCGAGCCCACGCGGCCCTCCTTCGCGAAGGAGGCGATGGTGCCCTACGTGGCCCGGATGCTCGCAGGAAAGGACGTCGAGCGGGCCGTTGCCGGCTGGCTCGCGGCCGCCGTGGAGGCCAACCATACCGCCACCCCGAAGGCCCCGTCCACGATCCCCGATCCCTTCAACAAGCATGCCCTCGTGCATGCCTGGATGCTCTGCCGAGAGAGCCCGCACCTGTCGACCGACGCGGCCGAGCGCATCGCCGCCGCAACGAAGGAATACGTCAACCGCTATGGCCACCGGGAATGGCGGGGCTACGGCGCCCTGAACTACAGGCTGATGAGCGACGGGGCGGCCTTGATCGCCGCCGAGCAGTGGCCCGACCTCAGCGATGCCGACGGCCTCGACTCAGGGAGCATTCGCGCCGCCACCCGGGATCGGCTGCTCGGCTCCTTCGACGAGATCGTCCACCGCAACAACGCCGAATACGGGGCCCCGACCTATCTCGGCGTGAACCTCGCCGCCATGAAGCTGCTCGCTGACTTCGCCCAAGATGAAACCGTCCGTCATCGGGCGACCCTTACGCTCGACACGATGCTCCTGCACGTGGCCTGCGCGTGGCACCGCGGCTACCACGTCAGCCCCGCGAGCCGCTCCAAGTTTTTTGCCTCGAGCATGACCGGCCCCGACGCGATGGACTGCACGGCCGCGATCGGCTGGTTATTTTTTGGCGCCGAGCGGCCGGTGGCGGGCCTCTGCGAACACCACTCCGGCTGGTTCGCCTTTCCGGGCTCCTACGAGCCCCCGCCGATCCTCGCGAGAATCGCCGCCGACCGCGACAAGCCCTTCACGCATCGCGCGAGCCGCACGCGCACGCTGCGGCTCACGATCCACCACGAGCCCGCCTACGCGCTGGCGAGCGAATGGGAACTGCTCAAGACGCCACGCGACGCCCACTACAAAGAGTCCCGGCGACAGATGCTCAAGTGGGTGTCGGACAAACCGCAGAGCTCGTTCATGCCGTTTCAGGAGAATGCCCATCGGCCCTATGCCCTCGCCGAGAACAAGGCCAATGCCTTCGGCTACGGCGAGAACCCGTTTTCGCAGAGCCTGCAACACGGCCGGACGCTCATCGGCGTGACGGCGGTGCCCGACGACTATCCCTACTGGCGGATCGAAGTGCCGTTCAGCACGACGGGCTCGATCGTGAAGCGGATCGAGCGGGATGGCTGGGTCTGCTGCCACGCGGGGTCGATACTGTTCGCATTTCACCTGTTCGGCGATTCCCGCTGGACGGATCCGCGGGCCAAGGAACGCTGTGACGTCCTCACGAGTGACGCCCGCCGAACCGGCTGGATCCTGGAGACGTCCCCCCTCGAACCGTTCGCGGATGGGGGCATCGACGCCGAGCTCGACCGCTTCGCCGCCGCGGTCGTCGCCCGCACCGCGGTCGATGCCTCGCGTCTTGCCATGGAGCGGCCCCGGCTCCTATTCACATCGCTCTCGGGCCACGTGCTCGACATCACCTACCGCCCCCACGGCGAGCCCTATGCTTCCCAGCACACGATCAACGGCACCGCGGTCGACTACGACTCCTTCCCCCTCCTCGGCAACCCGTGGGTGAAACAGGCCCTCGACGGCGACGACCTCGTGATCGAGCACGGCACCGACACCCTGCGGTACGACTTCCGCACCTGGACGCGGCACGCAGCCCGATAAAGGCACGTCCTCGGTGGTGGTCGGGATGGCCCCTGCGATGTCGCCGGACGTTCCGTTCGTCGACCAATCTGCCTGGACGGATCGGTGTCCGTCGCCCTTCGCTCGCTACGCGATTGGGCTTTGATCAACCAACAGAGCCCTTGTTGGCAACGTAGCGGGTGACGCACTCGACTGCCGCGATGAGCTCGGGAGCCGCCGACAGGGCATCGGTGTCAGGCGAACGTCGGAGAGAGTGACAGCCATCGTGAAGCCCAGAAAAGGACGTTGACTTCCATTCTCCCGCGCGCACCATGCAGCCCCGAGGAGGCACGGTCGGGGGAGCCCGGAGTGGAAGAGACGGGTGGACGGGCGGCAACCTCGTTGGCAGCGCGGAACCGCACGATACGGCAACCCGTATACCCCGCGCTCGCGCTTGGGGCTTCCCGACCGGAGGCAGCGCAGAGGGGCATGACGTCACCGTCTCGAGGCAGTCCGTATTCCCCGCGCTCGCGCTCCGGACTTCCCCGGCCACGGACACAATCGAGCACCCGGGAGGGGCTGCCCGTGCCCCGAGAGCCGGCGTTGCTGGCCAGCGCAGGCAGGATGCCGAAGCGCAGGCAGCATCGAGTGAACGAAGCCCACTCGAGCCGCCGTCACTCGGCCCCCTTCACTCGGCCCCCTTCACTCGGCCACGCTCAGCGGGCCCGGCGCCAGTTCGCGACCAACGACCAGGCCGTGACGGCGACGGGCACGGCCAGCCCCGCCACGCCGGCAGCAAGCAGAGCGGCCGTCAGGGCCGTGGTGTCGAAACGTGCGCGGCCGAGCGCGGTCTGCAGCACCGCGTAGATCGCGACGAGCACCGTGCCTGTGGTGGCCGAGGCCACGAGATGCCACCGCAGTCGCTCACCGATGCCGGCCCGGCGCGCCGCCCACGCGATCGCCGGCAGCCACTGGATCGCATGGATCGCGACGCCGTGCGGAAACTTGGGCACGCCCGCGGCGCCGAGCCGCGTGGGATCGAGGCCCTGTTCCTGCCGTAACTCGCCATGCACGCCCACCCAGATGCCGAGCAGGCAGGACACCACGAGGAGGACAAGGCCGGCCCGCGCGGCGAGGAGCATGTCCGCGGGCAGCAGAGGCCGGTGACGAAACAGGCGAATGGCAAGGTCGAGCGACACGAGCGTGACGCCGACGATCAATGCGCCCATCGCGTCGAAAAGGAAGGAATCGAGGGGCGTGTCCCGATTGAAGTGGCTCCCCACGCCCCGCCACCGCTGCAGGTCGATGAGGAACACCTCGACGAAGAGGGCCCAGGCCGTGGCGGCCGCGAGCCAGACGTCTCCCCGCCGCCCCGGGAGCGTTGACCAAATCCAGCCCAACGAAAGGCTCGTGAGCCCTCCCGAGATGCCAAACAGGATCGGCTTCCGCCAGGTGACGGGGCCCTCCCACGGGCCACCGAGCACGGCCCACACGGGAAGGTGCATGAGGCCGCTGGCGACCATGATCGCCCCCAGCGCGGCCAGCGGCCACGCTCGGCGGTCGAACCACCAGCGGGACTCATCGGTGGTGGCGGGAGCGGGCTGCATGCAGTGGAAGTGTAGGCGGTCTTCGGCGACACTGCTGCGCATGAATACTCGCGCTTTCGGACGGACGGGCTGGAAGGTTTCCGAGATCGGCTTCGGGGCCTGGGGCATCGGCGGCGGCCAGTGGGGCGGCGCCAACGACGAGGAATCGATGCGGGCGCTCCACGCCGCGCTCGACTGTGGAATCACCTTCTTCGACACGGCCGACGTCTACGGCGATGGCCGCTCCGAGCGGCTCATCGCCCGGCTGCGGCGGGAACGCAGCGAGCCCTTCCATGTCGCCACCAAGGCGGGCCGCCGGCTCAGCCCGCACGTGGCCTCGGGGTACACGGCGGAGAACCTCCGCGGATTCGTCGACCGCAGCCTCGAGAACCTCGATGTCGAGCGGCTCGATCTCTTGCAGCTGCATTGCCCGCCCACCGAGGTCTACTACCGCCCCGAGGTATTCGCGGCACTCGACGACCTGGTGGCCGCCGGCAAGATCGCCTTCTACGGCGTGAGCGTCGAGCGGGTCGAGGAGGCGCTCAAGGCGATCGAGTATCCCCACGTGCAGAGCGTGCAACTCATCTTCAACGCCTTCCGACTCAGGCCGACGGAACTCTTCTTCGAGCAGGCCGTCCGCCGCAAGGTGGCGGTGATCGCCCGGGTGCCGCTCGCCAGCGGCATGCTCTCCGGCCGGTTCACGCAGCTCACGGAGTTTCCCGCCGACGATCACCGCGCATTCAACCGCGAGGGTGCGCTGTTCGACCGCGGCGAAACGTTTTCCGGCGTCGACTACGAGACCGGTCTCGCGGCCGTCGAACGACTCAAGGCCCTCGTGCCGGCAGGGGCGACGCTCGCGCAGTTCGCGCTCCGCTGGATCCTGGCCTTCGAGGCGGTGACGTGCGTGATCCCCGGAGCCCGACTCGCTTCGCAGGTGGCCAACAACGCCAGCGCGGCCGATCTGCCGCAGCCCGATGCGGCCACCATGGCCGCCGTGCAGTCGATTTACGACGACGCCATCCGGCCGCTCGTCCACCACCGCTGGTAGGAGGACCCATGCCACCATCGGTTTCGCAAGCGACGCGGTGGCCGCTAGCACTGGGAATGGCCGGCCTGCTCGCGAGCGGCATCGCCGCAGCGACCGAGTTGCCGCCCCATCCGCGGCTCCTGCTGCCGGCCGACGGCATCACCGCCATCGAGGTCCGGGCCCGCCGCGATCCCCTCATTGCCCTCGTCCGCGAGGCGACGCTCGTCTCGGCCCGCCGCATGCTCACGGAGCGGACGTGCGGCTACCGCATCCCCGACGGGAAGCGGTTGCTGGCGGAGTCGCGGCTCGCGCTCGGCACGATCCTGCACACGGCGATGGCCTGGCGGCTCACGGGAGAACGGGTTTTTTGGGATCGCTGTGTCAAGGAACTCGATGCCGCCTGCGGCCTCCCCGACTGGAACCCCGCACATTTTCTCGACGTCGCGGAAATGGCGACCGCCGTCGCCATCGGCCGCGACTGGCTGCACGCCGACCTGACGAACGACCAGCGCGACCGGTACCGCAAGGCGCTCGTCGTCATGGCGATCGAGCCCGCCGTTCGCGATCTCGAGAAGCGGACGCACTGGACCAGGCCGATCAACAACTGGTCGCAGGTCTGCGGGGCGGGCATCGCCTTCGCCTCCGCATGCGTGTCGGAGGATGACGAGGCACTCGACGCCAGTCCCTATCACGAGTGCCTGCGGATCGTGGAGGAGTCAGCCCGGTTTTACGAGCCGGACGGCTGCTATCCGGAAGGGCCCGGCTACTGGGACTATGGCACCAGCTATCACGTCGCAGCCCTCGCGCTGGCGGAGTCGCTCGGCCAACACGTGGCGATCCCGCGGCCGCTCCTGGCCGGCGCGGCCTTCATGGCGCACGTCCGCGGGCCGTCCGGCACCGTCTTCAACTTCGCCGACGCGGGGCCGTCGCAGGATGCGTTTGTTCCGGCCCGGAGCTGGCTCGTGTCGCGGTCGGCCGACGCCGCGCTCGCGGCCGACCTGCGGCGAAACCTCCTGGCCCGGGCGGAGCGACTGCGGAAGCAGGGGGGCAACGACCGATTCTTTCCGCTGCATCTGCTCTGGCTGCCGGACGAGCCCCGCGATCCACCCGCGCTGCCGCTCGCCGCCGTCTTCGGCGGCGAGCAGCCGTGCGGCATGTTTCGGTCGGCGTGGGACGATCCCGAAGCCCTGTTCGTGGCGGTGAAGGGGGGCACGCCCGCGGCGAGCCACGGCCACATGGATGTCGGTGGGCTTGTGGTCGAAGCCGCCGGCCGTCGCTGGCTGCACGACCTGGGCGGCGACAACTACAACCTGCCCGGCTACTTCGGCGGCAAACGCTGGGACTACTTCCGCTTAAACGCCCGCTCGCACAACGTGATCCGGATCGATGGCGGCCTGCAGAATCCCCGGGCGAAGACGGCGCCGATCGTCGCTGCGACGACGGCTACGCCGCCGTTCACGGCCCGACTCGACCTCGGGCCGGCCTACACGCTCGCTGATCGGCCGCTCGCCACGAGCATCACCCGTGAGATATCGCTCGATCCGGTCGCGAAGACGGTGCGGATCCGCGACGACGTCGTCGAGCCCGCGGGGACGGTCCGCTGGCAGGGGATGGTGGACGTCGAGCCGCAGCTGGAGGGAAACCTCGCGATCCTCGAACGAGACGGACGGGGCATCGCCCTCACGCTCGACGCACCGTCTGCCACGTGGCGTGTCGAATCTGCGTCGCCGGGGTCACCGGACGAGAAACCCAACGCCGGCTTCCATCTGCTCGTGGCCGAATGTCCGCGGGCGGCCCGCGTCACGATCGAGGTGACGATCCGTCTCCGGCCGCCGGTGACACGGTAACGCGATGCACTCGACCGTCAGATCGGACACGGCCGACATTCTCGTGATCGGCGCCGGGGCAGCGGGGCTCTTCGCGGCAACGTGGGCGGGACGCACCGCCAGCGCCGCCGGCAGGCCGCTCGATCTCGTCGCCGTGGATGGTGCCCGCAAGCTCGGAGCGAAGATCTTGGTGGCCGGTGGCGGCCGCTGCAACATCACGCACCATGCCGTGGACGAGGCCGACTACGCCGGAGCCACGCCGCCGGCGATCCGCAAGGTGCTGCGGCGGTTCGACGTCGCCGATACGACCAGCTTCTTTCGCGAGGCCGGTGTCGAGTTCTACCGGGAGGCCGACACCGGCAAGCTCTTTCCCGTGACCGACTCTTCCCGCACGGTGCTCGACGCGCTCGTTCGTGAGACCCGCGCCGCCGGCGGCCGGCTCGTGCATCCGGCGCGGGTCACCGGCATCGCCCGGAACGACGCCGGTTTCACCGCGACGACCGACGCCGGAGCGTTTCACGCCCGCCGCGTGATTCTCTGCACGGGGGGAAAGTCGCTGCCCAAAAGCGGCTCCGACGGCGGCGGATTCGTACTCGCCCGATCGCTCGGCCATTCGCTTACCGATCCGATCGTGCCGGCGCTCGTGCCGCTGCTGCTTCCCGGCGGCCACTGGATCACGTCGCTCTCGGGCCTCGCGCTCGCCGCCACCCTCACGCTCCGCTCGGGCACCGGCAAGCGGATCTTCGCCACGACCGGCAGCACGCTCTGCACGCATCTGGGCCTCTCGGGGCCGGCCGTGCTCGACGTCAGTCGTCACTGGCTGGTCGCCCAGCACGCCGACCCTGAGGCGACGCTGTCCATCAACTGGCTGCCGGGCGAGTCGGAAGAGTCGATCGACCATCTGCTCCTCGAGGGCCAGCGTCGCGGAGCCCTCGCCGTGCTCCGCGAGCGGCTCACCGAACGGCTCGGCCGCTGCCTCTGCGCCGCGGCCGCCGCTCCATGCTCCGGGGACCTGACGCGGGACGCGCGGAAGGCGCTGGCGACGCTCGTCACGGCCACGCCGCTGCGGATCACCGGCGACCGCGGCTTCACCGTCGCCGAGGCCACCGCGGGGGGCGTGCCGCTGACCGAGGTCCGCCTCGAGACGATGGAAAGCCGTCTCTGTCAGGGCCTGCACTTCGCCGGTGAACTGCTCGACGTCGATGGCCGGATCGGCGGCTTCAACTTCCAGTGGGCGTGGGCCAGCGGATTCGTGGCCGGCACGGCCGCGGCGCAGGCCGTGCTTCAGTCGGCTGCCGGGGAAAACGCGGGCGAGACCGACTCGGCCGCCCGCGACACCATCTCGTAGTGGAAGCCGTCTCGCGTGAGATCGAGCGTGCGGATGGCCGATGGAGGCGGTAGAAACCCCGAGACCGCCGTCATGACGTCTTCATAAGGGATATCGTCCACCGCCGCACGTCCAAGCGGCCAGCGGAGATGGTCGGCTGCCCCGACGGCGGTCAGCCACCGCTCGGCGAGCGACCGCTGCACGCGGGGGGAGCGGAGCACGGCGCACGGTGTTCGCCATGGCGACCAGCGATTGGGATCGGTCGGGCCCACGAGCACCACCGCGGGGACGCCGACCGAGGCCGACAGGTGCACGAGCCCGGTATCGACGCCGATGCAGAGATGCATCCGCGCCGCGAGCGCGGCCGTGTCGGCGAGCGGCACCGCCAGCGACAAGTCGTGGGCATGCACGGCCGCGGCACCGAGAGACTCAAGCAGGCCCTGCTGGGCCGCGACGTCGGCAGGACCGCCGCTGAGCACGATCTGGCAGCCGCGGTCCTCGATCAGCCAGAGCACGAGCCGTCGCCAGCGGTCCGTCTCCCAGTGCTTGAGCGCGTCGGTCGATCGCATCGCCAGGAAAACCCGCGGCCGCCCGGCGGGCAATCGGTCGATGATCGTGGCGACGCGACTGGCCGCCTCGGGGGAAACCCAGTTCTCGTTGTGGCCGTCGTCGACGGCAAGCCGCTCGGCCCGGAGCAGGTCCAGGTAGGTCTCGACCTGGTGGCGTCCGCGACGCCGCCGCACCCGCCTGGTCAAGAGCACGCTGCTCTCGCCGGCAAACCCGACCCGCTGCGGAATGCCGGCGAGCATGGCCAGGGCGGCGGCCGACAACGAGGGCTTGAGCAGGTAAGCCTTGGCGTATTGCCGCGACCGAAGCCACGACGCCTGGGCGGCGACACCGGCGACCGCGCCGCCGATGGTGCCACGGGATTCCCGTCCCGGCCGGTGCCAGGGGATCAACTCGTCGACGTACGGACAGGCGGCGAGCACGGCCCGGGCGGCGCCCTGGGCACAGACGTCGATCACCGCGCCCGGGTGGGTCCGTCTGAGGTTCCGCAGAAACGGGATCGCCAGCAGCGTGTCGCCGATGTACTGCGTGCAGACCACGAGAATCCGCTTCCCGCGGCAGCCGGCACTTGCATCTCGAGGGACGGGCGTCATCGTGCGAAGCCGACGAAGAAGCTGAAGAGTTGCTTGCTGTCGTACGGGGCGTAGGCCACCGGGACGGCGAAGTCGAGCGCGATCGGCGCCGGCCCCATCGCCGGCAGCGTGATCCGCAGCCCCACGCCGGGGGCCACGCGCATGTTGTTGACCGAGACGTTCGATTCGACGGTGCCGACGTCGGTGAAGACCACGCCGCGGAGGGTGTCGTCGGCCGTGATCGGGAACATGTATTCGATCGTGTTGAGCCACTCGAACGGACCGCCGACGATCGCCTGGCCCCCCGTCGGTGAGTTCTGCCGGGGGCTCGCCCCGCGGAACACGAAGCCGCGGATCGTGTTGTATCCGCCCGCGAAGAAGTTGTCGTAGGCCGGCGTGTCGCTGCCCGAGAAGCCGAGCACCGAGCCGATCGAGAGCACATGCCGGCCGGAGCCGTCGGGCCGCTCGTTGAGGAGAAAATACTGCCGCGCCTCGGCGATGGCCCGGGGATACTGGAAGGTGCCGATCACCTGCTCGAACTCGAGGGTCGCGAGATGCCCCTGCGTGGGCAGGAACGGACTGTCGCGAGTGTCATGGACGAGGCCGGCGCTGAAGCCATAGACGGAGTTGGTGCCGAGCATGTTGACGATGTCGGGAGCGAGCACGCGAGGATTGAAGACGTCGACGCTCTCGCCGCGGAAGCCGGTGTTCACCGAGAGATCGGGGGCAAACTGGAACTGGTAGCCGAGGCCGATCCGGCCGCCGGTCCGGGCTTCCGCCCAGTCGTAGAAATAACGCGTGAAGTACGAAGCCGAGAGCGACAGCCCGATCCGGGTGTCGAAGAGATACGGCTCCTGGAACGTGGCCATGTAGCGCTGCAACTGTGTGCCGGGCGCGGCCTCGAGGCGGAATCGCTGGCCGGCGCCCCGGAAGGCGGTGCCGTTCTTGATGTCATCCCAGCTCCGCGGCAGCCGCAGGATGTCGAAGTTCTGCTCGTCGACGACGATGTTGCCCACGAGGCCCGCGTTGGAGTTGACGCCGGCACCGATCATGAGTCGGCCGGTCTGCGTCTCCTCGGCGTCGACGTCGACGATCACGTAGGGCTCCTGCCCCGGAAAAACCTGCGACGGGTCGGCGGCGAAGTCGGGCACCATCCCCGGCTGCTGGAAGGCACCCGGCTGGTTCGGATCGAACTGGGCTACGGGAGTGGCGCCGAAGGGTCCGCCGCCCGCCACGGCGGGCTGCAGGATCGGCGGCTGGCCGGGGGCACCGGGAAACCCGGGCGCCACCTGCTGCTGCACGGTGTAGACCGGGGGTGGCGGCGCGACCATGCGAGAATAGTCGAGCGTGTTGGGAGCTTGAGGCGCCAGGGCCGCTCCGCCCCAGGCCGGCTGCTGCATCGGCTGCTGCATCGGCTGCTGCTGGGGCTGCTGCACCACCGGCACCTGAAATCCCGCCTGCGGCTGGAAGCCAGGCTGGGGTGCGAAGGGCTGCTGCGGTGCGGGCGGGGCCGCGGCTGGATACTGCGGGCTTTGACCCCGCCAGACCGGCTGGGCCGCGTAGGCCGCGGGCGGGGCCGACACCGGCTTCGGCTGCGACGCTGGTGAGCCCGGTGCCGCTTCGCCCGTGCCGGCCGCCTGCTGCGGCTGATCGTGCCATTCGGCGTCGAGCACGAGATCGATCACGTGATCGGATTGGTCGTCGGCCACGCCATCGGGGCTCTGGCCACGGAAGCCGGGCGGCCGCTGCGGCTCGGGTTCCTGGGCCACACGGGTGTCGGCGGGATCGGGCTTGGAGAAGACGATCTTCGGCCCCTCTCCCTTCGACGCGTCGGCAAGGAACAGGCTGCTCGACTTCAGCCGCCGCTCGTCGTCACGAAGCTTGCGGATGTCGAGGATGTCGCCGGGTCGCAGCGAGAGGCGGTTGAGCACCGTGCTGTGCCGGGTGTGCGGGTGCTCGCCACGGATCCGCACGTTGATCTTGCCGACGCGGTAGCGCTGCCCCTCGGTCACGTTGTAGACGAGGTCGAGCTGACCGGGCTCCTCGAGAAACCGTGGATCGGCGCGGATGTCGGCGAACACGAAGCCTCGGCCGCCGTAGATGTCGCGGATCAGGTTCAGGTCGGCGTCCATCTTCGACTGGTTGAAGTGCTCGCCCCCCTTGAGCTTGATGTCACGCTCGAGAAACTCCGTCTTGAACCGGCTATTCCCCACGAAGGAGACGTTGCGGACCGTATACCGGGGCCCCTCGTTGATCACGAACGTCAGGTGCGTCCAGGCCCGCTGCCCCTCGTGAACGACCTCGACCTCGCGGCCCACCTTCGCCTGGAAGAAGCCGAGGCTCCGGTAATAGGCGGTCAGCGTTTCGACATCCTGCTCGATCACCTCGCGGTCGACGTTGCCGCCGATCAGCCAAAAGACGCCGGGCTTCGACTTGATCTGGGTCAGCAGTCGCGCGTCGCTGGCGATCGTGTTGCCCACGAAACTCGTCCACAGCGCCTTGCGGTTGAGCCCCTCGTCGATGAGAAACACGGCCCCCTTGTCGCCGGCCTTGTCGCCCTCGACCGTGGTCACCCGCGCCGCCTCGTAGCCCTTCTCGTGGTAGTGCGACTCGATCCGGCGCCGCGCTTCCTCGACCACGTAGGGATCCATCGCATCGCCAACGTCGATCTCCGCCTGCTTGCGGAGGGAGCGGGTGGTCATCCGGTCGTTGCCTACGTATTTCACGTAGCGGAGCATGGGCCGTTCGACGACCTGGAAGATCACGACCATCCCCTCCGCGACCCGGACATACTTCGGGTGCACGTCGACGAACTTCCGCGAGCGGTGGAGCGTGCGCACGTCGTCCTCGATCGCCTGGGCATCGAAGATCTGCCCGGCGCGGGTGACGAGTTTCGGGAGCTTCGACACGTCGGTGGCGTGGTTGCCTTCGATCCGCACCTCCACGATCACGTCGGCCGGGTTGGCCTTCGCCGCGGCGGTCGGCGCGTCCGCCCCGGTGGCGACCGGTGGCAATGGCAGCGGCTCGGCGGCAGGCTGGGCTCTGGCCGGCACGACGGCCATGCACACGGTCAGCGCAGCGAAGAGCCGAGGCGAAAGACGTCGGATCGGAGTGACACGCGTGGCCATCGAGGGTGCAGTTGCCCGGGGTGTGGCGGCGGAGGCCCGGGAGAGATACTGGAGCCCACGACGCCGCCACAAGCCGAAAAGCCGGCCTGGAACCAACTGTTCGCGGTGAGTTGGGCCGCGGACGAGGGAAAACCGCGACCAAGAGGCCGCTTTCGCCGCCTCTTGCCCAGACGACGATTCTTGACTCGGCCAGTCAAACCGGAGTACTTTTCTGAGGTCTCAGTGAATGCCAGCCGGTTTGACGAGGAATCGGCGCTTCCGTTCCTCGGCTGTTCAGGCCGCCGGCCCCATCATGCCGCCGATGGTCATCGATCTGCGCCGCACCGAGGATGCCCGTGATGTCGTGCATCGCGCGGTCCAGGCGCTTGCCGAGGGCCACTGCGTCGCCTTTCCGACAGAGACCGATTACGTCGTGGCGGCCAGCGCCCGTTCGGCGCAGGCGACAAGCCGTCTTGGCGGCATCGTGACCGTGCGGGAAGGCGAGCCGCTCCTCACGCTCGCGCTCAAGAGCGCCGACGAGGCGCTCGACTGGGCACCGCGGATCTCGTCGGTCGGCCGCCGCCTGGCCCGCCGCTGCTGGCCGGGGCCGGTGTCGATGCTCATTCCCGACGACCACGCCGAAAGTCTCGTGCACCGGCTTCCCGAGGCGTCGCGGTCCGCGATCGTCGGTGGGGGGAGGCTCCGGCTCCGGATTCCCGGGCACCCGATGCTCGCCGACTGCATGCGGATGCTCGCCGGACCGGTCGTGCTCGCGGAACCAGGGAACGCTGATGCGGGTCAGGCCGTCACCGCGGCCGAGGTCATCGACCGCTGCCCGGCCGCACTGGCCATGGTGATCGACGACGGCCGCACCCGCTATGCGCAGCCTGCCTCGACGATCGAACTCGATGGCGATTCGTTCCGGGTGATCCGGCCGGGCGTGGTCAGCGAGGAGACGCTGCGGCGGCTCTCGAGCCTCATGGTACTCTTCGTCTGCACCGGCAACACGTGCCGCAGCCCGATGGCCGAGGCGCTGTTTCGCGTGATGGTGGCCGAGCGACTCGGCTGCCGACCCGACGAGGTCGAAAGGCACGGCGTGGTGGTGTCGAGCGCCGGCCTCGCTGCCTGGGGGGGCGGCCCCGCGAGCGTCAACGCCGTCGAGGCGATGTCCGAGATGGGCGCCGACCTGGGCGGCCACGAGAGTCAGCCGCTCACCGAGTCGCTCGTGTCGCAGGCCGACGTCATCCTGACGATGACGACGGCACACCGGGCCGCAATCCTCGCCCAGTTCCCCGGGGCGGGCGGCCGCGTGGCCATGCTCTCGCCGGACCGCCGCGATGTGCTCGATCCCGTCGGCGGGCCCCTCGAGACCTACCGAAAATGTGCCCGCCAGATCCACGGGCATTTGGTCGCCAGAATGGATACACTCGGGATCGAGCGGCGGTTCGCGTGACCCGCCGAGACGGCAGTGGACCGGCGGTCGAGGGCGCGGGAGTTTCGGGACCCATGCGGATTGCAGTTGGCAGCGATCATCGGGGCGTGGCTGCACGCCGGCGGCTCATCGGGCTTCTCGAGCGGATTGGCAACGAGGTGATCGATTGCGGCTCCGACGGTGAGCAGGCGGTCGACTATCCCGACATCGCCGCCGACGTTGCCCGCCGCGTGAGCAATGCGACCGTCGACCGCGGCATCCTGCTCTGCTGCACGGGCGTGGGCATGTCGATCGCCGCCAACAAAATCCCGGGCGTCAGGGCAGCCACCTGCCACGACGAGGTCACGGCCGAGATGAGCCGTCGCCACAACGACCTCAACGTCCTCTGTCTGTCGGCAGAACTGATCGGCCCCGAGGTGCAGGACAAGATCATTCGCACCTGGCTCTCCACGCCGTTCGAGGGGGGCCGCCACGCCCGCCGCGTGGCAAAGATCGCGGCGCTCGAGACCCACTGCACGGACGGAAAAGCCAGCCCCTCCCACGCCGCCGGCTGACGACAACACAGCCGCCGTGGCCCCGGTAAACGGGGCCGCCGTGGGGAACGGCGGAAAGTCGTCGTGTCGTAACGGTCGTATCGCCGCCGGCCGCGAAAAGGCCGAAAAAAACCGCTCAAAATTCATTGAAGCGGTGAATGGCGTTGGTATCGTCGGGTCTGCACATCGGCGGCCTGACTCGTTGTCGGCCGCCGGCGACAGCCTCGAGGAACCAGCCCGGCATGCCTCTCGCACATCATCCCGAACCGGAAGAGATCGAGTGCCTGCTCCGCAACGGCGAGTTGCGGACGGCGATCGAACCGTACGTCGACGAATCGATCTGGGAGATCGACTTCCGCAGCCTCCCCACGCCCGCCGAAAACCGATTTCTCGAATCGATGCTCGCCTGGGAGTTGGCGCCGCTGACGCCGTTGGCCCGCTGGTTCGAGCCGCAGCTGGCGCTGCAGCCTGCCTGCACGCTCGATGACGAGCAGCTGCACGAACGGCTCTGGCGGACGATCGAGACGCTCTACGAGAAGCGGATCGTCCTCGACTTCACGGATCATCTCTCTGACCGTGAGCTCTACATGCTGATCCGCCGGGACATCCTTCCGGCGAAGATCAAGCAGGTCGACATCCCCGACAACTACGTCCACTGGGACTGCAGCGCCACCAGTGACGGCGACCAGACGGCCTGGCTCGTCTACTACGCCTGCGACGAGGAGCGGGAGGAGTGGCGGCTGGAGGAAGGCCGCGAACTTCCGCCGAAGCAGGTGCCCGCCTTCCCGCGGGCGCTCCCCGTGGCCCCGTAGATCGCCCTTCGCTGAGGCCGTTCGCCGGGCTCGGGGGCGGCGAAAACTTCCCCGCCGCCGGGACGTCCGGCGAGTTGGCTGGCGGGGCACGCCATGCCTATGCTTCCTCGACGCGGCATCTGCCGCCACACCGCGCCTCCACGGGGAATCAGCCATGCCGTTCGCCTTTCGACCACTCGTGCTCGTCCTCGCGGTGGCGGCAGCCGGCGGCCCGTCGGCGGCCCGGGCCGCCGATCCCGCCGCGATCCGCGCCGCGCTCGCAAAAGGTGCGGCTTTCCTCGTGGAGAAGGAGCAGGCCGACGACGGCAGCTTCTCGGCAGACGTCGGTCCGGCCGTCACGGCCCTCGCCGTGACGGCCATGGTCCGCGGGGGCATGCCGGTCGACGCACCGCCGGTGAAGAAGGGCCTCGCCTACCTGCTCTCGTTCCGGCAGCCCGACGGCGGCATCTACGCCCCCGGCTCCCCGGTCGCCAACTACGAGACCTCGATCGCGATGCTGGCGTTGGCTACGTGCAACGCCAGCGGCGGCCTCGCCGACGAGATCAAAGGAACGGCCGAGTTCGTCAAGAAACTGCAGTGGGACGACGGCGAGAACAAGGGCAAAGGAGATCCGGCCTACGGCGGCGCCGGTTACGGCAAGAAGTCGCGTCCCGACCTCTCCAACACGCAGTTCATGATCGAGGCCCTGCGGACCGTGGGCACCAGTGAGAACGACCCGGCGATCCAGCGGGCCTTGGAGTTCGTGTCACGGACGCAGAACCTGCCCGGGCCTCACAATCCGCTCCCGTTTGCGGAGAAGAATCCCGACGGTGGCTTCTACTACACCCCCGCGGCCGGCGGCGAGAGCCAGGCGGGCACCACGCCCGAAGGCGGTCTGCGGAGCTACGGGTCGATGACCTACGCCGGCCTGAAGAGCATGATCTTCGCCGGCCTCACGAAGGATGATCCGCGGGTCAAGGCGGCGATCGCGTGGCTCCAGAAGCACTACACCTTCGAAGAGAATCCCGGCATGGGTCAGGCCGGGCTTTTTTATTACTTCCACACCGCCGCCAAGGCCCTCGACACGCTGGGCGTCGAGTCCTTCACCGACTCCGCCGGTCACGAGCACCGCTGGCGGGAGGAACTCTCGACCGCGCTTTTGTCGCGACAGCGGGAGGACGGCTCCTGGGTGAACGCAAACGAGCGCTGGATGGAGGGGGAGAAGGACCTCGTCACGAGCTACGCCCTGCTCGCCCTGTCATATTGCCTGCCGAAGGAATGACCGCCTCACGCCGCCTTGCCGGCGGCGTTGTAGAGATAGGGGTTCATCGTCGGGTCGTTGTACATCTTCATCTGGCGGAAGACGCGAAGCGGTCGCTCGCCGGCGAAGATTTCGGTGAGCAACCGATCGGTCGAATCGACGAGGTGCTGTCGCTGGAGATCGAGGATCGCCAGCCGGCTCGCCGCCTTCTCGATGTGCTCGGGCGTCGCATCCTTCCGCTCGATCTGCTCCCGCATGTGGTATCGGCGCAACTCGAGGATCGAGAGCCGATCGATGGCGGCGCCAGGCGTCTCGGTGGCGGCGGGAGCCCCTGGGGCGGCCACAATGCCGCGGTCGGCCAGGTCGGCGATCAGCCAGTCGTCAACCTTCTCGATGCAGTCGTTGCGAAGCTGGTTGTAACGGTCGATCGCCCGCTTCACCTGGGCGATCCGCCCGTCGGTGACATGCGGCGCTCGAGCGACGTCTTCCTCGTGCCACAGCAGGAAGTTGTAGCGGTGCAGGTCGCAGATCCGCCCGCGAAGCTCCGCCTCGGAATGCTCGGGGTCGAAGCGATGCCAGTGATCGACCAGGTGCGAGAGCAGGGTGTCGATCGTGGCAAGATCGGCCGGCGGCTGATGGGGCTTCTTCATGGCGGTGGTCTCCTGTCGCGAGTGCATGTCGGTGGTGATGAATCCAGGACGTTGGCCATGGTCCTCAGGCGGCGCGGAACACGAGGCAGAGGTTCGAGCCGCCGAAGCCAAATGAGTTGCTCGCAGCGATCCTGACCCGCCGGGGCCGGGCCACGAGCGGCACATGGTCGAGTCGGCACTGCACGTCGGGGCGTTCGAGATTCACGGTGGGGGGCACGGTCTGTCGCTCGATCGCCACCAGGCACGCCATCGCCTCGAAGGCAGCGGCGCCGCTGATCATGTGGCCCGACATGCTCTTGGTCGAACTCACCGGAATGCCATCGGCTGCGTCGCCCAAGGCCATGCGGATGGCGCCGGCCTCGGCGACGTCGCCCACGGGCGTGCCCGCGGCATGCGCGTTGACGTAATCGACCTCGCGGGGACTGACGGCCGCGTCGATGAGCGCCGCGGTGATGGCCTCTGCCGCATGCACCGGATCGGTGCTTGGGATCACCATGTGCGCACCGTCGCTCGACATCCCGACGCCGGCGAGCTCGCCACGGATCCGCGCCCCGCGGGCCCGGGCTTCCGACTGCCGCTCGAGTACGAAAAACGCCCCCCCTTCACCCATGACGAATCCGTCACGATCGCCATCGAAGGGTCGGGATGCCTTGGCGGGATCGTCGCTCCGCCGCGACAGGGCCCGCAGGTTGTAGAAGGCGGCGAGCGCCGTGGGGCTGAGAATGTCGCAGCCCCCGACGAGGCACGCATCGATCCAGCCGGCTTCAATCCAGGCGCGGCCCATCGCCATCGCGTAGCCGCTCGACGCGCAGGCGGCGGCCACCGTCACGGCAGGCCCGGCAATGCCCAGCCGCCGCGCGAGCCGATGCACGAGCGTGCGGTCGCGGGAGGCACCGAAGACCTGGCCGCCCCCGTCGAGAAAGTCGAGCTCCCATGTCTTGAGATGCTCGGCGCCCAGCCCGAGCACGACGCCGAGCCTCGGCCCGCCCGCGGCCGGCAGGCCCGCATCGTCCAGCGCGGAGGCGAGCGGTCCGAGACAGAGTCGTTCCAGTCGATCGAGCGCGAGAAACTCGTCCGCCGGAAGGCCCGTGACACCGGCCGGCGGAATCGGGATCTCGGTGACCGGCGCGGCAAACTGGACCGACTCTCTGGCATGGGGCCCGGGTTCGATCGCCCGCACGCCGGAGCGGCCCGCCAGCAGGTTGTCGGCGATCTCGTCGAATCGGCATCCCAAAGGAGACGCCGCACCGATGCCGGTCACGACCACGGGTTCCCGATGGCCGCGTCTTTCTGCATTCATGCGGCGGCCCTCAGCGGCATGTCGACCGGCGGCGTTCCCTGGGCGGCGGCCAGTGGCCGCGCGGCCACGCGGATCTGGGCGCCCCATGGGCAGGTCACGGACCAGGCCGCGAGTGCGGAGCCCGAGGCGCACATGTCGAGTGCGCGGGCGAACGCGACGAGGTCGGCGGTGGCTTCAGCCGCGTCGCCAGCGGCCGCGTGGAGCGAGAGCGTGAGGGCGGCCTGATCGGCCACCGCGGCCGGCGCGACGAGCATCGCCAGGGCCCGGCACAGGGGGTCATCGGTCGGCGCGCCGGTGGTGTCGAGGAGCGGCTCGGTCGCCCACTCCGTGACGATCACCCAGGCGGCGTTGCAACCTGCGGCCGCCCCCGGCTGGAAAAGCGAGAGGGCCGCGAACAGACCTTCGGCCAGCGCATCGGGGCCGCCGCCCACGCCGATGTGCGGCCCGTGCATGCCGAGCGCCACGCTCACGGCACCGGCGAGCGAATGGAGCGAACACTGCGGGACGATATGGGGCGATATCATGACGCCGCCGCCGACGCGGAGTTGGGCGAGCGACCGTGCGGTGGCAATCCGTCCCGCCTGACACGGGGCTGCGATCACGCCGCAGCGATCGAAATCACCTTTCGCATCGAGCGTGGCGATGGCCGCCAGGACGGCCCGCACCGCCGTGACCGTGTGCTCGTCGCAGTGGCGGAGGAATCGCGCTGGCAGCGGAGGCGCGGCCGGCGGCGACGGCTCGTCGCGCAGCCTGCCCATCTCCGAATACCGCGCCTCGAAGAAGGCGTGGCAGCGGATCGCGCAGTCGGGCTGGCGGGATGTCGGGATGGGTGGGTGCATGGTGCGACGGTCCGGAGTCGACGGCGGACGCCCCGGAACGCCGAGGCGAATAACGTCGGGTTTCAGGCCGCTTGACTGCCGGCCTTGGCGGCGAGTTTGCGATCAAGCACGTCGAGGATGTCGCCCACGGTCGTGATGTCTTCGAGCAACTCGGTCTCGATCTGGATGCCGAAGCGGCTCTCGATGTGGAGCACCAGGCCGGCCATGTCGAGCGAATCGAGGTTCAGCCCCTCGCGAAGCGACGTCGACTCCTGCAGGCCCGGGTACGTCTCGCCGGTTTCCTTCTCGAGGAGCTCGTGGACGATGGCCGAAAGTTCCTGACGATTCATGGGGCAAGCCTCCAAGCAAGTGGTCGGGTGGGGAGGCGGGGAAGGTAGCGGAAGGCACCGTACCGGCGAAGAGCAAAAAACCCTGTATTCTTTCGCTACCGGAAGGGCCATGATGGTGGTTCGCTCCGACTCCCCGCCGGGACAGTGATGCCGACTCCGGGATTCGCAGAACGCCGCCCCAGGATGACCCGCGGATTCGCGCTGTGCACCGTCGCCTATGCGATCGTGCTCGTGAGCGCCACGCACTATCCGCGGCCCGAGGAACTCCTCGGGCCGAATGCCCCGTCCGACAAGACGCTCCACTTCCTTGCCTACGCCACACTGGCGACGCTGGTCGGCGCGACGCTTCTGGTGTCGGGCCGCTGGACGGCGTGGACGGCCGGATGGCTCGGGATCGCGATGGCGGTGTTCGGCGTCGTCGATGAACTCACACAGCCCCTGTTCGGCCGTGCCGCCGAGCCGCTCGACTGGGTCTACGATTGCGTCGGCATCTCAGGGGGCCTGTTGGCCGTCGCCGCCGTCGCGTTCACGATCGCCCGACGTCACAGATGACGTTCACGGCGACACGCCTTCCATCAGGAAGCCCCAATCGCGAGCGCGAGGACTCCGCCCACGCGCGTGTTCCGTGCCGTGCCGCCTTCAGGGCCGCCCCCGGGGTCAGTAGTTCGGGGTCGGGGCGCGGAAATCCGCGATGCTGACCGACTTGAACCAGTCGATCGTCTTGGCAAGCCCTTCGCGGAGCGGCACCGTCGGCTCCCAGCCAAGATGCTTCTTCGCCAGCGTGATGTCGGGCCGCCGTCGCTCCGGATCGTCCACGGGTAGGGGCTTCTCGATAAGCTGCGACCGCGACCCCGTCAGTTCGAGCGTCAGTTCGGCGAGTTGCCGGATCGTGAACTCGCCCGGGTTGCCGATGTTCACAGGGCCGATGAAGTCGTCGGGGCCGTCCATCATCCGCACCATGCCTTCGACGAGGTCGTCGCGGTAGCAGAAGCTGCGGGTCTGGGCCCCCGAGCCAAAGATCGTGATCGATTCGCCGGCGAGTGCCTGACGAATGAAGTTGGAGACCACGCGGCCGTCGAAAGGATGCATCCGCGGCCCGTACGTATTGAAGATCCGTACGATCCGCACGTTGACGCCGTTGGCGCGATGGTAATCCATGAAGAGCGTCTCGGCCGCCCGCTTCCCTTCGTCGTAGCAGGCCCGCGGGCCGATGGGGTTCACGGAGCCGCGGTAACTCTCCGGCTGCGGATGCACTTCGGGGTCGCCGTAGACCTCGCTCGTCGAGGCCTGCAGCACCTTCGCCCGGCAGCGCTTCGCCATACCGAGCACGTTGATCGCCCCCATCACGCTCGTCTTCATCGTCTTGATGGGGTTGTACTGGTAATGACCCGGGGCCGCCGGGCAGGCGAGGTTGTAGATCTCGTCGACCTCCAGCCAGAGCGGGTGAATGACATCGTGCCGCAGGAGCTCGAAGTTGCCGCGGCCAAGCAGATGGGCGACGTTCGACTTCTGGCTGGTGAAGAAGTTGTCGACGCAGATGACGTCGTGCCCCGCGTCGACCAGTCGTTCACAGAGGTGGCTGCCGAGGAAGCCCGCGCCGCCGGTGACGAGGATCCGTTTGATCGAGGCCATGGGCATCTCCCGAGTTTCGACCGGTACCGTAGCAGATCCCACGCCGTTCCTCCGCTGCCGTGGAGGCTTGCATCGACTCCCCCGCATCGCGAGACTGTGGCGGGTCGGACGAGTCCTCGTAAGTCTATTTCAAGTTGATGCCGTCACCATGGGAGAGGTCATGTCGCCCGGACATTCTCCCACGACCGACCAGATCACCCGTCGCAAGGCGATCACCGCGGTCGCCGGCACGCTCGCCGCGGCCGCACCGCTCGAATGGTTACACTCACCCGCAGGAGCCGCTCCCATGAAGGGCCGCATCAAACAGTCGCTCGTCCACTGGTGCTACAACATCGCCGGCGACCAGTGGACCACCGAGAAGATGTGCCAGGTTGCCAAGGATCTCGGCTGCGTCTCGATCGAACTCTCCGCCCCGGAAGACTGGCCCACGCTGAAGAAGCACGGCCTGATCTGTGCCCTGGCCCCCAACGGTATGCCCGGCGCGCCGTTCATGAAGGGCTTCAACAACCCCCGCTATCACGACGAAGTGATCGCCCGAACCTCCGAGATGATCGACGCCTGCGCGGCGGCCGGCTTTCCGGCCGTGATCGCCTTCACGGGCTACAAGTGGCGCGACGCCGACGACCCGAAGAGCGGCGAGATCTCGGCCGACGAGGGGGCCGCCAACTGCGTGAAGGGACTGAAGCAGATCGCGTCCCACGCCGAGAAGAAGGGCGTGACGATCTGCCTCGAGCATCTCAACACCCGCGATGACACGCATCCGATGAAGGGGCACCCCGGCTACCAGGGCGACGACATCGACTTTGTGGCGAACATCGTGCGACAGGTGGGCTCGCCCCGCGTGAAGCTGCTGTTCGACTTCTACCACGTGCAGGTGATGAACGGCGACCTCATCCGCCGCGTCGAGCAGTGCAAGGACGTGATCGGCCACATCCACACCGCCGGCTGCCCGGGCCGCGGCGAACTCGACGAGCATCAAGAGATCAACTATCCGCCGCTGATGCGGAAGTTGCTCGACATCGATTACACGGGCTACGTCGGCCAGGAGTTCATTCCCACCCGTGACGCCCTCGCCGGACTCAAGCAGGCCGTCGCGCTCTGCGACGTCTGAGCAGGGCGGCGACCAGCGGCCGCGAAGGCCGGCACGGAGCGCGGTGATGTGGAGGACGTCCTCCCCGCGCTCGTGCTTGGGGCTGCCCGAGAGCCCGCACGTCATGGTCGGGCAAGGATGAGCCGCACGTCGGCGACGTTGGTGCCTGTCGGCCCGGTGCGGATCAGACCGCCGACGGCATCGAGCAGCGGGTGGGCGTCGCACCTGCGGACCGCGGTGGCCACGTCGAGCCGCCGCGTCGCGACCGCGGCCGCCACCTCGGCGTCGACCATGCCTCCAGCCGCGTCGGTCGGGCCGTCCTCACCGTCCGTGCCGATACTCGCCACCGCCAGTTTCCGAGGCCACTCACCGCTCCAGGCGGCGAGCGCCGCAAGCACCGTTTGCTGATTGCGGCCGCCAAGGCCGTGATCGCGCGGCAGAACGACCGTGGCCTCGCCCCCTTCGATGATCGCCCGCGGGCGGCCGTCCGCCACCGCCGCGGCGGAGAGCAGCGTTGCATCCCGCGCGAGCCGGCCGCCCACGCTGTCGGCCGACTCCTCCTCGGTCGAAGTCGATTGCACCACCGTTTCATAGCCGAGCCGGCGAGCCATCGCGGCCGCGGCCTCGACCGCCGTAGCGTTGGTGCCGAGCAGTACGTGGCTCACGCGGCATCCCCGCGGCGTCGTCCAGCCGCCGGCGGACGCCGCGCCGTCGAACGGCGACCGGGCCGCCGACGCCTCCCGCTCCAGCAGTCGCGTGATCGCCGGATCGACGTCGAGGGCGGCGTACCGCCGGAGCACGTCGAGAGCGGCGGCGGGGTCGGCGATCACGGGCATGCAGGGCCCCGACGCGATCAGGTCGAGCGAGTCTCCGATGATGTCGGAAAGCACGAGCGTCACCATCCGGCCGGCCGAGCACTCCCGGGCGAGGCCGCCCGCCTTCACGATGCTGAGCGGCTGCCGCACGGTGTTGAGGTCACGGATGCTGGCTCCGGACCCCGAGAGGTGGCGGACCAGGGCGATCGTACCGGCGAGCGACACACCGTCGCGAGGCTCCTCGATCAGCGCTGACCCTCCGCCCGTCACGATCACGATCGCGAGGTCGGCGGCTCCACATTCCGCGAGCATGCCCCGCATCTCGCGGCTGGCGGCAACGGCCGCCGGAGTCGGCAGGTTCGCAGCCAGAGGCCGGGTCTCGCGGACCTCGACGTGGGCGAGCCGCCGGCCAGAGCCTTCAGGAACGCTCACGAGACCCGCCACCTGGAGACCGGACGAGACCGCGGCCGCGAGCAGTCGCTCGACCGCTGCTGCCACCCCGGCGGCCGCCTTTCCACCCCCCACCACGATCACCCTGCCACGCAGAGCCACGGGTGGCGAAAACGGTTTTCCATCGAGCAGAAGTTCCCGGCCGGCAAGAGTGATCCTCGTCGGCACGAGCGACTCCGGTCGCACGGCGTCGATCGCGGCCGTGCGAATGCAATCGACGTCGGCCGTGATGGCTGCGGGAGTCATTCGTCGCGCGACAGGGGGAAGTTCTTGGGGTCGAACCGCGAGAGGTCGATGCCGCCTCGTGATTCCTCTTCGAGCAGCTTGACTCGCATCTCGAGCCGTTCGATGCGGCGGGCGAGGAGTGCCGGTGATTCCGCCGATGGCGCCATGGGAGTGACCCGCGGCACGGCTGGGTAGCCGAGTTGCCGCTGCAGGGCCGCGAAAAAGAAGAGCGGGTCCTTGCCGCGATTGGCCCGCGCGATCCGTCCCTCCTTGTCGCCGAAGAGGATCGCCCGATCGGGCTCCGGGGCGACCCGGCCCGCCACCAGTGCATCCCGCTTCCCGATCCGCCAATACTCCGGGCTCCGCACGAAGACCAGATCGGCCAGGTCGATCAGTCCGACCTGCCGCGACACCGTCTCGATCCACGCCTTCCAGTCGGCATCGAAGACGTCGTCGGCGGCGACCGCGGCGAGGCCGCGGGCGTAATCGAGGCGATTTCGGGACAGACACTCGAAGCGGTAGAGGAAGAGTCCTTGCGGCGTCGTGCCCTCGCCGCGGTAAGTCGCCTCGCGCTCGAGCATCGCCAGCGCCGTCCGCATGTCGAATCGCCCCCCCTCTTGCTCGGCGGCGGCGATCACGAACGTCTGGAACGCCGTGAAATAGTGCCGCAGCCGCGCCATGGCCGTGGAGAGCGTACCGACCAGCTTCAGCTCTCCCGCCAGGTAGTCGAGCGCCATCGGCAACTTCGACGTGGCGAGCACCTCCTGCCCGATCGCGACGAGCGCCTCCTGAGCCGCGATTCCGCCGCTGATCCGCTCGGCAAACGACCGAAACAGGTAGGCCTGTTCGATGTATTCCTCACGGTCGAGCATGGAAACTCCGGATTCGCCGAAAACCAGCCGGCACGCCACGGGGTGACGCCGCAGCCACTGCCCGCCTGCATCCTATAATGGAGACTGCCGACCACAGCCACCCTTTCACGGCGGACCGCATGCCCACCCGTTTTTCCACCATCGAGGCCGCCATCGCCGCCATCGCCCGCGGCAACGTGGTGATCGTCGTCGACGCGGAGGACCGCGAGAACGAGGGCGACTTCGTCTGTGCGGCGAGCCACGCCACGACGGAAATCGTCAACTTCATGATCCGAGAGGGCAGGGGGCAGGTCTGCATGCCGATCCTGCCGGAAGTGGCCAAGCGGCTCGATCTGCCGATGATGGTCGAGTCGAACTCGACGCCCCTGGGGACGGCATTCACCGTCCCCGTGGACCACCGGACGGCCCGGACGGGCATCACGGCCGCCGAGCGGGCCCTGGCGATCACCACCATCCTCGATCCCACCAGCGTTCCCGCCGACTTCGTCCGGCCCGGCCATCTCTTCCCGCTGGTGACCAAGGAGGGGGGCGTGCTCCGCAGGGCCGGCCACACGGAGGCCGCCGTCGACCTGGCGCGACTCGCCGGCCTGCCGCCGGCGGGAGTGCTCTGCGAGATTCTCGATGCGTCAGGCAACCGGGCCGATCGGGAGGGGCTCTTTGCCCTGGCGAGCGAGCATCGTCTCGAGATCATCTCCATCGAGCAACTGATTCGCTACCGCCGCACCCGCGAGCAGCTCGTGGAGCGGATCGCGGAGGCAGACCTGCCCACGAAGTGGGGTCGCTTTCGGATCATCGCCTATGGCGTCAAGTTCGAGTCGCAGCAGCCCCTCGTGCTCGTGATGGGCGACCTGACGGCATCGGCTGCTCCGCTCGTGCGACTCCACTCGTCGTGCTTCACCGGCGACCTGCTCGACAGCCTGCGGTGCGACTGCGGCGACCAGCTTCACATGGCGCTCGACATGATCGGCCGTGAGGGCTGCGGCGTGCTCGTCTACCTGCCGCAGGAGGGGCGTGGCATCGGCCTGGTGGAAAAGATCCGGGCCTACCAGTTGCAGGACCAGGGGCTCGATACCGTCGAGGCGAATCTGGCCCTCGGCTACAAGGCCGATTCCCGCGACTACGGCGTCGGCATCCAGCTGCTCAAGGATCTGGGGCTGCGGCAGGTCCGGCTGCTCACCAACAATCCGAAGAAGACCGACGCCTTCATCTACGGCGGCTTCGACCTCGAGGTCGTGGATCAGGTGCCGATTCTGCCACCGGTCCACGAGTTCAACGAACGCTATCTCGCCACCAAGCGGGAGAAACTCGGTCACCGGTTCCCCGACTGACCCGCGTGCCGCGGAAGTTGACCTCGCCGCTTCGCCGGCCGTAGCATCGTGGTTTTTCCACGTCACGAGGCCCCCATGCCACCGTTCGCCGGCCCGTCGGTTCCGGATCGTAGCCGACTTCGCCGCCGGCACCGGGCCGTGGCTCTGCTCGCGCTCGTCTGCAGTTGGGGCTGCGGAACCCGTACCGACGAACGGACGCCTCCCGTAGAGCCCGAGGCGCCGGCCACCCAGGCGGCCACCGCAGACCCGGCCCCGCCACCGATTCCGCCAGCCGCTTTCACGGCCCCACCGCTCGAAGCGCTCGACCGGGATGCGAAGTGGGTCGATCGCCCGGTCAAGGATGCGATTGCGGTCATGCGGCGGCAGCAGGCCGATGAACTTCCGCTCTGCACGGTCGCCGAGGCGCTGGCCCTCACGAACGACTCGCCCGCCGCCAACGCCAAGATTCTTTCGGCCCTGGGGCGCCTGCCCACGGAGGGGCAGGCCGACCTCGACGCCCGCATCGACCGGCACGTCGCCGGCGACCTCGGCAGCACCAATCCGATCCTGATCAGTTCCGCCGCGGAGTTCGACATCCTCGGGCTGACCGGCTTCGGACTCTTCTCCTACGATCGGAATCTTGAGCCGTTTGCCAACGCCGAGACGGTGGTGCACTGGCAGACGAGCGCTGACGGCCTGCACGACAAGGTCGTGATGCGGGACGACCTGGTGTGGAGTGATGGCACGCCGATCACCGCCCACGACATCGCCTTCACCTATCGGGTGATCATGGACCCGCGGGTACCCGTGCCGGCGGTTCGCAGCGGCACCGATCAGATGCGGGGCGTCCATGCCTACGACGATCGCACCATCGTGTTTTTCCACAAGGAGCCGCTGGCCACGAACGTCTGGAATATCAACTTTCCCGTGCTGCCCCGGCATGTCTACGAACAGACCTGGGAGAAGGACCCGACGCTCAAGGACAGTCCGGAGCACGTGGCGCTCGAGGAGAAGCCGGTGTCGGGCGGTCCCTACGAGATCGTCTCCCGCAAACGCGGCCAGGAGATCGTCCTCCGCCGGCGGACCAACTGGAGCAAGGTGAACGGCAGCACGGTGCGGGATGAGCCCTTCTTCAAGGACATCCGTTTCCGGATCATCGAGGATCCCAACACGGCCCTTCTGGCACTGCGGTCGGGCAACATCGACGAGATGATTCTCCAGCCGGAGCAGTGGACGACGCAGACCGTCGACGACGACTATTACACACTCAACACCAAGGCCACCGCACCCGAATGGGTGAGCTTCCACTTCGCGTGGAACATCGGCACCCCGTTTTTTTCCGACCGTCGCGTCCGGCGGGCAATGAGTTACGCCTTCGACCATGACCGGATGCTCGAAAAAATCTGCCTCGGCATGTACGAGCCATGCGCGGGCAACTTTCCGCCGGGATCGTGGATGGCGGGAACGAAGCGGCTCGAGCCCTACAAGCAGGACCTCGACAAGGCCGAGGCGCTCCTCGACGAAGCCGGCTGGACCGACCACGACAACGACGGCGTTCGTGACAAGGAGATCGATGGACGGCTCGTGCCCTTCGAGTTCACGATGCTCGTCAACCAGCAGCCGTTCCGGATCGCCATCTGCACGCTGCTCAAGGAAAACCTCGAACAGATCGGCGTCGTCGCGAACGTGCGGCCGGTCGAGGTCACGGCGCTGCAGGACATGATGCAGAAGAAAAACTTCCAGGCCTGCATCTCAGGCTGGGGATCGGGCACCGATCCCGATTCATCGGAGAACATCTGGAAGACTGGCGAGATGCGAAACTACTGCGGCTACTCCAATCCCGAGGTCGATCGCCTCTTCGCGGAGGGCCGCCGCGAACTCGATCGCGAACGGCGGGCCGGGAAGTATGCCCGGATCCAGGAGCTCCTCTACGAGGACCAGCCCTACACCTGGCTCTTCTGGAGGAACAGCTTCTACGGCTTCTCGAAGGAACTGCGGGGCTACGTGTTCAGCCCCCGGGGGCCGTATCACTACTCGCCGGGCGCCGGCAGCCTGTGGAAGCCGCGGCAGGAGTGACCATGGCCACGTACCTGCTGCGGCGACTGCTGCTGGGATGCGTGACGCTCGTGGCGATCACCTGCATCGTCTACGCGCTGGCCCGCAACATGCCGGGCAACCCGCTCACGGCCCAGATGGGCGAGGATCCGAGCCGGAAGATCACGGCTGAGGACTACGCGCGGATGCAGCGGGCCTACGGTCTCGACAAGTCGTGGCCCGAGGGCTATCTGCAGTGGGCCGGAAACCTCCTCCGGGGCGACCTGGGCCGCTCGATCACCCGCAAGCAGCCCGTGACCACGCTGATCGGCGAGCGGATCGGGCCGACGCTCCTGGTGTCGGGCAGTGCGTTCGTTCTGATCTGGCTGGTGGCGGTGCCGCTGGGGCTCTATGCCTCGGCCCGCAGCGGCAGCGTGGATGAACGGGCCACGAGTCTCCTGCTCTACGCGCTCTACTCGTTTCCGACGTTCGTCGCGGCCCTCTTCCTGCAAGTGCTGTTCGCCGTCTGGCTCCGGGGCACGGCCTGGGAACTCCCGCTCTTCGGGATGAGCGATCTGCCAGCCGACGCTTCGCTCGGCCCCCGCATGCTCGACGTCGCCCGGCACATGATTCTGCCGGTCACCTGCCAGACCTACGTGAGCCTCGCCTACGACAGCCGCTTCATCAAGGCCACGATGGAGGAGGCGATCCGCCAGGACTACATCCGCACGGCACGGGCCAAGGGGGCGGGGCCGTGGCGGGTGCTCTTTCGGCATGCGTTCCGCAACACGCTCATCCCGCTCGTCACGCTGCTGGGCCTCTCGCTGCCCGCGCTCATCGGCGGCTCGATCATCATCGAGCAGATCTTCACCTGGCCGGGCATGGGGCGGCTGTTCTTCGAGAGCATCCGCGAGCGCGACTACCCGACGATCATGGGTCTGACGCTCATGTTCAGCGTCCTGACGCTCCTCGGCCAGTTGCTCGCCGACGTGCTCTACTGCCTCGTGGACCCCAGGGTGAGCGTGGCCTGATGCAGCCGTCCCACGGATTCTGGGTGGAGGCGTGGAGCCGGTACCGCCGGCGGCCCCTGGCGATGATCGCCCTCGCCTTCGTCGCGTTTCTGGTGACCGTGGCGGCGCTGGCGCCGGCGATCGCCGGCACGAAGCCGGTGCTCTGTCGCTACAAGGGCCGGATCTACGCGCCGTGCCTAGGCTACTTCGACCGCCGGCTCGAGCCCGCGATCTTCACCAAAGACAAGTTCCGGGGCACTTATCCCCGGAACCTCGCGGAGAAGGATCCGGGCAGCTGGGCGATCTGGCCGCTCTTTTTTCAAGACCCCTACCGCAGCGTCCGCGCCGACGAATGGCCCGGCCGGCCCGAGAATCCCGCGATGGACCAGGGCCGCCCGAGTTGGACCAACCCCTTCGGCACCGATCAGGCGGGCGTCGATGTGCTCGCGAAGATGGTTCACGGCACGACGGTGGCGCTGCTGGTGGGCTTCGTGTCGATGGGGATCGCAGGCACGATCGGCATCATCGTGGGGGCGATCGGCGGCTACTTCGGCGGCTGGATCGACATGCTCACCAGCCGTCTCACCGAGATCGTGATGTGCGTGCCCACGCTCGTGCTCATACTGGCGATCCTCGCCATCATCGAGAAGCCAACGATCTGGCACACGATGGCCATCATCGGCATGACGGGCTGGACCGGCATCGCCCGGCTCACCCGCGGCGAGTTCCTCCGGCTCAAAGGCAGCGAATACGTCACCGCCGCGCGGGCCGTCGGCGCCGGCCCGGGGCGGATCATGCTGCGGCACATCCTCCCCAACGCTCTGGCCCCGATCCTCGTGCCGATCACGTTCGGCATCGCGTCGGCGATCCTCACGGAGAGCGGGCTCTCGTTTCTCGGCTTCGGACCACCGCCGCCGTCGGCGAGTTGGGGTTCGATCCTCAACGGCGCCCGGAGCAATCTCGGGATGTGGTGGCTCGTGCTCTTTCCAGGGACGGCGATCTTTCTGACGGTGCTCGCCTACAACCTGATCGGTGAGGGGCTGCAGGAGGCCACGGATCCGCGGCTGCGGGAGGCGCGGAAGTAGGCCCATGCCACTCCTCGACATCAGAAACCTCGTGACCGCGTTCCACACGCCGACAGGCCGCGTGCCGGCCGTCGATGGCGTGTCGCTGTCGATCGAGCGGGGGAAAACGCTCGGTCTCGTCGGCGAGAGCGGCTGCGGCAAGAGCGTGACGGCGATGTCGATCCTCCGGCTCGTGTCGGCCCCCGGCGTGATCGAGTCGGGTTCGATTCTGCTCGATGGCGTTGGCGGGGCAGTCGATCTCGTCTCGCTGCCGGAGCCGCAGCTCCGCACGATCCGCGGTGGCCGGATCGGGATGATCTTCCAGGAGCCGATGACGAGCCTCAATCCGGTGTTCACCGTGGGCGATCAGGTGGCGGAGGCCGTGCGGCTCCACAAGGGCTGCTCCCGGGAGGCCGCCCGAGCCCGGGCGCTCGAGATGCTCTCGCTCGTACGGCTCGCCGACCCCGAACGGCGACTCGACGAGTATCCGCACCAACTCTCGGGAGGCATGCGTCAGCGGGTGATGATCGCGATGGCACTGGCCTGCGAACCCGACCTCGTGATCGCCGACGAGCCGACCACGGCCCTGGACGTCACGATCCAGGCCCAGATTCTCGACCTGCTCGCCGACCTGCGGCGACGGCTGGGCACCGCGATTCTGCTCATCACTCACGATCTCGGCGTCGTCGCGGAAACCTGCGACGAGGTGGCGGTGATGTATGCCGGCAGGATCGTCGAGCGGGCTCCCACGGAGCTGCTCTTTCGGCATCCATCGCATCCCTACACGATCGGACTCTTGGCCGCGCGGCCCGATCCCGACCTGGTGTGCCGCTCGGCCGCAGGCGGGATCGTGCGGCCACCGCTCGCGACGATCCCGGGCATGGTGCCTGCGCCACACCACTTTCCCGCGGGCTGCCGGTTCCATCCCCGGTGTGCGTATGCCCGCGGCCAAGCGCAGGCCGACGGCCCGGCCTGCTCCGTCACCGCCGCCGATCTCCGCGAGGTCGAACCCGGCCACTTCGTTCGCTGCCACTACGCCGGTGCGCTCGGCGCGCCGCGGCCCGCGGAGGTGATCCGCGCATGATCGACATCGCCTGCCCACCGCTCGTCTTGGTCACCGATCTCACCACCCATTTCCCGATCCGTCGCGGGCTCCTGCGGCGGCAGGTCGGCGCGGTGCGGGCGGTCGACGGGGTGGGCTTCGCGATCCCCCGCGGCCGTACGCTCGGCCTCGTCGGGGAGAGCGGTTGTGGCAAGACGACCGTTGGCCGCAGCATCCTCAGGCTCGTCGAACCGACCGCCGGCAGCGTGACGATCACCGGCCGCGACGTGCGGTCGCTCCGCGGTGCCGAGCTGCGGCGGTTCAGGCGACGAATGCAGATCGTCTTTCAGGATCCCCACGGATCACTCAACCCCCGGATGACCGTCAGACGGATCCTGGAGGAGGGACTCGTCATCAACGGCATGGGAGACGCGACCGCCCGGATGGATCGCATGTCGGCCGCACTCGACCGCACCGGCATGCCGGCCACGGCACTCGACCGCTACCCGCACGAGTTCTCAGGCGGGCAGCGGCAGCGGATCGCAATCGCACGAGCGCTCGTCCTGGAGCCGGAGTTTCTCGTGCTCGACGAGCCGATCTCGGCGCTCGACGTCTCGATCCAGGCGCAGGTGCTGAACCTGCTCGTGGAGCTGCGTGATCGGCTCGGCCTCACCTATCTCTTCATCTCCCACGACCTCTCGGCCGTCGAATACGTGGCGGACGAGGTGGCTGTCATGTACCTCGGAAGGATCGTCGAGCGGGCGCCGGCCGCCACACTGCGGCTCGAGCCGCTGCATCCCTACACGATCGCGCTGTTTTCCGCGGTGCCGTCGGTCGACCTGCGGAAGCGACGCAGCCGCATCGTCCTGCCCGGCGACGTGCCGAGCCCCGCACGGCCCCCCGCCGGCTGCCGCTTTCACACCCGCTGTCCGCTCGCCGAAAGCGTCTGCCGCACGATCGACCCACCGCAGTCGACCGTGGGCGAACACCTCGTGCATTGCCATGTCGCCACGCGGGAACTGGAGCGGGCCGGCGGCGATGCGGCCACCGCCTCGGCCCGCATCGCCGCCGGCCTCGCCACGGCTGGTATCCCGAGCCCGAGCCCTGCGGTGCCCGCGGGCTAGACCGCATCCGGTCGATGCGGAGCGTCGGCTTGGTAGATCAGGACGGGGAGGCGACGGGAGGGTCGGCACACGCTCGACGAGCGTCGGCGATCCTGCCGCCGCGAGAATCCGAAGGACCGCGAAGCGGCGACTTTTGGCCCCACGAGCCGGCAAAACACCAAAGTCGAATGCGCTCTACCGCTGAGCAGCGAGGGGACAGCGGGTGGCGCTTCGTGGACGTGACGCGGAG
>JAIOPD010000119.1 GCA_021414115.1 Planctomycetia bacterium
GAGCGCGAGCACGATCGGCAGCAGGAACAGTCCGACGGGCGTCTTGGGGTTGGCGACGGTGAGCCAGAGAGACCCCGCCGCCAACAGCCAGGCCGCGAGCAGATACCAGTCGAACGGGCTGGAAAGGGGCGCGGCCCCTGCATCGACGGCACGCCAGGCCAGAAACAGCGTGTGGGCGCAGAGCCCGGCGGCCGCGAAGAACACCATCGCGGCGCCGCGAACGCCCGAGCGGAAGACGAGCCGCGACGCCTCGCAGGCGAGCGCCACGGCATAGCTCGCCGCAAAGCAGACGATGGAGATGCCGGAGAGGAAGGCTGCCATGCGAGTTCCGGGCGGAAGGCGAACCGATCCATTGTAGTTGCGGACGGCGGCCTGCCGATGCCCCACGGCTGACCTATACTTGGCCTGCCATGACTCCATCCCCCGCCATCCTGCCGTCCACCCGGTCGAACGATCCGCTCATGCTGCGGGCCTGTCGGCTGGAGCCGGTGGAGCGGACGCCCGTGTGGCTGATGCGGCAGGCGGGCCGCTACCTGCCGGAATACAGGGCGATCCGCGACACGGTGGGGTTCATGGAACTCTGCAAGACGCCCCGGCTGGCCGCCGAGGTGATGATCGCCACGGTCCACCGGCTGGGCGTCGACGCGGCGATCATCTTCAGCGACCTCCTCCCGATCCTCGAGCCGATGGGGCTCGACCTCGAGTTCGCCCAGGGCGAGGGGCCGGTGATCCACAACCCAGTCCGCACCGCGGCCGACGTCGCCCGCGTGCGGGAACTCACCGACATCGATCAGCTCGGCTTCGTGATGGACACCGTCCGCGCCACGCGGGCCGGCCTCGATGCCTCGATCCCGGTGATCGGCTTCGCGGGCGCCCCGTTCACGCTCGCCGGCTACTGCATCGAAGGGGGCACGAGCAAGGCGTGGCTCCATACGAAGTCGCTGATGTACACCCACGAATCGGCCTGGCACGACCTGGCTGACAGGATCGCCCGCGCGGTGAGCCTGTATCTCGTCGCCCAGATCGACGCCGGCGCCGAGATCGTGCAGGTCTTCGACAGCTGGGTTGGCTGCCTCTCTCCCGACGACTACCGCCGCTACGTGCTGCCCCACAGCCGCACCGCGATCGCCGCGGCTGCGAAGCGGGTGCCGACGATCCACTTCGCCACCGGCAACCCGGCACTTCTGCCGCTCTTGCGCGAGGCGGGGGGCTCCGTGATCGGCATCGACTGGCGGATCGACCTGGACGCCGCCTGGAAGATCGTGGGGCACGACCGGGCGGTGCAGGGCAATCTCGATCCTGCCGTGCTGTTCGCCGACCGTGACACCGTCCGGCGGCGTACCCAAGAGATCCTCGCCCGCGCCGCCGGCCGCCCCGGCCACATCTTTAACCTCGGCCACGGCATCATGCCGCACACCCCGGTCGAGAACGTGCTCGAGCTGATCGCGACCGTGAAGGGAGGCTGATCTCGGACGGCCCCCACGTGAGCCTCGCGCGCCCGCGGGGCATACGGACCGCCTCGAGCAGGTGCCGTCGTGACTCTCGGCGCTTCCTCCGTCGGAAAGCCCCAAGCGCAAGCGCGGGTCATACGCTCTCCACGCCGTCTCGCGCTGCGCTACCCTCACGGGAAGCCACCCGCTTTCCCGTCGCTCGCGCTCCGGGCTTCCTGCATCGTGGAGCGGTGCCGAGCCGTGGCCGGGAGGGGCTGCCCGTGCCCCCACGAGCCGGCGTAGGTGGCCAGCGAAGCCCGGAGGGCGAGAGCGCAGGCACCTCCGAGTGAGCGGAGGGCAGCGGGCACCGATCCGACACGGCGGATTGGTCGACGGAGCGAACGTCCGGCTCGTGGGGGCACGGGCAGCCCCGACCCAGCGCCAGGCTCCTCTCGAGCCCTCGTCCCGCGCTGGAGGCGGGACTTCGAGACACGCCCTCGCCAACCGCCCTCCCGGCGTGGTAAACCAGCGTGTTGCGCGCCGGGAGGCCTCCGGCGTCGGTTCGTCGCGCAACACGTCGCCACCCCGAACCGGCAGCATGAAGACTCTCGAGCAGCGTCTCTTCCATCTTTTCCCCGCGGCTGACGTGGCCCGGGCCCGCACGATCACCCCGGCGTCCGTCGCCTGCCCGCGGGTCGGCCAGGTCAGGGCCACCGTCATCGGCGACGACGGCGACGAGCACGAGGTGCACCTCGAACTCTCCGCCCACCGTCGCGGCGGCATGACGCTCGAGACCAGATGCTCGACCACTGCCGGCAGGGCAGGGCGACCGTGCGCCGTGCTCGCCGCGGTGCTCCTCGAGGTCGATCGCCGCCGCCTGCTCTCGGGCATCCACGACCAGACGCCGGTCGCGCTTTCCATCGTCGCCGAGGACGGGCCGGCAGACGATGCCGTCGAGGATGACACCCTCGACGACCCGGCCGACGACACCGGTGCGGAATCCGCGGAACGGGGGGCGGGCGAGCCGGCGACCGCTTCGTCGTGGACGCCCCCGCCCGCCGCACGCCGCGGCTCGCAGCGGCTCCCACCCTGGGCCGCCGAACTCGAGGATCGCCGCCGGCTCGTTGAACCTGCCGTGCGGTCGCATGCGCTCGTGATCCCCGATCAACGCCGCGCCGGCGGTGCGCTGGTGTTCGTGCTCGATCTCGGCGCGTCGGCCGATGCGCGGGCTGCCGTGCTCGTGCCCTCGCGGATGCAGCTCGACGTGGCCGGCAACGCGACGGGGCGGCCACGGCCGGTCGTGCTCGGTCCCGGCGAGGTCGAGCTCGACCAACTCGAGCCGCAGGAACGGTCGATCGTGGAGCAACTCGTGGGCGCGGCGGCTGCCGGCGAGGTCACCCTCCCGGAGCCGCTCGAACGGCGGATGATTTCCCGGGTGGTCGTCAGCCCGAAGTCGGCAGCCACGCACCTCGCGATGCTCTGCGAGGCCGGCAGGCTCGTCGTCCAGCCTGAGCCGAGGCGCGATCCGGAGCGGGTCGTGCCGCTGACGTGGGACGGAGGCACGCCCTGGGAGTTTGCCTTCGTGCTGGAGCCGGAAGACGAGGACGTGCGGCCGGCAAAGCCACGCAACCAGTCCGCCGCAAACGACGACGATCCGCTTCCGCGGCCCGCGAAGGCCACGCTCCGGGGCATGCTCGTGCGCGGCAGCCAGCGAAAGCCGCTCAACGAACCCAAGGCGGTTCTCCGCGCGGGGCTCGTCGTCTTCTCCGATCGCATCGCGCGGCTCCAATCGACGGCCGACGCGGCCACCGCGGCCGTCTCTTCCGGCTGGATGGAGCAGTTCGAGCGCCGCGGACCGATCGAGGTCGCCTCCTCCCAGGTCGACGGGCTGATCGAACGCCTCGCCATGCTGGCCGACGTGCCGCGGCTGGTGCTGCCGGCCTGGACGGGCTGGCGGATCGAGTCCGGCGCGCCGCAGCCCAAGCTCGTGCTCGACGACTCGCCCGCCGTGTCGCTCGACGAGCCGGCGGCACCGGGCGGCCGACGACGGCAGCAGACCCGCGTGCAGCTGGCGGGCCGCGTCTGGTTCGACTACGCCGGCATGATGATCGCCGCCGACGATCCGGCCGGTGGCACCGCCGATGCGAGTCGCCGCATCTTCGTCCGCCGCGATCGGGCCGCGGAACGCGAGGCGCTCGCGCTCTTGCCCCGGCATGGCGCCACGGCGCCCCGTGGCAAGGCGCTCGACGACACCGCCGCCACGCACCATGTTGAGATCCCGCGCAATCGGCTCGACAGCTCGGTGTCACAGCTCGCGGCGTCGGGATGGATGGTCGAAGTCGCCGGCCGCCGTTACCGCCCCGCGGGCAGCGTGGCGTGGAACGTGACCAGCGGCATCGACTGGTTCGAACTCTCCGCCGCCATCGACTTCGGCGGCGTCACGGCCGAACTCCCCGCGCTGCTCGAGGCGATCGCCCGCGGCAGCCGGGCGGTGGAGCTTCCCGACGGATCGATCGGGATCCTGCCCGACACGTTCGCCCAGGAGTTCGAGCCGATGGCCGCCCTCGCCCAGCGGCACGACGGCAAGCTGCGGTTTGGCCGCATCCAGATGGCCCTGCTCGATGCCCTGCTCGCCGGCCAGCCGCAGTCACACGTCGACGAGGCGTTCGACCGGTTGCGGGAGCAACTCGCGTCGGGCGAGCAGCCCGAGGCGGAACCGGAGCCCCCCGGCTTTCAGGGCACGCTGCGACACTACCAGCGGGAGGGCCTCGGCTGGCTCGTGTTCCTGGAAAAACTCGGCCTCGGCGGCTGCCTCGCCGACGACATGGGCCTCGGCAAGACGATCCAGGTCCTCGCCCTGCTGGCCCGACGGCAGGCCGATGTCCGTGCGGCGGGGCTTCCACACCGGCCATCGCTGGTCATCGTGCCCCGCAGCCTGGTCTTCAACTGGATCGAGGAGGCGAAAAAATTCGCGCCGGAACTGAAGGTCGTCAATCACACCGGCACCACCCGTGCCGACGAGACCGGCACGCTCGCCGACTGGGACATCGTGATCACGACTTACGGCACGCTGCGGCGCGACATCATCACCCACCGCGAGACGGAGTTTGATTACGTCATTCTCGACGAGGCGCAGTCGATCAAGAATGCGGCGAGCCAGGCCGCCAAGGCCTGCCGGCTCCTCCGCGCCCGGCATCGGCTCGCGCTCACCGGCACGCCCGTGGAAAACCACATCGGCGAACTCTGGAGCATTTTCGAGTTCTTGAATCCGGGGCAGCTCGGCAGTGCGTCGCGGCTGCGGAAGTTCCTGGCGGACGGCCGCGGCAGCACCGACATCGTGGCCCGTGCGGTCCGCCCCTACCTGCTCCGCCGAACCAAGTCACAGGTGCTCTCCGACCTGCCTGAGAAGACCGAGCAGACGCTCTTCGTGGAGCTTGGCGAGGCGCAGCGCAAGGCCTACGACGAACTCCGCGAACACTTCCGCGCGGAACTTGCCGGGCGGATCGGCCGCATGGGCATCGGCCGCTCGCGGATCGCGGTGCTCGAGGCGCTCCTGCGGCTCCGGCAGACCGCCTGCCATGCGGGTCTCGTCGATCACTCGCGGGTCGACGAGTCGTGTGCCAAGCTCGACACGCTGCTCGAACAGCTCGACGAGGTTCTCGACGAGGGGCATAAGGTGCTGGTGTTCAGCCAGTTCACCAGTTTCCTGGCGATCCTCCGGCGGCGGCTCGACGAGAAGAAGACCGTCTACGAATACCTCGACGGTCGCACGACCGACCGGCAGGCGCGGGTCGTGCGGTTCCAGGAAGACCCTGATTGTCGGCTGTTCCTCGTGAGCCTCAAGGCCGGCGGTCAGGGTCTCAACCTCACGGCCGCCGACTACATCTACATCCTCGACCCCTGGTGGAATCCCGCCGTGGAGGCCCAGGCCGTCGATCGCGCGCATCGCATCGGCCAGACTCGGCGGGTCTTCGCCTACCGGCTCATCGCCCGCGATACCGTCGAGGAGAAGATCCTGGCCCTTCAGGACCGCAAGCGGGAGTTGGCCGAGTCGATCGTCCGGGCCGACGAGACCATGATCGCCAGCCTCACGCCCGAGGACGTGGAGCTGCTGCTCTCGTAATCGCGCTCACGAAAATCTCACGTTTCCGCGATGGGACCGGCGTCGACTATCCTCGATGGCATGTCAGCGTTGCATTCCATGAGCCTCATCGACCGTCAGTCCCATGAGGAGGCGAACCTCATGCCCTTGAAAAACCGTGGGACACAGGAGCCGGCGAAGCCCCGGGTGCTCGTCGTCGACGACGAGGAGGATCTCCTCGAACTCGTCCGCTACAACCTCACCAAAGAGGGCTATGCCGTCGAGTGCGTGGGCAGCGGCGAGGAGGCGCTCAAGGCGGTCCGTAGGCAGCCCCCCGACCTGATCGTGCTCGACCTGATGCTGCCCGCGGTGGACGGCCTCGAGGTCTGTCGCAGGCTCAAGGCCGATCCGAAGACCCGCGACGTTCCCATCGTCATGCTCACCGCCAAAAGTGAAGAGGGCGACATGATCGCGGGCCTCGATCGCGGCGCCGACGACTACATCGCCAAGCCCTTCAGCCCCCGGGTGCTCACCGCCCGCATCAAGGCGATTCTGCGGCGCGACGACGCGCGGCGGCGCGAGGAGTTGGAGACGACCATCGACGTCCACGACCTCTCGATTCATCCGGGCCGCCATGAGGTCACGCTCGCCGGCAACCCCGTCGAACTGACCTACACGGAGTTCGCTCTCCTGCAGTTCCTGGCGAAGCGGCCCGGGTGGGCCTATACGCGGACGCAGATCGTCGACGCCGTGAAGGGGGAAGACTATCCCGTCACCGAAAGGTCGGTCGATGTGCAGGTGGCGGGCCTACGGCGAAAACTCGGCGATCAGGGGCACTACATCGAGACGGTACGGGGCGTGGGCTATCGCTTCCGCAGCTGAGCGGCTCGGCGACGGCGATTCCGGCCGCGGCGGTCCTTTTCCGCGGTCCCTGCGGATGCGACACTTCTCGGAGCCGCTTTTCTTCCGTCTCCGGCCGAGCCGCCCACGTTCATGCCGCGCACCCGACTCGTCTGGCATCTCTTCGCAGGCTGGTGTGCGCTCGTCGCCACGACGCTGGCCGTCGGCTTCTGGATCGCGAGCGTCCAGCTGGCGGACATCGCCGACGAGGCCCAGCGCACGCGGCTGACCGATTCGGCCAGGGGGCTCGCTGCCGTCTTCGACGACGGCGACATCGCCCGTGACCCTGGAGCTGTCTCCGATTTTGCCCGCAGGCACCTGTCGTCGACGCGGATCGACCTGCGGTTGTTCACGCTCGAGGGCGATCCGCTCACCACTCCCGACGCAACGTCTCCCCCCGCGGCCACGGCGAGCGACGACGGCCTGATCGCCGCCGCGCGTGCCGGCCGTGTGGCCAGCGCGAGCCGGTACGATCTCGCAACCGGTCGCCGGTCGCTCGCCGTCGCCGTCCCCGTGGGCTCCGCCGACCGTCCGACGGCCGTCATCCTCGCGACGGCCGACACCGCCGAGTCGGACCGCCGTCTGGCCGCCTGGCAGCGGCGGTTGCTCGTCGGCTGCGCCGCTGCGGCCGCGGTCGCCTCGATCGGTGGCTACGTGCTCGCCCGCCGGGTGGCCCGCCCCGTCGAGGAGCTCTCCGACGCCACGGCGCGGATGGCGGCCGGGGACATCAGCGGACCGATCCCAACGGCCGACGTGGCGGAGATCGCCGATCTCTCCGCGGCGCTCACCAGACTCCGCGAGCAGCTCGTGGAACGTGGCCTGACGATCGGCCGGCAGGGCACTCAGCAGGAGGCGGTGCTCGGCAGCATGATCGAGGGCGTGCTGGCGATCGACGCGCGACAGCGGATCGTGGGCATCAATCGCGCCGCCGCCGATCTGCTCGCCGTCGAGATCGAGCACGCCGTTCGCCGGCCGCTCCAGGAGGTGATCCGCAATCCGGACCTCCGGCGGTTCGCCCTCAAGGCCATCGATTGCCGGGACCCCGTCGAGGACGATCTGGTGCTCGGCGGCGCGCGGGACCGCACCATCCGGCTCCGGGGCACGGCGCTTCGCGACGTCTCCGGCGACGGTGGAGCCGTGATCGTGCTCAACGACGTCACCGACGTGCAGCGGCTGGAGAACGTTCGTCGCGATTTCGTCGCGAACGTGTCGCACGAACTGAAAACACCCATCGCCTCGATCAAGGGCTTCGTGGAAACGCTGCTCGACGGCGCGATGGACGATCCCGCCGATACCAGGCGGTTTCTGGGAATCGTCGCCCGGCAGGCCGACCGGCTCGCGGCGATCATCGAAGACCTGCTGGCGCTGTCGCGAATCGAACAGAGCGAGGGGGCCGGCAACCTGCCGGTCGAGACGGTGGCCGTCGCGGGCGTACTGGCGGCGGCCGTGGGCGACTGCGGCCCGCGAGCCGTCGAACGGGGTGTCGCGCTCGAGATCTCCTGCCCCGACGAACTGACCGCCGCCGTCAACGCACCACTCCTCGAGCAGGCCGTCATCAACCTGATCGACAACGCGATCAAATACACTGCGTCCGGCAAGTCGGTGTGGCTCTCAGCCGTCGCCGAAGAGGCGGAGGTGGGGGCCGGCAGCCTCGTGATCCGCGTCCGCGACGAGGGCTGCGGCATCGCGGCCGAGCACCTTCCACGGCTCTTCGAACGGTTCTACCGCGTCGACAAGGCGCGCAGCCGCAACCTCGGGGGCACCGGGCTCGGCCTTTCGATCGTCAAGCACATCGTGCAGGCACACGGCGGTGCCGTGGCGGTGGAGAGCGAGTTGGGCGTGGGGACGACCTTCACCATCCGCATGCCGCTCGGCTCCAGCTGATCAACGTGCCGCGGGGATTCGCCCTCCACCCCGTCCCGCTCCTCGGCACGCCACGGGTCGCGACCCGTCTACCCGTCGCTCGCGCTTCGGGCTTCCTGGGCACCTGACGCCACGCCGCCCGCCGTCGGGAAGCCCCAAGCGCGAGCGCGGGGAATACGCCCTCCATCCCGTCCCGCTCCGCGCCACCCGGGATGGATTCCCAACACCTCAGCCGGCGGGATTTTTCTGGGCGTGAAAATCGAGGATCTGCTGCCAGGCATCCTCGGGAGATTCTGCGTAGGTGAACAGCTCGAGGTGGTCATCGGCGATCACTCCGGCATCGGCCAGGTAGCGGAAGTCGATCACCTTCGACCAGTAGTCGCGGCCATAGAGAATGATCGGTACCGGCTGCATGCGGTGGGTCTGCCGCAGCGTGAGCGTCTCGAACATCTCGTCAAGCGTGCCGAAGCCGCCCGGAAAGAGCACGACGGCCGCCGCGCGGAGGATGAAGTGGAACTTTCGCAACGCGAAATATTTGAACTGAAAGCAGAGTTCCGGTGTGATGAAGGGATTGGGCTGCTGCTCCGCAGGCAGCTTGATGTTCAGCCCGATCGACTTGCAGCCGACGTCGAAGGCTCCCCGATTGGCGGCCTCCATGATGCCGGGACCGCCACCGGTGATGATCACGTAATCCCGCTCGTCCTCGCACTGGTTGTCGATCGAAACGATGCGGGCGAACCGCCGGGCGTCGTCGTAAAACCGGCTCATCGACAACAGCGTCTCGGATCGCTCCAACGCGCGGGCCAGACGGCGGTCGGCCGGCGCGGCCTCCGCCGCCCGCCGTGACTCGGCGAGCCGCCGCTCCGCCGCCGAGCGGTCGACGATTTGCGTGCCGCCAAACACGATCACCGTCGACTTGATGTTGTCGGCCTGCAGGGCGAGCTCCGGTTTGCCGAGCTCGAGGAGCATCCGCACGCCCCGCATCTCCTCGCGGGTGAGGAGTTTGGGGTCGTCCTGCGCGAGTAGATAACTCGGCGAACCGAGGATCCGCTCCATGTTGTCGGCGACGAGGGCGACGTCGTCGCCGAGGACGGTGTCGGGCAGCGCACCACATTCATTGGTCGCTCTGGCGGAGGGCTTCGATTTCTTGGCCATGATGGCGGCTCGTGGTGCTGGTGGGTTCGGGGTTCAGGTGTCGAGATCCACGGTCTCCCCGATCGTAGGCACGTGGACGTCCCAGCCACGGCCGGACCGGAGAAAATCGGCCATGCCGCGGGCCGCGGGGGGCTCGCCGTGCACGAGGAACGTCCGCTTCGGAGCCGGCAACGCGCCGAGCCAGCGATCGAGTTCATGGCGGTCGGCATGGCCCGAGAGGGCGTCGACCTGCCTCACGGCGGCCCGCACCGGGATGTCACGGCCGTGGATCCGCAGAAACTCGGCGCCGTCGATCAGGCTCCGGCCGCGGGTGCCCTTGGCCTGGTAGCCCGCCACGAGCACCGTCGTCTTCGGGTCGGGCAGTCGGCGGGCGAGGTGATGGAGGATTCGGCCGCCGTTCATCATGCCGCTGGAGGCGATGACGATGCCGGGGCCGTGATGATTGTTGATGGCCTTCGACTCGTTGGCCGTCTTCGCCATCCGTACGAACGGGCTGGCGAGCGATTCCGCCACACCCTGCATTTTCGCCTCGCTGAAATCGTGCTCGCCACCGTGCTTCTTGAAGACCTCCATCGCATCGACGGCCATGGGCGAGTCGATCCAGACCGGTGTCTCAGGCACCCGGCCCGCCGCCATCAAGGTCCGCAGGAGATACACGAGTTGCTGGCAGCGGCCGATCGCGAACGACGCCACGAGCATCATTCCGCCGCGGCGAAGCGCCTCGTTGGTGACGGTCTCCAGTTCATCGAGCGGCCGGGCCGGGGTATGGTCTCGGTCGCCGTAGGTGCTCTCGCAGACGAGGTAGTCGCAGGGTGGGGGCGACACCGGGTCTTTGTAGAGCGGCGCGTCGAAGCGTCCGACGTCGCCTGAGAAGACGATCCGCAGTGGGCCGCCGCCGCCGTCCCGCGGTAGTTCCATTTCGAGGAACGAACTGCCGAGCATGTGGCCGGCCTCGTGGAACCGGCAGCGCACGCCCGAGGCCGGGTCGAACCACACCTCCCGCGACACCGGCCGCACCAGCCGCAGGGCCTGATCGACGTCCCTCTCCTCGTAGAGCGGCAGCGCCGGACGATGCCGGGAATATCCCTTGCGATTGGCATACAGGGCATCTTCCGCCTGGCATTTCGCCGAGTCGTAGAGGAGCAACCCCAGCAGGTCGGCGGTGGCCGGCGACGTGAGGATCGGTCCCCGGAACCCTTCGCGAGCCAGCCTTGGCAGGTACCCGGAGTGGTCGATGTGTCCGTGCGTCAGCACCACCGCGTCGATCGAGGCGGGAGGCACCGCAAACCGATCCCAGTTTCGCTCGCGAAGTTCCTTCTCCCCTTGAAACAGTCCGCAGTCGACGAGAACGCGGTGACCACCGGCCTCGACGAGATGCCGCGAACCCGAGACCACGCTCGCCGCTCCCAGAAACCTCAGTGTCGCCATGAATGCTCCATGCCGCCCGCGGCGGCTTCTCCAGACTGTCTCGACTCGGATTCCTCAGCGGGCCGGCGGCCGTTCGCCACCGCGCACCGTCCGTCCCGACACCGCGATCGTACCTTCGCCGATCGCGAGCGATTCGAGCCAATGGCTCGCCCCGCCCTCGTCGTGCGTCGATGGAATGTAGACCACAAGCACGTTGCGGCCGTCCAGCGGTCGAACCGCCGTCACCACCCCCAGCCGGCGGCAACGCCGCGCCATCGCGGCCAGGACCGGCCCGCGCGGCAACGGCAGTCCGCCCAGCCGCACGTCGTCGAGGACGATCGCCAGTTGGTTCGGTTCACGGAGGCGGATCTCCGCCGCTACCCAGGCGACCGACGAAAGCGGGCCGACACCGAGCCGCAGGCCGACTTCGATCCGTTTTGGTGAGAGCCGCACGCGTGGTGCCGAGGCCATGTCCGGGAGCAACTGCTGGTGGTTCCGCGGCAGGTCCGTGGCGAGCCAGGCGTTGATGTCGCCCTCGTCGATTGCGGCCTCCCAGTCGCCAGCGCGAATGACGGCCGCCTGCAGGGCCGACAGGTCGCTCACGAGTCGCCGCGCAAAGAGTTCCTGCCCAGGCCCATCCGCGGAGTTCAGTCGCTCTCGATAGAAGTCCGGCACATGGCGTACGACAACGGCCACACCGCATCCCATGACCACGAAGACGGACAGCACCAGCGCGATGCATCTGAGCATCGTTCCGGAGCCACGAATCGCCGGGACGGCGACGGCGCGATCGCCTCCTTGGTCACCCGACAGATCCTCGGCAGCGTCTTCCGCGGACGATGTGGTGGGTTTGGCCGCCGCTGACATAACCCGATTCTGCGCTCACTCGTGGAAATCGGCCAGTTCCGGCCGGACGGCCGCCGGGGCCGCATCCTGCGGCAGCCCCGGCGGCCCACAATCCGGACGATCAGCCTGCGAACCCCAGCAGGCGGGGAATGGGCAGCTCCATGCCGCCCTCGAGCGTGACGGTCCCGAGACTCTCGTCGTCGAGTTCGTCGCGGAGCACGCGGACGTTCGGCGGTGCCTCGATGCCGATCCGTACCTTGTCGCCGCTGACGCGGACCACCGTCACCACGACAGATTCGCCCACCCGAATCCGTTCGTTCTGCTTGCGTGAAAGCACGAGCATCGAGCCCCTCCGTTGTGAATGCCTGAGACAAATGGTTTGCTTGGATGTATCACGAATGGTGTACACATGTCAACTCTCCGGCCGCGGCACCACCCGCGAGCACGACCCATGTGGCCCCCAGACTCCGCCCCAAGACGGCCCCCGCCCTCCCCGTTCGCACCCCGCCGCAGGCGTGCGTCGCGACGCTTCGGATTGGGAAAGATGTGAGACACAGGAAACATCGGCCGGTCAGGCGGAGTTTCTTGCCACCGAAGAAAACTCCTCCGCGCAGACCAATCATGCGGGCGCGGGATAGAGCCGCCCGCCGTCGCTCATGAACCGGGCGCCTCCGACCGAGCAGGCTCGTGCTCGTCGCGGCCTGCGAACGCCGCCAGGTCGACCGCCTCGGCGGTGGCGATGTGGGATTTCGCCTGCTCGATGCGATCGAGATCGCCTGCGAGCAGTCGCGGATGCTGTTTGTGGACGCATCGCAGCCGCTCCGTGCGGGCGTCGAGCGGCGCGAGCCGGGAGTCGATTTCGAGGGTCACTTCGGCGGGGATCGCACCGACATCCTCGAGACGTCGATTCACCGCGAGCCTGGGAAATGGCGGGATGCCGCCCGGGTGCAACAGCGCCTTCAGAAGAATCGCCGTGTCGGCGAACCGCCGGTACGTGCCGGCAGCCTCCTTGCTCGGAGCCTCCTCGTAGGCCACCGCATACTTCACCCGCGGGCCGACGAGTTCGATCCCGTCGGCCGTTTGGGTGAAGCCGCTGGCGAAATCCGGTCCTCCGGCCCAGCGGACGAGCCGGTCATCGCTCGACCGGGCCCACTTGGCGAGCGACACGCTCAGCCGTTCGAGGCGGATCAGATCGACCTGCGTCTTCAGGTGCCGTACCGGGTCGATCACGAGCACCCGTTCCCGCGCGGGATCGTGCAGCACGATCTCGCCGAGGGCCATATCGCCTTTGCGACTGGAGGGAAGTTCGAGAAAGTCCCAGGCCACGCCCTCGTGAAAGAGCGTCAGGCTGTGGGCGACGGGCCGATCCCCGTCGGCGGCAAAGAGCTCGCTCTCGACCCGCATTTCGCACGACCGCGGATCGTCGGCCGTGTCTTCGGCCAGCAGTGTCTCCGCGACGAATGCCATGGGCACCATGAACGCCATGAACGTCATGCGCGTCATGATCGCCCTCACCGCCGCGCCGCTGGCGAGACAGCAATCCAAACCGGCCAAAAAATGATGCATGCCAGAGCCCTCCAAGGCGAGGAGGAGGGTAGCAGGCGGTGGCGACCGTGACCAAGGCAGACTCTGCCCACAAAACCATGGCTTTTCCACCCCGACGGCACTAGGCTCTCCTGGTCCGAGATCCCTCCCGACTCCCGCCTCCTCTTTGGCACGCGCGATGTTTCTCACCGATCTCGTCGTCGTGTTCGCCGTCGCCGCAGCGATCGTCTTCGCCTTCGGACACGCGAAGCTGCCGAGCGTCGTCGGCCTGCTCGTCGCCGGGGTGCTCGTCGGGCCTTACGGACTCTCGCTCGTCGGCGACGTCAAAGTCGTCGAGATGCTCGCCGAAATCGGCGTGGTCGTGCTGCTCTTCACCGTAGGCCTCGAGTTCTCGTTGTCACGGCTGCTCGTCATGCTGCCGCTGATGGGGCGGATCGGCCTGCCGCAAGTCGTCGGCACGACGACACTGGTGGCGGCGGCAGCGGGAGAGGTTCCGGCCAACGCCGCGCACCACCCAGCGCCGCTCTTCGAGGATCCGATCGCCGCGGTGGTGGCCGGGCTCGCCTGTCGTGGCAGCGGTGCTCCTCGTGGGTCGATTCGCCGTGCCGCGGATGCTGCACGCGGTGGTGCGGCAGCGCAACCGCGAACTCTTCCTGATGACGATCGTGCTGGTCTGCCTGGGCACGGCGGCGATCACCGCCCAGGCCGGCCTCTCGCTGGCCCTGGGCGCCTTCCTCGCGGGACTGATGCTCTCGGAGAGCGAATATGGCCATCAGGCGTTCACGGAGGTGCTGCCGTTTCGCGACACGCTCGCGGCCGCGGCGCGGCCACCGGCCTGCAGCGCGGCCGGCAGGCTTGTATCCTCATGTCTCCCCCAAGGAGGCCCGCCGGCGAATGACAAGGGTTCTGCACGCGACTCATCCATTCCTGCTCGTCGCCTGCCTGGCGATCGTTCCGGCTGCGGCAACGGTCGCAGCCGACGTCGCCTGGCCGCAGTGGCGCGGCCCCGCTGGTCAGGGTCATGCCGACGCCGCTCGCGACCTGCCCATCACCTGGAGCGAGACGGAAAACATCGTCTGGAAGACGCCCCTGCCGGGCCGCGGCTGGTCGTCACCAGTGATCGACGAGCGGCATGTCTGGATGACCACGGCCGTCGAGCGGCAGGCAAGCGACGAGGAACGGGCCCGCCGAGAGGTCGCCCCGTCGGGCGGACAGCCCCGAAATCTCGCCGGCTCCCTCAGCCTGCGGGCACTCTGCGTCGCCCGCGACTCAGGCCGTCTCCTGCACGACATCGAACTGTTCGCGATCGACGACCCCCAGCCGATCCACGCCCTCAACTCCTTCGCTTCGCCGTCACCGGTGCTTGCCGCAGGGCGGCTCTACTGCCACTTCGGCGACTTCGGCACCGCGTGCGTCGACACGGCGACAGGTCGTGTGGTCTGGAGCAACCGTGCGTTGCGACTCGACCACATGAACGGCCCGGGCAGCACGCCCGTCCTCTGGAACGATCTGTTGATCGTGAACTGCGATGGCACCGACGTGCAGTTCATCGCCGCGCTCGACGCCGCCACGGGCACACTCGCCTGGAAGACGCCGCGGAGCGGCCCCCTCCGCGACAACCCCGACCTGAAAAAAGCCTACGGCACTCCGCTGGTGGTCCCGCTCGGTGGCCGCGACGTGCTGGTGTCGACGGGGGCCGACTGGCTCTACGGATACGATCCGCAGAACGGTGCAGAACTCTGGCGAATGAGCTACGGCGAACTGGGGTTTTCGGTCGTGCCGCGGCCCGTCGCGGCCCACGGCCTCCTCTATATGAGCACGAGCTTCAACCAGCCCCGGCTGCTCGCCATCCGGCTGGCCGACGATCGGACGGGCGCCGAGATCGTCTGGCAGGAGACGAAGGGGGCACCGAGCATGCCGTCGCCCCTCGTCGTCGGCGACCACCTCTTCATGGTGAGCGACAAGGGCATCGCCACCTGCCTCGACGCACGGACGGGCACGGTGATCTGGTCGCACCGGCTGGGGGGCAACTTCTCCTCCTCGCCGCTCGTCGCCGACGGCCGCATCTATGTCGGCAACCGCGACGGCGAGACGTTCGTCTACGCCCCGGGCGAGACCTTTGAACTGCTCGCCACCAACCGACTCGACGGCCGGATCTTCGCGACCCCCGCCGCGGTCGGCGACTCGCTCTACCTGCGGACCGACGCGGCCATCTACCGGATCGCCAAGCCGCCGGCGGCACCCTGACCAGGTCTCGCTCGAACTCGTCGACGAGGCGGGCGTCGTGTGGGGGAAAGCGGAATCAGCCTGCCGGCTTGGCGAGCTTGGCCTCGATGCTGGCGACCGCGGCCTTCGCCTCAGCTTCCACGTCTTGCATCGCCACGGCCTCCTTGGCCACCGCGAGCGTGGCCGCGCTCGGATAGCGAACGAGGATCTCGATCACCGACTTCCTCGCGGCGGGATCCTGCGTCGCCGCCAGCGCCTTGCGGCACATCCCGGCCCGCTCGTCATCGGGCAGCACGAACTGCCTCGCGATCCGGACGTAGCCCTTGAAGCATCGACCGCGGAACGTGCCCGCGGCATCGGTCGTCGCGAGTTCGAGGAGGACGGGCGCAGCGTCGGCCGTCATCCACTTGCCGAGCAGCCGCGTGGCGGTGTCCTGGATCGCCTCATCCCCCGACTTCGCCGCCGCGTTGACCGCGGCGAGCGCCCGCGTGCCCCCGACGTCGCCGAGCAGGTCGAGCAACACCGTCTGCCGCGCCCCGGTGGCGGACGCGGCAATCTTCTCCGCGCAGGCGTCGCGGTCCGCCATCCGCACGGCGGCTTCCCTGAGGGCGGCCGTGGCCGCGACAGCCTCCGTCTCGTCCCGCGGCGCGGCGGCTTTCTTCACCAAGACGTCGAGATTCGGCAGGTCGACGATCGAACCGAGGGCCGCGATCGCCGCCAGCCGCACGCCGGCGTCGGCATGATCGACCAACGGGATGATCTCGGTCACTACCGCGATCCGCCGATCGCCGACGAGGCCCACGAGCGTCGGCAGCGCCTTGGCGTCGGCCGTTGCCAGCCGCGTCGTGATCTCCCGATCGACCGCATCGCCGGGCAGCACGCCGATGGCATCCCGCGCGGCCGTGGCACACTCCGGATCGGGATCGGCCGCGATCGCAAGCAGGCGGGGCACCACGGCGGCATCGCCCACACCGCCGAGTGCACGGATCGCCGCGAGGCGGACCGGTTTCGCTCCCGCGGCCGCGGCATCGAGTATGGCCGACTGCACCGCCTTGCCGGCACCGGCCTTATTCCGTTCGGCGAGCGCGTCGATCACGAGCATTGCCCGCTCCGCAGCCGGCGGCGTGGCCGGTGCCGCCACCACCTCCCGCACGAGGGCCAGATCGACCGCCTCGGCCAACGCGGCATCCGGGCGGCCCTGGACACCGACCTCGCGGGCCGTGAACAGTCCCATATTGAAGAGCCGTTTTGCCGGCGAGCGGAGGAGCTCGACGAGCATGGGGATGCCCTCTTCGCCGCGGGCGAGAATCGCAAAGCGTGCCCCCTCGGCCCGCCGCTGCTCCGACACCTCGGCGACCCACACGGCATTGGCCAGCGCGACGGCTTCGGCTTGCTTGTCGGCGGCGAGCAGCCTTTCGGCCGCGACGACGCAGGCCTGGGCCACCGCATCGCGGTCGGGCACGCCGGCCGCAAGCGCGCGGGAGAGAATCGCCGCCGCCTCTGGTGTGCCGATCCGGCCGAGCGCGGCGGCCGCTGCAGCCGCCACGCCGGCATCGGCATCGGCGAGCCGCTTCTCGAGCAGGCCGACGGCTGCGGCATCGCTCCGTACTCCGATCGAGTTGATCACGCCCACGAGCTCGAGGCCCGCGAGCGACTCCGTCGCCGTCCGCAGGGCCGCGTCGGCCTCGGGGCCTGGGATCGCCTCGAGCGCGATGCGGGCCCACGAGGAGAGCCGTTCGTTGCCGAGGAGCGCAGCGAGGTCGCCGACCGCCGCCGCCGAACCATGGATGGCCAGAAGTTTGCAGGTGATCGCCTTCTCCGACTCAGGCGTCTCGGAACGGAGCACGGCGAGCAGTTCCCGCTCCCTGCCCGAGGCCGTCGTCACGCCCTGCGACCTCGCGTCCACCGCACAGAGCAGCAGAGCGGCCGCCACGGCCAGCCCGATCAGGCGTCGATCACGTCGCATCCTCAGAGTCTCCATGGTTCACGCAGCGCCTCGGACCGCAGCCGGTTGGCCTCGTCGTCGTTCACGAATCGCCACGACCCGGTGTCGAGTTTCACCGGCCTGCCGAGAAACAGGGCGATGTTGGCCGCGTGACAGGCGATGTGGGCGTTGCAGGCCGCGTCGGCGTTGCCCTTGGGCTTGCCCCTCGTCTTCACGCAGTCGAGGAAGTCGCGCACGTGGAACGTGGCCGGATAGCCGCCGATCTCCTCGACCTTTCTGCCAGCCATGAGTTCGGGCGAGCTGAGCACGATCTTGCCGCTGTCGCCCGCCTCGACCCAGCCGGTCTCGCCTTCGAACCGCACGGGACAGGAGCCGAGGGGGATCCATCCCTTTTCGCGGAACACCAGTTCGGTGCCGTCGGCATAGCGGCAGACGAGCTGGCCGTCGACCGGCGGTGCGTAGTCGACCGGCGGTGGGCAGTCGTCGACCGCCCACTGGCAGAGGTCGACGCAGTGCGAGCCCCACTCCAGCACGCCGCCACCCACGAGCCCGCCCCCCTTCTCGAAGTTGAAGCCGTCGCCGAGGGTCTTCGCGTGGAACGGCCGCCAGGCGGCGGGTCCGAGATACATGTCCCAGTCGGCCACGGCCGGATCGGGGGTCGGGTCTTCCGGCAGCCAGCCACTGGTCGCAGCCCGCATCCCGGCGGGGTGTGCGTAGATCCGCTTCACCGGCCCGAGACGGCCCGTCCGCGCCAGTTCACAGGCGAACGCGAAGTGCGGCAGGTTTCGCCGCTGCGTGCCCGCCTGGAAGACGGTGCCGCAGCGGCGCATGGTGTCGCGGAGCATGAGGCTCTCGGCGATGTTCTTCGTGCAGGGCTTCTCGCAGTAGATGTCCTTGCCCGCCTTGGCGGCGAGCATCGCCATCAGGCCGTGCCAGTTGGGGCCGGTGGCGATCAGCACGGCGTCGATGTCGGCTTGATCGAGCAGTTCGCGGTGGTTGCGATACATGCGACAGTCGGCCGTGCCATGGTGCTTGTCGACGATCCCCTTCACGGCGGAGCGGCGGCCCTCCTTGACGTCGCAGATGGCCGTGAACTGCACGTCGGGCTGCTGGAGGAAGCAGCCAAGGTCGTATTCACCGCGGCGGCCGATGCCGATGCCGCCGACACGGATCCGCTCGCTCGGCGGCACCACCCCGTCGAGGCCAAGGGCCGAAGAGGGAATCACGACGGGGGCGACTGCTGCGGCGGCGCCCGTGGCCAACCCGCGCCCGAGAAACGCCCGGCGTCGCATCCGGCTGCTCGAAGCCTGCATGAATCCCTCCGACAACAATGGCCCTGTGCCCAGCAATCCCTTCGGAAAGAGTATCCCCTCGCCCGCGGTCGCCGCAAATCGGCAGATCAGAGCTGGCCGTCGACGGCCAGCTGATGGAAATAGTGCGGCACCTTCGCCTGATTGGCGAGCAGCCAGTCGATCGTCGGCTCGTGCCGCATCGCCTTGCCGATCGCCTTGGCCGTGGCCTCGCGGTTGGTGCGAAAGAGAATCTCAGGGTCGTACTCGGCATCAACGATCGACGGATCGAGCCAGACGGAGACGATGATCCCGAGGTCGTTGGCCTTCCGCTTCGGAATGTCGCCGGCCCGCACCGCGTCGAGCACGCCGTGGGCGATCGCCGCCTGAACCGTGCCCATGAGAATGTTCGTGTACTTCTCGCTCTTGACGGTGACCTTGCTCACCATGAGCGTGGCCGGCCGCACCTGCACGTCGGAGTTGAGGATGGCAAACACCCGCGAGTGCCCCTTGGTCTGGTCACCGAGGAGGTTGGCCATCGCATAGCCGACCGGCCCGTCGAGTTCGCCGATCACCACCTCCGGCTCGGCGGCGCTCCAGGCAGCCTCGTCCTCGACGAGCGCCTCGCCGGTTCGCATCACGACCCTGCCCCTGGACACCGGCGCACGGCGGACGGGTTTCTTCCTGGCCATCATGTCTCCTTCTTGGAAAGCCGTCAGGCCCGACAGACGCCGCTCGTCTGCGGGCCACAAGGGTAAAAATGATACCGGATTGGTTCGGCGCGGGTGGCGGAGCTCCTCCGACACCTCTCGCGACGCGGTTGCTCAGGCGAGGATGTCGGTGAGCACATTGGCTCCTTCGACACCGGTGAGCTTGGCGTCGAGACCCTGGAACTTCACGGTAAAGGCGTCGTGGCGGATGCCGAGTTGATTGAGCATCGTGGCGTGGAGGTCGTGGACGGTGCAGACCTTTTCCACGGCCGCATAGCCGAGGTCGTCCGTCGAGCCGTAGACGAGGCCTCCTTTGATGCCGCCGCCGGCCAGCCACACACTCATCGCTTTATTGTGGTGGTCGCGGCCGCTGCCCCCCTGCGACATCGGCGTGCGGCCAAACTCACCCGCCCACACGATGAGGGTGTTGTCGAGCATGCCGCGGTTCTTGAGATCCGTGATCAAGGCCATGCAGGCCCGGTCGATCTCCTGGGCCTTGTAGGTGATGCCTTCCTTGACGCCACCATGGTGGTCCCAGTCCTTGTGGTAGAGCTGGATGAATCGCACGCCTCGCTCGGCCAGCCGGCGGGCCAGAAGGCAGTTGGAGGCGAACGAGCCGTCGCCCGGCCGACAGCCGTAGAGGTCGAGCGTCTGCGGACTCTCTGCAGCCATGTCCATCAGGCCCGGAACGCTCGCCTGCATGGCGAAGGCCATTTCATACTGAGCGATCCGCGTGGCGATCTCCGGGTCGCCGGTGAGGGCGTCGTGCTGGGCGTTGAGCGCGTTGATCGCGGCGATATCGAGCCCCTGGCGGTCGCGGGTCATGCCTGCGGGATTGCCGAGGTAGAGCACCGGGTCGCCCTTGCCGCGGAGCTGCACGCCCTGGTAGCGGCTCGGCAGGAAACCGCTCGACCATTGGCGGGCGGCAATCGGCTGGTTCTGGCCCCCCTTCCCCAGCGACGTGAGCACCACGAAGCCGGGCAGGTCGGCCGACTCGCTACCGAGGCCGTAGGTGACCCACGAGCCCATGCTCGGCCGGCCGGCGATCTGCGAGCCCGTGTTCATGAACATGTGGGCCGGATCGTGGTTGATCGCGTCGGTCGTCATCGACCGGATCAGGCAGATGTCACCGAGCACGGAGCCGATCTGCGGAAAGAGCTCGCAGAGGTGCGTGCCATTCGGCCCCATCGGCTTGAAGGCATGCTGCGGCCCGAAGCAGACGAGCTTCTGCCCCTGGAGCTGCGCCAGCTGCTGGCCCTTCGTCATGCTCTCGGGCATCGGCTGGCCGTCGAGCTCGGCGAGCTTCGGCTTGTGGTCGAATGTCTCGAGGTGCGAGGGCCCGCCGGCCATCGTCAGCCAGATCACCCGCTTGGCCCGCTGCGGCAACGGCGGCGGGGCGAGCACACCGCGAAGCGGCGCGGCCGATGCCGGCTGCGGGCACGCGAGCGAAGCCAGAGCGACCGCACCGACTCCCTGGGCTGTCTTGCCCAGGAACGCACGGCGAGCGATGGCGTGGCGGAGTTGCTCCGCAGTCATGGATCAGTTCCTCGTGATGGTTTCGTGGAGGTTCAGAAGCACGCGGGCCACGTGGGTCCAGGCAGCCAGCTCTGCGGCATCAACCCCGGCCGCGGCGGGTGCGAAGCCCACCTTCACCAGCGATTCGGCGGCGGCCCGATCGGCCTGGTAGGCGGGGAGGTGCTGACGGTAGAGCGGCATCACCGTCTCCAGTTCCTCGACCCGTGGCAGCCGCTGGAGCACCTGCCGCCAGGCCCAGGCGATCCTCTCCTCCGCCGTGCTGCCCCCTTCCTTGATGATCCGCGCGGCAAACACCCGCGAGGTCTCGACGTAGCTGGGGTCGTTCAGGAGGGCGAGGGCCTGCTGCGGGATGTTGGAGCGTGTCCGCTCCGCGCAGCATTCCTCACGGCTTGGCGCGTCGAAGGCGAGCATGCTCGGATGGAGGAACGACCGCTGCCACCACGTGTAGAGACCGCGGCGATACTGCTTCTCTGCCGTGTCGGCAGGGTAGGTCCGCGCCGGAAAGTTGAGGTTCTCCCAGTAGCCGTCGGGCTGATAGGGCTTCACGCTCGGGCCGCCGATCGTGCGGACGAGCAGGCCCGACGTGGCGAGCGCCGCGTCGCGGACCAGCTCGGCATCGACCCGCCAGGCCGACTGCCGGGCCAGTTCGCGGTTGGCCGGATCGGCAGCGATTGCGGCGGCCGGGGCGACCGACGATTGCTTGTAGGTGGCGCTCGTCACGATCGTGCGGACCATGTGCTTCATGTCCCACTTCGAGTCCATGAACTCACAGGCCAGCCAGTCGAGCAGGTCGGGATGCACCGGGGGCTCGCCCTGGGCGCCAAGGTCGTCGAGCACCCGCGAGAGCCCCGTGCCGAAGAACTGCTTCCAGAGCCGGTTCATCACCACCCGCGCCGTGAGCGGGTGGTCGCGGGAGACGATCCACTGGGCGAGATCGAGCCGATTCGGCTCACGTCCCGCGATCGCAGCCGCCGGCAGGTAGCCGGGAAACGCCGGCTTGATCACCTCACCGCTCTCGTCCATCCAGTTGCCACGGGGCAGGATGCGGACGACGCTCGGCGCCGGCTTCTTCACCGTCACCAGACATTTTGTGAGCGAGCCATAGAAATCGTTGCGGTCCTTCTCGGCCTTGGCGAACGCGTCTTGCTCACCGCGGAAGAGCTGCGGCGAGACCACCGTGCGAAAATACTTCTGGATCGCTTCGCGCTCGTTGCCGTTGCGAGTGGCAAACTCCTTCTTCAGAGTAGCCGCCACCTGCGTGGCCGTCTTCTTCTCGGCATCCGTGGCCTTCGTGTCGGGCCTCAGTTCGGGCAGCGTCACGTCATAGGCCGTGATGTCGTGCTCCCACTGCTTCTGGGCCGCGTCGAGCTGGGGCACGACGGCGCCGAGCTTCTGCTTTGCGGCGGCAAGTACCGCGTCGAGGTCGGCGAGCCTCTTCAGCTCCTCCGGCGGTGCCACCACCATGCCGTCCTCCCGCTTGCCGATGGCCCGCTCCTCGACGTCGGCAAAGAAGGCGCCGAGCGCGTAAAAGTCGCGCATCGTGATCGGATCGAACTTGTGGTCGTGGCAGCCGGCGCAGCCGATGGTCTGGCCGAGCCACACGGCGCCCACGGCCCGCACGCGGTCGGTGAGCATCCGCGCCTCGTAGTCCTTCGGCTGGGCTCCCCCTTCTTCCGTCGTGAGGAGCAGCCGGTTGAACGCCGAGGCAATCCGTGTCTCCTGGTTCGCGTCGGGCACAAGGTCGCCGGCGAGCTGCTCGATCGTGAACCTGTCGAATGGCTTGTTGTCGTTGAAAGCCCGGATCACGTAGTCGCGGTAGGGCCAGATGTTCCGCGGGTTATCGCTGTGGTAGCCGATCGTGTCGGCGAACCGCACGACGTCGAGCCAGCCGATCGCCATCCGCTCGCCGTAGTGCGGACTGGCGAGCAGTTGATCCACGAGCTTCTCATAGGCGTCCGGCGACGGATCGTTGACGAAGGCCTCGACGTCTTCAGGCGTCGGCGGCAACCCCGTCAGGTCGAACGCGAGCCGGCGAATGAGCGTGCGGCGGTCGGCCTCTGCGGAAGGCTTCAGGCCGAGCGTCGCGAGCCTGGCACCGACAAGATGGTCGATCGCCTTCGTGCCGGCCGGCACCGTCGCCTTCACCGGAGGCTCATAGGCCCAATGCTTCTGGTAGACGGCGCCTTCGGCGATCCAGCGAGCAAGCAGGGCCTGCTGCTTCGCGTCGAGCTTCTTGTGCGACTCCGGCGGCGGCATCACGAGGTCGGGATCCGTCGAGTAGATTCGCTCCACGAGCGAACTCTCGGCCGCCTTGCCCGGCACGATGGCGCCGGAGGCCACGGCCTCGTCGCGGACGTCGAGCCGCAGGTCGGCCTGCCGGTGGCTCGAGTCGGGGCCATGGCAGTGAAAGCAGTTGTCCGACAACAGCGGCCGGATGTCGCGGTTGAACTGGATCGCGGCGGTATTTTCGGCCGCTGCGGCAGGCGCCGCGAGGCAAAGCGCCAGCACGCATTCACGCCAAGCACCTTGCGCACGGACAAAGCTGGGCACCATTGGATCACTCCTCTGGAAAACACCCGCTTCGCCGTCAGGCAGTCTTATTTATGGCCTGACGCGGACCCCGCAGGGTCGATCGGCGGAACCTCACCAAAGTATATCGTCGAAAACCGTCATGGGAGCCCAGGAAACCACCCTCTCAGGACAAAAGCCTTGGCATTTTCTTCTCCCGTGAGTGGGCAACCATGCCGAGAGCCAAGGCGTCGCTCCATGCTGCCCACGTTGTATGGCCGTCACTGGGCCTTGAGCGTTTCGAGCCAGGCGACGAGATCGACGAGCTCCTGCACGGAAATCGCGGCAGCCAGGTCGGCCGGCATGAGCGAGACGGGCTGCTTCACCAGCTCGTCGATCTCCCCGGCGGGGGTCGTCGTGTCGATGCCGTCGGCACCACGGATCACCACTTCCGTCGGTGACTGCGAGACGAGTAGCCCCGTCAGGCTCCGGCCGTCGTCGAGCAGGGCGGTGTAGGTCTCGTAGTTGTGGCTTATCGCCGCCGAGGGGGCGAGAATCGACTCGTAGAGCGCCACCCGCGAGAGCTTCGCGCCGATACCGGAAAGATTCGGACCCACAGACTTGCCTTCGCTGCCGACGACATGGCACTTGGCGCAGGTGCCCGCGCCCGCAAACACGGCCTTCCCACGATTAGGATCGCCACCACTCCGTTTGGCGAGCGTGTCGATGCTGGGCAGGCTGCCGCCTCCCTTGGGCTGTGGCAGCGGCAACACGCCCTTGGCCGCCTCCTTGACCTGCGGCCACGAGCCGAGCGCGATCGCCGCGGCGGCGGCCTGCGGGAGCGTGCCGGTGAGCGAGCCGGCCTTCGCCAGTTCCACCAGCCGCTCGGCGCCGCGCTGCGAGCGGCCGAGGGCCATCACTGCGGCCGACTTCACATCGGGCCGCACCTCGGCCGCGGGAAGTAGGCCTTCCAGAAGCTCAAGCGCTCGCGGCGTGCCGGCGATGCCGACCGCGGTGAGCAGCCGGGCAGCCGTCGGCTGATCGGCATCGAGCACGGCGGCTCTGAGAGCCGTAGCATCGCCGATACCAAGCACCGTCCGTACGGCCGACGACGAGAGCTGTTCGGACGTGGCGGGATCACGGGCGAGCGTCACGAGATCTGCCGCCCGCGACTGCAGCTTGAACCGCCCGACGAGTTCCACAAACTGCGACGTGCCCACCACAAACCCCACCGCCTCATCGATCCGCTTCGCGAGCACAGGATCGCCTGCAGCCGCGCCGTCGAGCCGACTCACCAGCTCGGGCAAGATCACACGGAGTTTCTCATCGGCGGCAGCGAACCGGCCGACAAGCTCCCGCACAGCGGCGGTGGTGGCCGCCTGATCCTGAAAGTCGAGCGCCCGCACGAGGGCCAGCGACTCACTCGTGGAAATCGAATCCATGCCGATCAGTTCACAGAGCATCCGCGGCGTGGCGGCAGCGCGACTGCGCCACACGACCTCCCGGCCCGTCGGCGACTTCCACCCATCGCCCACCTTGGCCAGCCAGGCGGCCAGCCTGCCTTCCCACGGGCTCGCCGTGCCGAAGCCCTGCGGGCTATCGGCTCCGATGCCGAGGGCTTCGAGTTCCCAGCGATCGCCAGCGTCGTGGGTGGCGGCCAATTCGGCCCAGAGTCGATCGGCCCGTTCGCCTGCCACTCCCCGCAGGGCGATCGCGAGCTCACGACGCACCTGCCGCGACGAATCGCCGGCCAGTTTTTCACAAAGGCCGATCACATCGCCCTTCGTGAGCCGACACATCCGCACGGCTGCCGACCGCAGCCGCTCATCGGCGTCGCCAGCCAGCCGGCCGACCCACTCCTCGGCCTTGCCCGGCAGCATGCCCGCCGCCCAGGCGAGCCGAGCGCGGAGCCGTGGGTCGGCGGCCTTGCCGAAAGCCTCAGCCAGTGCGACAGCCGCGGCCTCGGGCTCCTTCGCGAGGCGTTCGAGCGCCGTCGCCCGCGTGCTGCCGTTGGGGCTCGCGAGCGCCGCGACGGCGCCGGCCACGGTGCCAAAGTCGGCCGGCGGCACAGCCCATTTCGAGCCGACAGGGGCGATCCGATACAGCCGCCCCTTCTCGGTGTCACCCATGCCATGGCCGCCCACGCCGGGGTCGTACCAGTCGGCCACGATCAGCGAGCCGTCGGGAGCCACGCACACGTCGCTGGGGCGAAACCACTTGTCGGCCGAGCCGTCGATCACCGTCTCCGACGTGGCGGCATAGCCCGCACGATCGGGCTTCACGTGATAGGCCCGCACGACATTGGGGCCGGCGTCGCAATGGATGAGCGAACCGTGAAACCGCTCGGGCAGAAGCTCGCCCTCGTAGACACAGATGCCGGTCGGCGATCCGGCCCCGGTCTGGAGCAGGTTGGGCACCACGCCCGGATCGTTCTGATGCCAGTGCCGCACCGGCACGTCGGCCTCGAGATTCGTCCGCGGCGCCTGCCAGCCCGCACCGGTCCGCTCGTCCACGTAGCCGTAGTTGCCGTAGTCGAGCACGGCGTTGATTCTCACGCCGCGGTTGCCGTCATCGTCGTTGTCGCTCTGCCACAGGCCGCCGAACGCATCGACCGCGACCTCGTAGTTGTTGCGGAAGTTGTGGCCGAGCACCTCGAAGTCGGTGCCGTCGGGCCGGCAGCGAAACACCATGCCCTGGCGATACGGCTTACCCGAGTCGTTCACGACGTTGCCGAACCGGTCGTGTACCGGGTTGCCCTCCTTGTCGTGCACGGCCTTGCCGGTGTTGCCAAAATTAAAGTACCAGCGGCCGTCGGGCCCGACCACGAAGGCATGCACAGAGTGATCGTGCTGCGGAATGCCGGTCTTCGTGAACAGCGACTCGCGGCGGTCGGCCTTGAGATCGCCATCGTCGTCGTGAAATACGAACACATCGGGCGCGCACGACACGATCACCTTGCGACCAGGCCCCTCGCCGATCACGCAGATGCCGAGGGCCGAATCGACGTCGCGGCCCTGATGGAAAACGGTCTGGCGGTCGGCGATGCCGTCATTGTCGGTGTCTTCCAGCACGAGGATCCGATCCCCCTCGGGCCGGGTGTTCTTTTTGCCGCGGTAGTTGAGCACCTCGCAGACCCAGATTCGCCCGCGGGCATCGACGTCGATATCGGACGGGCTCGAGAGCAGCGGCTCTTTCGCAACAAGCGACGCCGTGAGGCCGTCCGCGAGCGTGAGCGGCGCGTCGGCCGATGCACGGCCGACACACACGAGAATCACAGCCAGAACAATCAGCAACCGGGGGGCACGCATGTGGAGAAGCTCCTGAGGAATCCCCTCATGATAGCCTCGGCCTCAGCCGCGGCAGTAGTCAGCTTGCCCTTGCCGCTCCAGCCTTTGACAACACATTTCCAGGACAAGAACCGCTCGCCTCACCGGGGGCTGCCAGCCTCGCGATACAGGGCCGCCAACTGCGTCGGCGTCACAAACACCATATCGGGGTCACGGTCGGCGTAGATCTTCGCGAGCGTGTCCATGTCGAACGTCCAGCAGTGCACGAAGCCGTTCACGAACGCCGGCCGCACGTCTCCCACCTGCTCGCGAATCTCCCGCAGAAAACCTTCCTTGCCGTGTCGCCAGGTCGTCACGGCCCGAAACACGGGCATGCCGTCGGGGAGTGAATATATAAGGTTGCCAATCCCCTCGCGGCCTGAATACCGCCCCATGTCGGCGAAGATACTGTGGCACTCGGTCAACGCCGCGGCAAACCGGGCCACCACGGCATCGTCGCCACTCACCGTGCGGACCGACCGCATGCCCAGCGGCTCCATCAGCCGCCGCGTCTGGTCGAGATAGCCGGCCCACACCTGCTCGGCATCCGGACACGCCGTCGCAAAATGCTGCGGCGCCATGTAGCCCGCCCCCGAGACGTCGGCGATGAACTCCGTCGTGGGCGTGGCGTGCTCGTAATACCACTGGGCCATGCCGGGCTGCAGCTCGCGGATCGCCGGCCCCATGCCGAAGGCGAGCGGAAACGTGCCGAAGGCCGGGTGCTCGAAGTGCTTCCGGAAATACGCCGGCCAGAGAATCTGGTTGTCGCCGTCGGAGAGGACGAGGGCGATATAGATCTTCGTGCGCTCGAGGGCAGGCGCCGGCGGCTGCTTCGGCTGCGTGAGCCGCTCCACGCGTGCCGAACTCCAGAACGAATGATTGCCCGTGTGGTTCGTGCAGACGAGCGACTTGCCGAACCGGCTCAAGAGCTCGACGCCGGGCGGCTCACCGAGCCCTTCGCCTGGGCCCATGCCGGGAAACCCAACGCACACGCCCAGCGGGGGCATCTCACCGAGAATCCGCTCCATGAGCCGCTGCTCGGCCACACGATCGACGCCCGGCAGGTGTTCTTCTTTGGGGCCGGCGATCCAGAACATGAGGGCCCGCCACTGGTAGCCATAGTCGAACGTGCAGAAGGGGAGCAGGGCAGGGTGGCGAAAGTCGCAGAGCCGCGGGTTCAGCCGATCCTTGTAAGTCGTCCAGAGCCATTCCATTCCCTCGGCATACGTCTCGAAGCGGCCGCGGAGGTCGATCGTGACGGGCAGGTTCAGCCGTTCCGCGAGCGCTGGCGACGCAACGAGCATGTCTTCACACGCCGCCACGTTGAGGGCCAGCACGTCGCCGCGAAAGAGCGCCGCATCGGGCACGACGACTCCCTTGATCCGGTCGCGATGCACATCGACGAGCGTCGTCCAGTCGGCGACGGTGTCGAAGCCGTCGATGTGTCCTTTGGCGACATGCCACTCGAGCCAGAATTCCTCCACCTCGGGCGACCGCACCGTCACGATGCTCGGCTGCTCACGAGCCACGAGCCCTTGAAGGCACGTCAGGGCGATCCGCTCCTCGGCTGACAAGCCCGCATGCCGCACCGCCGCAACCCGCCGGGCCGGCGGCTTTGACTGCGGCAGAAAAGTGTCGCCCGAAGCCCGCGGCGCGGTCACGGCCGCCACGGCAGCGAGGATGGCGACGACTAGCAATGATGATCCGCGAGCAATCACGGGTTGTGCGTTGGCGTTCACGGCGGTCATGCCAAGGGTGTGGAAGGTGGACAGAACCGGGGGCGGCACCGCCCTAGGAACCTTGCACATCGAAGCCATCGGTTTTATTATGCAAGGCATGAAGCGAGCCTGCGAGCCCCTTTTATCCGAATATTTAGCTGATTTCCCCTGTGTCGCCATCATCGGGCCTCGGCAGTGCGGAAAAACGACGCTCGCGAGTTCTCTGCCCGCCGTTTGGCGGCGGTTCGACCTGGAAAAAGCAAGCGACCGGGATCTCGTGGCCCGCGACCCCGATCTCTTTCTCCGTTTGAATCCGCGGCAGGTCGTGATCGACGAGGCGCAGCTGCGGCCCGATCTCTTTCCGGCCCTGCGGGTCGCCATCGATGCCGACCGTTCGTCGGCCGGACGGTTCGTGATCACCGGCTCGAGTTCTCCATTGCTCCTGCGGCACGTGTCGGAAACGTTGGCTGGCCGGATCGCCACGATCGAGTTGGCGCCTTTCTCATGGAGCGAGGTGCATCCATCTCCAGCAGGACCGAGTTTCGCCGATCTGCTGGCCGACCGCTCGGCAACCGCTGCGGGGTTCCTTGCACTACGGGCCCGCGGCGACATCGGGCAGGTGCACGACTATTGGCTGCGCGGCGGCTACCCCGAGCCCTGGCTCAAGCCGGGCTCCCGGTTTCGGGCCACGTGGATGTCGCAGTACGTCAAGACCTACGTCGAACGAGACATCGGCCGACTGTTCCCCGGTCTCGACCAAGACCGGTTTCGGCTCTTTCTCCAGCACCTCGCCGGCCTGTCTGGAACGATCATCAACCATTCCGACGTTGCCCGTGGCCTGGGCGTCTCGCCTCCGACCGCGCGGGATTACTTCGAGATCGCCCATGGCACGTTTCTCTGGCGGCGGCTTCCGCCCTACGTGAAGCATGCGACGAAGCGGCTCGTCAAGCATTCCAAGGGGCACCTGCGTGACAGCGGCCTGCTCCACCGCCTGCTCCACCTCGCCGATCTCGATGCCCTGCTCGGACATCCCCAGGCGGGCCGATCGTGGGAGGCGATGGTGAGCGAGGAGATTCTCAGGCAGCTGGAATGGCGGGGGCTCGACTGCGGCGCGTTTTTTTACCGCACCTCGGCCGGCGCGGAGATCGATCTCGTCCTCGAGGGCGATGTCGGGCTGGTGCCGATCGAGATCAAATACGCCAGCTCGATCGACCGCCGTCGCCTGGCGGCCCTGCGGGAATTCGTTGCCGAGCGGCAGTGCCGGTATGGCCTCGTGATCACCAACGACAGCGAGCCACGGCTACTCGACGAGTCGCTCGTCGCTGTTCCGTTCTCGCACCTCTGATCCACCCTGTGCCGGCGTGGCCGCGATCTCCTGCTGCCACTGCGTCCAGGGGGTATCGACCTCCGCCATCAGCGGCTTGGGAGACCAGTCGTCGTTGTAGAGGGAGAAAGGATCCCTGGCGGAGGCCGATAGGTTCACGAACTCCCAGCCGAAGCCGGTGCCCTGGGCGAGCGTGCTCCGCAGGATCCCGGGCACCTGCTCCGGCTTGTAATCGGAGCCGTTGAGTGTCATGTGTTCGGTCACCGCCCACTCTCGGCCGAGCCGCTGCATCACGTCGCGGACGTTGTGGTAGGCGCATACGTTGGCCGTCTGCTTGCCCGATCGCCAGTGCCAGTTCACCTGGATGATGTCGGCGCAGGTGAGCGATTCGAGGAACCGCACGGAATTGCCGTTGCGGCGGGGCATGGAGCTATCGCAGGTTTCGAGATAATCCACGGCGACATAGGCGTCGGCGCCGGCCGCCGCCCGAAACGCGGCCGCATCGCCGTTCACCCAGTCGGCGAGGCTCTCGGCCCGAAATCGCAGCCAGACCGGGTCAGCGCGAAACGCGCCGGCCACCGGAAACGCATCGGGCCACGCCGGACCCTGCAGGCCGTTTTTCGCGAGCCATGCCTCGTAGGCCCGCCGCGCCGGGGCGCTGTAGTCGAGATCCTGATGCCCCATGAACTGCGGCTCGACGGTGGTCTCGTAGTAGAGGATCTTGCGGTGGGGCAGGCCCGTGATGAGCGCGCGGATGAACGCGTGCACGGCCTCACGGTAGGCGGGATGGAAGAGCGAGGGTACGGCCGTGCCGAAGCCATACTCGACGTCGCGCACGTCCTTGCCATCGGCGTTCACGGCCAGCGCGTCGGGATACCGTTTCCAGAAGCCGGCGGGAATCTGGCCGCCGCCGACGCCATAGGTCTCGACCGACAGGCAGGGAAACATCCCCTTGGCGTGGATCGCGTCGATCAGCGACGTGAGTGGCGCGAGCGACACGTCGATCGTGCCGTCGCCATCCTTGTCGAAGTGGTGCCAGTAGCAGTTGAGCGAAATCGCGTTGAAGCCCTTGGCCTGGATCGTGTCGAGATCGGCCGTGAGTTGTTCGCAGGCCTGGGGCAGGGCGAAATCCCGGAGCGGCTTGCCGATCTTGAGGAACTGCCATTTCCCCTCGACGAAGAGCCTGCCGTCGCGGATCGTCCAGTTGGCTTCGCGCGGCCTTGCGGCGGTACCTATAGCCAAGTTCGTCATCACGGTGGCAGCCGCCATCGACGCGATAACAATCCGCGCAGGCATACCCTTCGTCGTGTGGCCACAAACGGTGTAAATCATGTCAGCTGTCGGGCACGTCACTTCGTCTTGCCGACACGGGGACGCCGCTGCTTGAGGCTCACGGCCGGGCCGCGAAATGCGACAGTTTCGTGCGCGGGGGGGACGGCCGCGGCCGAGATGGCTGCAAACCATGGCTCCAGATGGCGGCGAATCAGCCGTTCTGCTGCGTTCGCATCGGCGCGACACAGGGCTGCCAGGAGTTTGCGATGAATGTCCGTTGTCCGCTGCGGCAAGTGCGGGAGCAGATTCTGGGCGGCATGGTAGAGCCCGTGCCGCATCACGTTTTCAAACGCTTTCGACAACTGCGGACACGCGGCCGCTTCCAAGACCGCCCGATGAAAATCGACCTCGGTTCTAAAATTTGCCGCCGTCGCCGATTCGGCGAGGTCTGCCTTGGTGGCCAGCGGCTCGATCGCCGCCCGCGCCGCGCGGATCCGTTCACCCGCCGATACCCGCGCCGCCTCGACCTCGATGGCCTGCCGGAGTCGAAACTTTCCGAGCACGTCGTCGAGCTGCACGTGCCGCACCACCGTGCCGAGCCGGGGGCTGGTTTCGAGAAAACCCTCCCACTCCAGCTGCGTCATGGCCTCGAGCACGGGAGCCACGCTCACGCCCAAGTCTGCCGCGACCTGTCGCCGGTTCAGGCGGTCGCCGGGCCGTAGCCGACTGTCGAGCATGGCCTCGTACAGCTGGTCGTAAACACGCTGAGAAAGCAGGGATTCCATGGGCGCAGACGAGGGCTCGGAAGGTGCCTGATTCGCAGTGTCGTTCGCGGTGCAGATCATAGGCGACGCTCGATCTTGGTTCCAAGAGGCGGCGTGGTATACACGGCGCAAGCCCCTCTTCGCAGTTCGCTCCATCAGCGGAACCATCGCTGGCGGCGTAAGGACCATGCGAGTGCGGCGACGCTGATACCAGCCAGGGCGAACGCCTCCGGCTCGGGCACGATGATCACGCCCGTCACGGTGAGGGTCACGTTCTGCGGCGTGCCGCCGAGGCTCGTGCCGCTGTTCGAGCTGTTGAACGCCAGGGTGTAGACATTCGTAAAGGAGCCGGTCGTGGCCAGTGACATCCAGGCCGTGAATGAGTTGGTACTGCCGGAGGCGAGCGTTGCGAACGACGAGGTGCCGGTGAGGTCGGTGAAGATCGCTCCAGAGCTCGTCGGGTTGGCGAACGATGCCAGGAAGAGATCGGCCGTGAAGCCGGCCGTCTGGGTCAGGTTTGAAATCCCGAATGCAATCGGGCTGCTCGTGCCGGATGCCTGCTGGAATTCGCCAAGATTCAGAAACCAGTTCGATCCAGCCGAGGAGCCGCCCACGAGTAGGGCTGTGGCGGGATCGAGCACGGTGGCCGCAAGGCTCACGGTCTGCGAGCCAATGCTCGCCGTGCCCAGGCCACTCGTGCCCTGGCCATTCGATGTGAAGTTCACCTGCACGCCGCCCGACTTGGTGCCAGCCGTGAGGCTGCCGAGGCCGACCGTCATGCTCGACGAGTTCGTGTCGCCGGCTACCAGCTGGCTGAATGAGCCGCTATTGGTCGTCGCACCACCAGTGAGCGCGCCGAACGCCGCATCGAGCTTTTCACTGAAGGTCGCCGGGGCGGAGTTCGTCATCGAGAGGGCCTGTGTGAGCGGCGTGCCCGTGAGGACGGTGCCGAGGTTGATCGAGGTGCCCGAGGCGATCGTGGCCGCCGCGTAGTTCCACACCGTGCCGGTGACGGCGACCGTCTGCGACGCGATGCTCGCCGTTCCTGGGCCGCCTGTCGAGGTGAACAAGAGCGTGGCCGAGCCGCTCTTCACGCCCGCTGTGGACGTGTTCGTGCTGCCGCCGAGGCCCACCGAGATTGCCGTGCTCGTCGACCCTCCGGCGAGTGACGAGACAGACCCGGTGAGGCTCGCGATGCCAGACGTGCTGCCGGTTGCGCCGAGGACTTCCGTGTAGGAACCGCCGGCGGCCGTGTTCGTGATCGTGAGGGCCGAGGTGCCGAACGTGCCGCTGACGCGGACGTTCCCCAGTGTCACCGGACCGATCGTGTTCACTGCCGCCGGGTTCCAGACGGTCACCGTGCCGCTCGTCACGGTACCGGCCAGGGCCGCCGTGCCGAGATTCACGTTTGTCGCCGAAACTGTCGGCGTAAAGGTGAACAGGCCCGCCGAGCCGCTCGAGAAGTTCACCGTGCCGGCCATGCCCGCGCCCGCGGCGAGCGTGCCGCTGGTGACTGAGAGCGAGCCCGAGCCCACCGAGAGGCTGGAAAACCGCATCGCGTCGGCACCGGTGCGATCGGCCGTGCTGCTCGCGATCGAGCCGGTGATCGTGGTGGTGCCGCCCGCATAGACCGCCGTCGCCGACGGCGTGGCGGAGAGCGTGTACCGTGCCGACGGGGCATAGTTGAGGATGAGCTGATCGCTGCCGGAGTTGGTGGAGAGCCAGAAGCCGCCGTTGGCGCTGCCGGAGACGGTGTTGGCAGTGAAAAAGCTGCTCGTGCCAAGCGTGAACACGGAGGGGCTGTAGCCGGTCATGCTGCCTGTCGCGATCGCGAACGAGAGGCCCGTGAGACCGCTGTTGAAATTCGGCACGGCACCGGCCGAATTGTCAGCCTTGAGGCTCGTGAGGTTGATCGTGAAGGGGCTGGCCGTCGACGACGTGATCGCCAGGCCATTCGTGAAGATGGCCTGGTCGAAGTTGACGCCCGCCGTGCCACTCGTCCAGTTGCTGATCTCCCAGGTGTAAGAGCCGCCGGAGGCGAACGTCCCGCTTTGATACGTCTGCGTGCCCGGGGAATTGCCAGGAGAGAGAATGGCGTTGGCCCCGATCGACACGGGCGTGTTGATCGTGCCGGTGCCGGAGAGCGTGCCCCGCGTGAATGTGATCGGCCTGGTGAGCACCGTCGAAGAGTTGTATTTGAATTCGGCGGTCGCGCCATTGATCGTGATGCCGCTCGTGCTGTTCACCGAGCCGCCAGAAGCGATCTCGAGCCGCCCGGCGTTGACCGCGGTCGCGCCTGTGTAGGCATTGCTGCCCGAAAGAGTGAGCGCCGCCGCACCGGACTTCATGAGGGCGATGAGTCGCTGCGAGGATCCATCATTGATGGCTCCCGAAAACACGCCGTCGGACGTCGTGTTGATGTTGATGGTTCGCACGGTGCCGGCGGGCGAGACGCCGTAGCTCGCGTTGATCGTCCCGGCGCCGGTCAGGTTGTTGATCGTGATCGTGCCACTCGCGATGGCGGCCCCTGGAGAAAGCCGGGCGCCGGCACCCAGGGTCAGAGAGGCGGCGTTTGATACAGCGTTCACATTTTCCAAGCCGAGGACTGTCCCGTTTCCGGTGACATTGATCGCACCTGAGAAACTGTTAGAGCCACTGAGTTGAATGGCGGCTGTCTGTCCGCCGTTCAGCGACCCGCTGATTGTGAGCGCGGAGGAACCGCTCACTCCACCATTAATTGTCAAGCCAGGATTGCCAGACGTACTGATCACGCTGAGCGTGCCACCCGCGGAACCAATCGTGATTCCTCGGTTGGCGGCCAATCCCAGGGCCGTCGATCCGGAAAACTGCAACGTGCCGCCGTTGAGCGAGAGCTGGTCGGCGACCGCCGATCCGGGAGCCGCGCCAAGGTTGTTGTCTGCGGTAATCGCGACGATGCCGCCGTTGATGAAGGTCTTGCCGGTGTAGGTGTTGGCGGCATTGAGCGTCAGTGTGCCGGCCCCCGCCTGGGTCAGTGACCCGGTGCCGGTGATGGCCGAACCGCTGAAGTCCGTCCCCTGCGAAACGGCATTCGAGCGATTGAAGATGATGGCCCCGTTGTTCGTGATCGCGCTGCTGGTCGAGAGGGAGCCCGTTGTGCCGCTTTCGCCGATTCGCAATACGCCGCCGGTGATCGTAGTCGCTCCGGCGTAGGACTTGGCATTCCCGAACGTGAGCGAGCCCGAAAGGAGCGTGACGCCCCCGGAGCCACTGATCGTGTTGGCAAAACCGCCGCCGTAATCATCGGTGCGATTGAACGCGAGCGTGGCACCCGAATCGACCGTAATCGCACTCGAACTGACGAGCGATCCTGTTGTGCCTCCACCCCCGATGGCAAGCACGCCGCCGCTGACCTGAGTGCTGCCCGTATAGCGATTGCTGGCAGACAGCACGAGCGTTCCCGCGCCAAGTTTCAGGAGGCTGCCGACGTTGAAGTTGTTAACGTTGCTATTCCAAATCGCAGCGCTGATCGTGAGATCGGCAAGGCTGGTGCCGTTGACATCAGCCACATCGAACGCCGTGATCCCCGTGTTATCCGCGCCATTGCCGATGGTGACGCCCGCTGTTCCCGTCGTGGCAATCGAGGAGGCGATGCTGCCAGAGACTGTGACGGTGCCGGTCAATTGAAACGCCTGAAATCCCGTTGAAGAGGAGCCCGACGAAAGAGACGAACCCGCCGCCAAGAGAGTGCCGCTATTCCGAAGCGTCAGATTGCGCAGGACGTTTACCGAAGGAGAAGATCCCGCCGAACTCGTGACGACTCCGCCATCGATGATGACCGTCGTACTTGGCGGTGTGCCGCCGACCGTACCAAACACATTCCGATACACCAGTTCCATCGTGCCACCGGAATTGACTGTGATCGTGCGGCTTCCCGTGGTGAAAAAGCCGCTGGCAGATACCTCGGAATCGCCGATCTGCAATCTTCCCGCATTCACGGTGATGTCGCCGCCCTGAAACCATGCCTGCGTTCCCGAAGAAGCGCCTTGGGCGTTGAGCACCAGGGTTCCGGCGTTGTTCTTGGTGAGCGACAGTACCCCGCTGCCGTTGTTGGCAAACGTGCCAGACAGAGTGGTCGTTCCCGCACCGCCGATCGAGAGCGTCGTCGAGCCGCTCGTGGCTGTGGGCTGAATCGGGCCCAGAACGGTAAAGGTGTTCGCCGAGTTGTTGGCCCATGTCTGGTTGCTGACGACCCGCATGTTGAGCGGATTCGATCCGTTGCCGAGCGTGACCGCCCCGGCGCCCGAGTTGATCGTGATGCCGCTCGCTCCGACCGAGAACGCGCGGGCCGTGGTGCTGTCGGACCGCAGCGTCTTTGTGCCAGCGTTCGAGAAGACGAGGCCCGCGATCGAGGCATCCGCGTTTAGGCTGGAGGTTTCGTTCGCCGTGCCGGAGAACACGGCCGTGTTGGTGGCGGAGTCGTTCGTCGGGGGGGACCCGCCCAGCCAGTTCGCCCCCGTCTGCCAGACGCCGCTGGTGACGTTCCACGTGAGGGGCGTTTGCGCCCACGCCGAATCGCCCCATCCGGCAACGATGCTGCAGGCGACGGCGACGAGGAGACTGGGATGCAAGCAGGCCGCGACACGAATGCCGGACTTCCGAGACATTGGTTCACCCTCCAGCATGAACAGGCCGAAACGGCCGGAATTATGCCACCACTTCCCTGTAATATATCAGGGTGGCGGCCGGAAGCAAGCCCTCGGATGGCCCTACAGGTGGTGGGGGGCGATAAAGGCCAAATCCCGTCTCAACGCGACTCCAGGCGGAATTCCAGGGGTGGACCCCCCTGGCGGATGTCGACGCGGAGTGTGCTGCGGTCGTTGTAGTGCTCCGGCAGATACTGGCGGCTCACGGCCACCATCTGCCCCGAGACTTCGTCCAGCACTTTCAAGGTGCCGGGGCGGCTGGCCGTGATTTCCACGCGGTAAGCGCCCGGCAAGGGGCCGCCGGCCGCGGAGATGCTAAACCGGCCGTTGCTGATCTCGCCCCCCGCTGTCGGCCCCTTCGTGTCCTCCTCGGGGACGAACCGAATCGCGCCCGTTTCAAGCGGGGCACCGTCAACGGCGACGATCCCCTCGACGCCCGTGCGGCCAGATCCTCTGCCGCACCCCGTGCTCGAGACGGCGGCCAGCAAGAGCATGAAGAGTCGGAAAACATTCATACCAATCATTCGGCCGAAATTGCTTCTCCGCCGGCTGCGGAGCCGATTGCCCGCCACAGCGCGGCATCGACAGTATCGATGTAAAACGCCACTCGTCCATCGAGAAACGCCACCTGCACGCCGCCAGGATGGCAGCTCCGTGCCGCGGCCTGATGTCGATCCGAAGCCACGCCAGCCGTATTGTCGCAAGGCATGTTAGGCCCGGCCACGCATTCGACGTCTTGCCCTGGGAACGCATAGAGCGCGTCTCCTACCGAGGAATTTGGCGTATTGAGATGTGTGTAGGCCGATGCGCCGGCCATATGCCAGGCCCATAGGCCGCGCACGTCCCAGAGCCGGGCTGCATCGAACGACTCCGAGTGGCCGCTGCGAACTTCACTGAAAAAAGCCGTTTGGGAGAGGCCATCCCGAAACGAGGCCGTTCGTCGGCCTGTCGCCGCAAACCAAAACGGCCCATCATTTGTGCCATTCCATGCGCCGGTCCTGCTGCCTGGGTACACGAAGAGCACGAAATTTCCGAGGCTGTTGCGGATCATCGTGTTACTGCCCATGGAAAACACATAGTTCGACCGCGAATATCGCACGGAATTGTAGGTGTGAATTGCCCAACGCCCGGCCGCATCGTCACTCGGACATCGGTACGTGGGAATCGGGCTACTCGTGGCCGTATTCTGAACCGGGTCGATATCCCGTCGGCCGAATTGATATTGCTGATAGACCGAAAGTTGCTCGACCCAGGGCAAGAGATACGTGAAGGCCGTATGGCCGGGGCCGACTCCCCCAGTCGCTGGAGTGCCGCCGCCAACCTGCATCATTGGTGATTCAACGATCCCGGGCGGCAGTTGGCCCATCGACGATTCGTATGCAAGCGCTGCGGTGGCGATCTGGCGAAGATTGTTTCCGCAGCTGGTGCGTCGGGCCGATTCGCGTGAGGATTGAACGGCTGGCACAAGGAGCGCTACGAGGACCGCAATAATGGCGATAACCACGAGTAGCTCGATGAGTGTGAACCCCGCCCGCCTGCAACGGCTCCCAGGGCCTGCGCAGAGCCGAAACGCACCTTGCAGAGGAGAGCCGATCATCGTTTCTTGGAATCCCCGCGAGGCACTGGACTCACTGCCTCTCGCAGCAGTAATATATCAGAGGCATGGCGGCATGGCAAGGTGTCTGGCATGCCTGCAATCCAACTGAAACAGCCTACTGCACTAAATGCGCCATATCTCCGACCGCCGCGCCATGGTCAGCCACCTTGCCGTATTTCTGGTTTTGATTTTCTGCGGTGGGGGAGTTGGCTCGCGTGCGGAGCAACTACCGGAAAAAATCCCTCTTTTCACCGTGGGCGACGATCCCGCCTTCCGGATGTATCACATCCCCGGCGTCGTCGTGACGGCCAAGGGCACGGCCCTCGCGTGGTGTGAGGCCCGCAAGCATGCGGCGGGGGTGAGCGATTGGGACGACATCCACATCCTCCTGCGGCGGAGCGTGGATGACGGGAAGACTTGGTCGACGCCAAGCAGCGTGGCGAGCGTCGAGGGAAACAAGACGAAGCATCCGCTTGCGGCCCGAATCAAGTCGGTCGATCCCGAGAGCGTAACCTACAACAACCCAGTGCTCATCGCCGACCGCGACGGCAGGGTGCATATGCTCTTCTGCCTCGAATACATGCGGGTTTTTTACCAGTCCAGCAGCGACGAGGGAGCGCATTGGACGGCCCCGGTCGAAATCACAGCCGCATGCGAAGGTTTTCGGAAGCAGTACGACTGGCGGGTGATCGCGACGGGGCCAAATCACGGCATCCAGTTGGCGAATGGCCGGCTCGTCGTGCCCGTCTGGCTCTCCACGGGGGAAGGCGGCAACGCGCATCATCCGAGTGTCACGGCGACGATCGTCAGCGACGACGGCGGCGCGACGTGGAGCGCCGGAGATATTGCGGTTCCAAACACGACCGAGTGGGTGGACCCCAACGAGGCAGCCGTGGCGGAACTCTCGAATGGGGCCGTCATGCTCAATGTTCGCAGTGAATCCAAGGCCCATCGCCGGATCGTCACGGTCAGCCCTGATGGTGCGCGTCATTGGACGGCGCCCAGGTTTGACGATGCGCTGCTCGAACCTATCTGCATGGCGGGGCTGACGCGATACCAGCACGACGGCACGTCGCTCCTGCTTTTCTCCAACCCCGACAACCTCGAACGGGCAGGGGGCAAGGCGGTGCCAGGCCAATCCCGCGACCGCAGGAATCTCACCGTGAAAATCAGCTACGACGATGGAAAGACCTGGCCGGCTGGCAGGGTGCTGGAATCCGGCCCGAGCGGATACTCCGACATCGGCGTGACGAAATCGGGCACGATCCTCTGCGTCTATGTCGCAGGACCGAATATCAGGCTTGCACGATTCACACTTGACTGGCTCGAGCGGCAGTGAGGCTTCGCTCACTCATGTGTAGACCCGCGCCGTCACGATCCGTCGCCGGAGAACCTGTGGCATTCGACACTCCGGTGATCCGTGCCCTGAGGGCGGGGGCGTTCCTGCTTTCGCTTCTTCTCTGCGGAGCCGACTGGCAGCGGCTTGCGGTACTCCCTGACCGCGAAGGTCGCGGGGGCGGGTTTGCCGGTGTGAGTGGAGACGCGCTGCTGTTTGCCGGTGGGGCAAACGTGCCGGGAGAGAAGTGGGTACGCGACTTCGTCAAGGTGTGGTACGACGACGTCTGGCTCCTCGATCGGCCCGGAGGCGAGTGGCGGCCCGTGGGAAAGCTGCAAGAGCCGTTGGGCTACGGCGTTTCGGTTTCGCTTCCCGACGGCTTTTTATGCATCGGCGGATCGAATGAAGCCGGGCACACTGCGGGCGTGACCTTGCTCTCATGGGACGGTGGCATACTTCGGCAAACGCCCTGGCCCAAGCTTCCGCGGCCCTGCGCGATGATGGCGGGCACCGTGGTCGGGCGCGTCGTGTACGTGACGGGCGGTGCCGAAAGCCCGCAGGCCACTCAGGCCCTCGATACACTCTGGATGCTCGATCTCGAGCACCGCGAGGCAGGCTGGAAGGAGCTTCCGCCGTGTCCCGGCGGCCCGCGGATTCTGGGAGTGGCGGCGGCTGCCGACGACGCCTTATATGTCTTTTCGGGCGCACGGCTTTCGCCCGATCACGAGGGCAAGCCCGTTCGGACGTATCTTCGCGATGCGTGGCGGTATGCGCCATCGGAAGGCTGGAAGGAGATTGCCAGCCTGCCACGGCCCGCAGCGGCAGCTCCATCTCCGGCTGTGTGCACCGATGGGACCATCGCGATCATGGGCGGCGACGATGGCGTGCATGTCGCCCACGAGCCGCTTCAAGATCATCCCGGGTTCGGAGCCGATACGCTTCGCTACCACATCGCCGACGATCGCTGGGAGTCTGTGCCCGGCATGCCCCGCGCAGTCGTGACGGCGCCACTGGTTGATTGGCGAAACCGATGGATTGTGGCGGGCGGTGAGACCCGGCCGCGGATGCGGACTCCAGAGGTGTGGGCTGTTGCTGACGACACCGGCGTGTCGGGCACGGTGGCGTCGACCACGCCTGACTTCCAGCGTGATATCCAGCCGATTTTTGCCGAGCATTGCGCGCACTGCCATGGCATCGATGCGGAAACCCGCCACGGGGACCTACGGCTCGACCTCCGCGACGCCGCGATTGCCGGCGGAGCCTCCGGGCAGCCCGCCATCGTCCCCGGAAAACCGGCGGCGAGCGAGCTGGTCGCCCGGATTCATGCGACCGATCCCGACACGGTCATGCCGCCGCCGCGCGAGAACAAACCGCTCTCGGCCGAGCAAAAAAAACTGCTCGAGGAGTGGATCGCCGCGGACGCGCCCTATGAGGCGCACTGGTCGTTCATGCCGCCGACCAAGAGACCCGTTCCCAAGGCACCAGGCGCGACCAATCCGATCGATCGGTTCATCCGCCATGCCCTCGCCGTCAAGCAGATCGCCCCCGCGCCGCCGGCGGATGAGGCTACGCTGTGCCGTCGGCTCTACCTCGACTTGGTCGGCCTGCCTCCTTCCCCCGAAGACCTTGCGGCATTCCAGCGCGACGGCTACGAGCAGACCGTCGAGAAGCTCCTCGCGAGCCCCAGGTATGGCGAGAAGTGGGCGCGGCATTGGCTCGACCTGGCCCGGTACTCCGACACCAACGGTTACGAAAAGGACATGCCGCGAGAGATGTGGGCATGGCGCGACTGGGTGGTCGCCGCCCTGAACCGCGACCTGCCCTACGATCAGTTCGTGGTCGAACAGATCGCAGGCGATCTGCTGCCCGACGCGACGCAGGACCAGGTCGTCGCCACCGGGTTCCTCCGCAACAGCATGCTCAACGAGGAAGGGGCGATCATCCCGGAGGAATTCCGGATGGTCGAGATGTTCGACCGGATCGACTGCGTCGGCAAGACGGTGCTCGGCCTCACCACGCAGTGTGCCCAGTGCCACTCGCACAAGTTCGATCCGCTGTCGCACGACGAGTATTACGGGCTCTTCGCCTTCCTGAACGACACCTACGAAGCGCGGTCATACGTCTACACACCGGAACAGCTGCGGGCCCTCGCCGCGATCCGGGCCGAAGTCGCCGCGGCCGAGGAGGAGATCCGCCGCCAGCGGCCGCAATGGCATCAGGACATGGAGGCCTGGGCGGCGGGCCTCGCAGCGCAGGTGCCGGAGTGGGTGCCCATCACGATGGATGAGATGCAGAGCAAGGGCCAGCTTACGCATCCCACGCAGCGGGCCGACGGATCGATCCTCGTGATCGGCCATCGCGACAGCGAGCTGTTTTTCGAATGCGCGCCGGATCTTGTCGGCGCGACTGGCCTGCAGCTCGAGGCGCTCAACGACGGCGACCTCTTCATGAATGGCCCGGGCCGCGATGGCGGCTGGGCAATCGGGCGGCTGAAGGTGCAGGTGCAGCGACCCGGCGCCAAGGAGTGGGAAGACATCACGCTCGTGAATGCCACGGCTGATTTTTCGGAGGCCGAGCAGAAGGTGCCGAGGCCGGCACCCAATCCCAAGGACGCGAAACCCGAAGATGCCAAAAAGTCTCCCACGGTGACGATCGGCCCCGTGGCAGCGATGATCGATGGCGACGAAGAATCGGCGTGGCGGGCCGACCGCGGCCGGCTACTGAAGCACCAGCCATCGGTGGCGGTCGTGCAGTTCGAGAAGCCGCTCGACATGCCTGCAGGCACGCGATTGAAAATAGGCCTGAAGACTTATGCCGGGCGGCCCGACATGCTCGGCTGCTGTCGGTTCAGCCTGACAAAGGCTCCCGCGCCAGCGTCACCGCCAGTCGACCACGGTGCGATTCTCGCTGCTCGGAAACCTCCGGCTGAACGAACCGACGGCGATAGGGCAGCGCTCTTCGCCGCGTGGCGGAAGACCGTGCCGGAAATTGCGCCGCTCAACGACAAGATCGCGGCCGCTTGGGCGAAGGCGCCCGCGGCACCGACCACCATCATGCATCTGGCGGTGAGGCCTCCCGCCTGGCATCGCCCCACGCATCTCCTCGACCGCGGCGTGTGGAACGCCCCGAGGCACGAGGTGAGGCCCCATGTTCCGGCAGGCCTGCATCCGCTGGCTGAATCGGCCGATCCGCCGCGGCTCGCCTTCGCCAGGTGGCTCGTTGATCCGCGGTCGCCGCTCGTGGGCCGCATCGCCGTGAATCGAATCTGGCAGACACTCTTCGGCACAGGCCTCGTGGAGACGCCCGATGACTTCGGCACCCGTGCTCCCGTGCCGGAGTATCGCGACCTGCTCGATTGGCTGGCTGTGGACTTCATGGAGAAAGGCTGGAGTCAGAAGGAGGCGATTCGGCAGATCGTGATGAGCGACACCTATCGCCAGTCGGCTGCAGCAACGCCCGAGGTGCTGGCCCGCGACCCGAACAACCGTCTCCTTGCCCGCGGCCCCCGCTTTCGGCCCGCCGCGGAAGTGGTCCGCGACATGGTGCTGGCGGTGTCGGGCCTGCTCACGGAGAAAATCGGCGGCCCGAGCGTCTATCCGCCGGTGCCGAAGAACGTGCTGGAGTTCAACTACACGCAGATCGACTGGCCCGAGGCCAAGGGCTCCGATCGGTATCGACGGTCGCTCTATACGTTCCGTCGCCGGTCGATGCCCGATCCGGCGCTCGGAACGTTCGACGCGCCCACGGGCGACCTTTCCTGTGCCCGCCGGCTGCGCAGCAACACGCCGCTGGCCGCGCTCACGGGGTTGAACGAGCCCGTGTTCGTGGAGGCAGCACAGGCTCTTGCACTACGGACGCTCCGCGAAGGGGGTGCCGATGATGCTTCCCGATTGGATCGGGCATTCGTGCTCTGTACGGCGCGGCCGCCGACGGCCGAGGAGCGCGGCGAACTGTTGGCGTTCCTGGGAGCGCAGCGAAAACGGCTGGCCGAGGGCTGGCTCGACCCTCGCCTGATCGCGACCGGCCAGCCCGACAAGCTCCCGAACGGGCCTGCCGGCACTACGCCGCAGGACGTCGCCGCGTGGACACTCGTCTCACGAGTGCTTTTGAATCTGGACGAGACTCTCACAAAGAACTGACTCGACACGGCAGGCACATAGCCATGAACGACAACGACTCATCTGGTCTCTTCTCCGCCCGAGCGCGATGGATCTCCCGCCGCTGGTTTTTCGGCGAGTGCGGGGTGGGGTTGGCCGGCATCGCCGCCGGAGCGCTCGCGGCCCGCGAAGGGGTGGCCGGCGCGTCGGCGGCTTCTCCCCTGGCGGTGCGGCAGCCACACTACGCCCCCAAGGCGAAGCGCGTGGTCTACATGTTTCAGGCCGGCGCCCCGAGTCAACTCGAGTTATTCGACTGGAAACCGGAACTGGCCAAGCGCGACGGCACACTCCCGCCGGCCGATCTCTTGAAGGGCTACCGAGCCGCGTTCATCAACCCGAATTCCGCCCTCCTCGGCCCCAAGTTCAAGTTCCAGCCCTACGGCAAGGCGGGCATCGAGATGAGCGAACTCGTGCCGCACATCGGCCAGATAGCCGACGAGCTCTGTGTGATCCGCTCGATGCACACCGATGCGGTCAATCACGCCCCGGCACAGATCCTGATGAACACCGGCTCGCAGCAGTTTGGCCGGCCGAGCTTCGGCGCCTGGACGCTCTATGGACTCGGCAGCGAGGCCGAGGATCTGCCGGGGTTCGTCGTGCTCACCAGCGCAAGGGGCACCAGCGGCGGCGCGAGCAACTACGGCTCGGGTTTTCTGCCGACTTCGTATGGCGGCATCCCGCTGCGAGGCACCGGCGATCCGGTGCTCTACCTCACGAATCCGCGTGGAGTCGATCGGCAGGCCCAGCGCGAGTCGCTCGACACGCTCGGGCGGCTCAACGCGAGGTCCGTTGCCCGATTCGGTGATCCAGAGACAGCCGCGAGGATCGAGGCCTACGAGATGGCCTACAAACTCCAGGCAAGCGCGCCTGAACTGATGAACCTCGCCGACGAGCCGAAGGAAACTCTCGCCCGCTACGGCATGACCGACCCAAACCAGCCGGGCTACGCCCGTAATTGCCTGCTCGCTCGGCGGTTACTGGAGCGAGGCGTCCGGTTTGTTCAGCTCTTCCACGAAGCCTGGGACCAGCACGACGATCTTGTGAAGAGCGTCCGAAAAAACTGCACCGACACGCAACAGGCCTCGGCGGCCCTCGTCATGGACCTGAAGGACCGCGGTCTCCTCGACGACACGATCGTGATCTGGGGGGGCGAGTTCGGTCGCACGCCGATGGTGCAGGGCGGCAACGACGGACGCGATCACCACAATCGCTCATTCACGATGTGGCTGGCCGGTGGCGGCGTCAAGAAGGGGCACGTGCACGGCAAGACCGACGACTTCGGGTTCAATGTCGTCGCAGATCCTGTCCACGTGCACGATCTCAACGCCACGCTCCTCCATCTGCTCGGCTTCGAGCACACGCGGCTGACCTACCGCTTCCAGGGCCGCGACTACAGGCTCACCGACGTGCATGGAAACCTGGTGAAAGGCATTCTCGCCTGACGACGACCGCTTCCGCATCGGCGCTTGCCTCGCTGCGCCGAATGGGGAGCGTCAGGCCGCGGCAGGCGCCGGACGCGTTCCGACCCATTCGAAGAATCCGATTGCGTCGAGGGCAGCGCGGAGCTGATCGTGCTGCGATGTACTCAATCGGGGTAACGGCGGCCGGCACTCGCCGCACGACACGCCAAGCATGCCGAGAACCGCCTTCACGGCAGGGTGAAACGGAAACCGCATCAATACGCGGATCATTGCAATCGCGCGAAGTTGCTCCCGGCGGGCCGCCTCGAGGTCGCCCGCGTCGAAGGCGTCGATCACGCGCCGGTAGAGCGGCGTGGCGATGTTGAACGTGGAGCCGACGGCAGCGCGGGCGCCGAGCGCCAGAGCGGGGAGGAGCAGTTCGTCGTAGCCAGAGAGCATCTCGAATCGTCCTCCGTCGAGCGCCAGGCACTCCTGGTATTCGTGGAGCGTATGAGCTGTATATTTCGCGCCCGCAAAGCTGGGGATGCGGTCGCCGGCCTTCCGCAACACTTCCGTCAGGTCGATGCCGACGCCCGTCATCACCGGAATGTGGTAGTAGTAGAAGGGCAGGTGGGGGGCGGCTGCCGTGATCACCTGACAGCACTCGACGACGGTGTCGGCGTCACGGATCGGAAAATAGCAGGGGGGCATCGCGGAAATGGCGTCTGCCCCGATGGATGCCGCGTGAGTGGCAAGATCAGCAGCCTCGACAAGTGAATCATGCCCGACATGCACGATCACGGGCACCCTTCCCGTCGCACTTGCGACAAACTCGGCAGCCACCCGCTTGCGTTCAGAGGAAGAAAGCGACACCCCCTCCCCCGTGCTACCGCACACATAGAAGCCGTCCGCGCCGGCGGCAAGTAGCCACTCCGTGAGCGGCTTCACCGCGTCGAGATCGACCGTTCCATCCGGGCTGAGCGGCGTGTACGTCGCTGGAATCAGCCCCTGCAAGCGTTGTGGCATGTGAAGGTTTATCGAAGATCTGGGAGGTGGTACGATGCCGTCACTCCCAATGGTATATCAGAAGAGGATTGGGCTTCCAGATGGTTCCCCGCTGAGCCGTAAGCACTATGGACGAGTCCGGCGCGAAACGGGCCATGCGCATCGCCTGGCTGATGGTGGCGATTCTCCTGCCCGTGGCGCTTCTCAACTACCTTGACCGGCAGATGCTCGCGGCGATGAAGTCATCGATGATGGCCGATATTGCGGATATCGACACCAGGGCCAACTGGGGGCTCGTGCTCGGATCATTCAAGTGGGTCTACGCACTGTTCAGTCCGCTAGGCGGCTACGTAGCGGATCGCTTCAGTCGGCGGCACGTGATCACGGCGAGTTTGCTGGTCTGGTCAGCGGTCACTTGGTGGACAGGCGCCGTTGACACCTTCGCCGAATTGGTTGCCGCCCGGGCGATCATGGGCGTGAGCGAAGCGTTCTATATTCCGGCAGCGCTCGCGATGATCACCGACTTTCATCGCGGTCCGACGCGGTCTCGAGCCGTCGGGATGCACCAGATGGGAATCTATGCCGGCATCATCATCGGCGGATTCTCAGGCTACGTAGCAGACGACCCCGCCATCGGCTGGCGGAATGCGTTCGTGGCCTGCGGTCTGGCCGGGATCGCCTACGCCGTGCCGCTGTTCCTTCTCCTCCGGAACCCGACACGAGCCGAGGTGGACGATTGCCGCCCTTCGTTTGCGGCCGCGGCGACGGAATGCTTCACCAACACCGGTTTTCTCTTGATGCTGCTCTACTTCACGCTGCCTGGAGTGGCTGGATGGGTCGTGAAGGACTGGATGCCCGATATCCTCAAGGAGAGGTTCGCTCTCGGGCAGGGAAAGGCCGGCGTCACGGCAGTTCTCTATGTGCAGGCTGCCTCGATCATCGGCGTGCTCGTCGGCGGCTGGCTCGCCGACATTCTGATGCGAAAGACCATCCGTGGGCGAATTCTGACGAGTGCCCTGGGAATGAGTTTCTTTCTCCCGGCGCTGTTCGGCGTGGGTAACGCCAGCACGCTGTCTATCGCCGTCGCTTGCCTCGTGCTCTACGGCCTCGGTTGGGGCTTCTTCGACTGCAACAACATGCCGATCCTCTGCCAGGTGGTGCGGCCGCGGCTGCGAGCGACGGCCTATGGCTTCATGAACATGGTGAGTATCTCGGTCGGCGGCATGGCAGACTGGGGCTTCGGCGCGCTCCGCGACATGGAGGTGCCGCTGAGCCTCATTTTCGGTGCCTTCGGAGCCCTTGCGATCCTCTCCGTCGTCGTCGTCCTCATGATTCGCCCGCAGCATCTTTGAATCACCCATCGGCCCGGTTGATCCTGGACGATCCCCTTCGGGCTACGGCCGCAGCAACTCGAGAAGCAAATCGTTGCCTGACGGTTGATGTGCGTATTGGCTGTCGCCGCGGACAAGTTCTCACGGCATGCCCGCTGCGTCGAGCCGCTCCTCGATTTCGACGCCGCAGGTGGCCGCCTCGAGAAACTGCACGGAGTTGCCATCTCGCCTCGGCATCGCGCGCCGCACGGCTCCAGGTAGCCCGACGGCGATAGAGGCTTCGCGGCCCACCGTGGCCCGGGCCATGCAACGGCTTGCCGCCGAGGGATTGATCGATAGGCGCGCTGGGGCGGGGAGCTTCGTGAAGCGGTCGGCGACCACGGCGATGCAGCTCTTCGGGCTCATCATCCCCGGGCTCGGCGAGAAGGAGCTGATGTAGTCGATCTGCGCCCAGATGGCCCGCGAGGCCGAGGCTCGCCATCACACGCTCCTGTGGGGCGACGCCACCGACCTTCCCTCAGACGATCTGGGCAACCGCGCGGTCGAACTTGCCAAGCGCTACGTGGGCATGCGGGTGGCCGGCGTGTTCTTCGCCCCGGTCGAGTTCGCCTCCGGCAAGGATGCCGTGAATCGGAAGGTGGTCGAACTCTGCGATGCCAACGGAATTCCCGTTGTGCTGCTCGACCGGGATCTCACCGTCTATCCTCACCGCAGCCGCCGCGACCGCACGTTCGTATGTGCCAATGACCTCACCGCGGCCCGCCTCATGCACACGTTCGAGGAGATCAGTGTGTCGGTGCCCGACGACGTGCGCGTCGCCGGTTTCGATGACGTGGCCTACGCCCACCTGCTCCGTGTGCCGCTCACGAGCGTACGGCAGCCGGCCCAGGCGATCGGCTCCGCCGCCGTGCGGGCGATGTTCGAGAGGCTCGCAGACCCCGCGATTCCCGGCCGCGACATCCTCCTGCCCACGACCGTAGTTCTCCGCCGCTCCACATCGCGGCCCCGTACACGCTCGAAGTAACGGCTCACGCCGCGGTGCGTCGTACTGCGGGCAACGCTTGCCATTGGACCTTGTCACCGTGCCAGCGGTGGCATTACCCGCTCCCAGGGCTCGACGTTCGTGCGGGCCGCGTAGGCGTCCCACATTGCAGCCATTCGCGTGACGCGATCAGGCTCGGCGCCGCTGAGATCGTGCTGCTCCGAGCGGTCCTTGGAGAGGTCGTACAGTTCCCAGGGTTTGCCGTAGAGGGCGACGAGTTTCCAGTCGCCCTCACGGACGGCCTTGTTCCCCTCGTGCTCCCAGTAGAACGCGTCGCGGTCGATCGAGCCGCCGGAAAAGAGCGGGGCAAGGCTTTTGCCCTCGAGCGGCGTCTTGTCGGAAGGATACGACGCACCGGCCAGATCGACGGCCGTGGCCATGATGTCGATGAGATGGCCGGGCGTGCGTTCGAGCCGACCGGGTTCTTTGATGCCGCGCGGCCAGTGGACGATGAGCGGCGTCGAGATGCCCCCTTCGTGCACGAAGTGCTTATACCTGCGGAACGGCGTGTTCGACACGGTCGCCCAGGCGGCGCCATACGCAATGAACGTGTCGGCCGGCCCGGCCATGACTCCCTTGCCTTCCCGCATCGGATAGCCGTCGCGGGTCTGCGTCTGACGCACCGTCACCCTGATCTCATCGGCGGGGAGCGGCGGCATTGAGGGCGACTCGGCACGGGCCGGGCCAACGCCGCCGCGGCCGATCGGCTCAGCGCAGCCACCGTTGTCCTGGAGATAACAGACGAGCGTGTTGTCGGCCTGCCCGGCATCTTCGATCGCCTTCGTGATCCGGCCGATGCCCTGGTCCATGCAATCCACCATCGCCGCATAGACCTCCATATTTCGCTGGTCCCAGGCCAGCCACTCCTCCTTTTCACCGAGTTTCGGCATGGGCCAGAGCGTCGTCTCGGCCTCGGTCACCACGCCCTCCTTCAGCATCTTCGCATAGCGGGCCCTGCGGATCGCCTCGTAGCCCGCGGTATAGCGGCCTGCGTATTTTGCGATGTCGCGGTCGCGGGCCTGCATCGGCCAGTGGGCCGCCGTGTAGGCCACGTAGAGAAAGAAGGGCTTCGTCGCGTCGTGCTCCTTGATGAACCGCACGGCATGGTCGCTGATCGCGTCGGTGTAGTAGTAGTCCTCCGCCGGATAGTCTGGGTCGGTGAACGCCGTGATCATGTAGTTGTCGCGGACGAGCGTGGCGGGGTCGAAGAAGCTCCCGCCGCCGATGATCGTGCCGTAAAACCGACTGAAGCCCCGCTGCAGCGGCCAGGTGCGTTTATCGGCGTCACTCTTGGGCTGCTTCGCCGGCGTAAGGTGCCACTTGCCTGCGGCGTAGCTCGTGTAGCCCGCCGGCGCGAGCGCCTCGGCGACCGTGGCGCAGCGGTCGTTCAGGTCGCCGCGGTAGCCGGGAAGCCCTCTGTCGGTCTCCATGTGGCCGACGCCGGCCTGGTGGGGATAGAGGCCGGTGAGCAGGCTCGCCCGCGTCGGGCAGCAGCGGGCGGTGTTGTAGAACTGCGTGAACCGCAGGCCGCCCCGCGCGAGCCGGTCGAGGTTCGGCGTCTCGATTTCGCTGCCGTAGCAACCGAGGTCGGAAAAGCCCATGTCGTCGGAAAGGATCACGACGATATTGGGGCGGGGCGGGGGAGCCACCTCCGCGGCGATCGACATGGGGCAGACGGCAGCGAGCCCAAAGAAGAGAGCCGCGAGCTGGAGAACATAACGGGAGCTCTTGCCTCCGGGTAACCGACTCACCATACGTTGAATCCTTGCGCTGGTTCCTTGTCATCAAGGCGTGGACGCCGACCATCGCATGCTAGCCTGACCAGCGATGCTCCCGCATATGCCGGATCGCAATTGTCTTTACATGACCGGCAGGGCCTCATGAGCCAATGCCCTGCGCCGCCAGAACGACTTGCGCGTGCGTGATTTCACATGCGGTCTGGGTCGAGGTCCGGGCACTCGCCACGATCGTCTTCAGCGATTACTTCGGCAACGAGCTTCGCGAGCGAATCGGCATGAGTTTCACTGACCCGCCGCCACTCCTGATCCTCTTTCAGTTCGTGAAGCACGAACCTCGCCACAGACTCCTGCTCGCCCTCCGGCAACTGCCGCAATTTTGCGATCGCATCTTCCAGCAGTTTGATCATCGCATGGTGCCTTTAGGATACCGCGGGCGACATCACCACCCGATCCATCGTCATGAAGCATATGGCCGCTGGTGATTCCCATCAACAATTATGGACGGCCGCGGGCACGACTGCACCCCAGCGACCGCTCGCCACCGGTCGACGCGAAAAGCCCCGCTCACACGACACACCGCCGCTATTCACGGCAGTTTTTGGAGCCGTACGTGCCCGGCTGAATCACCAGGATAACCGGCCTACCTCCCATGCCATTCAGACAAATCTCGACTCGCGGGGGTTTCATGCAAGCACTTCCGATTGGACGCGAACTCACAACGGACGAACCAGGGGCACAGTGCACTGACGTACGTATCAGTTGTCAAGGTACGCGAGGGCAACGTACCGTCACGCCGACGGTGTTCAGACGGCTGATGGCCAAACGCTCACCGTGTTCAACATCAGTGGCAACAGATATCGACTCATCACCCGGATTCGGTACGACTACCAGCTCGTGAATATCAGAGTCGTCTTAACGCACGCGGAATATGACAAGGATGCGTGGAAGGAGTGAAGCCATGCGAGTGATCCAAAATGGTTCACGTGCGAAATTGCCCGGTGCGTTCAGGGACCTGGTCAACATGATGCCCCCGCAGGCAATCATGGACGAGGTGCACTACGAGAACACCGTCGAGATGATCGACCGACTGATGGCAAGCGGGAAGCTGACGAAGGGCCAAGAGCTCTACATGGAAACGCTCGTCCAGCTCGTTCAGGCGTATGAGGCGGCTCACCACGCGATCAAGCCGCTCAAAGGCATTGCCGCGCTCCGGCACATCCTCGCAGCCCACCGTATCAACGCTTCAGGTCTAGCCGCGCTGCTCGGCGTGCATGCGAGCATGGGCTCAAAAATCCTCAACGGAGAACGAGCCCTGACTGTGGCCCACATCAAGCTTTTGGCCTCCAGATTCAAGATCCGCCCCGACACGTTTCTGGACTGAGCGGATCACGCACGGATATTGCCCGCGCAGCGGCCGTAAGATCGTTATCCGCACCGCTTTGTCAGAGCATTTGCACGCTCTGCGCGGCGATCGCTCGGCACGGTTCGTAGATTAACGCGGCAGGCCTGCCTTGCTCTTGGCACCTGATCACATCTCGGCCTGCTCACACGACGCACCGCCGCTATTTACGGCAGTTTTTGGAGCCGTACGTGTCCCGGCTGAATCACCAGGAACGATACCCCGATCCTCTCGCCATGAGTTTCCACTGCCGTGAGCACGGCTTCAGCCATCGTGATACGCATCGAGGCCGGAAAGCGAACAAGGATGACTCCTGGCGATTGCGGCCTCGCTACAAAGACGTGCCATCCGAAATCCTTGTCTTCGGTTAGCAGGATGCGTTGGTCCACGTAGGCCTGATCGATGACGGCAGCATCCACCGATTGCTCACCTTCATCGACGACAGCGATGACGTCGTGCCCGGCTGCTCGTAGCGAGCGGACAATCAGGTAATCGCAACTCTCATCGGCGAGGAAGCGAAGGGAGGGCATCTCTTCCTCTTGGGTAGGCGATGGATCGTCTACTCAAATCCTCCTCACGAGGGCTCAGTAGGCAGCTTGAACGACGATTGTTTCGTGCGCGAGCATATCTGCGGCGTACCCAAGCGCTGCCCGAATATCACCCGGCCGAAGCGTAGGGTATCCGTCATACAACTCAGCTTCGGTCGCCCCCTCGCTCAGTTTGCGGACGATCAACTCGACCGGAATTCGAGTGCCCTCGATCACCGGCTTACCTCCCATGACATCTGGACAAATCTCGACTCGCGGGTGTTTCATGGAAGCGCTCCCGGTTGGACGCGAACTCACAACGAACGAACCAGGGAAGAAAGTGTACTGACGTATCGTATTGGTCGTCAAGGCGGCACGCAGACGCGGAGGAGCCCCTCCGTAGCTGGTACAAGACCGTCTCAGGCGCCGAGTGGAAGAGTCTTCAGGACGCGAGGGCAACGTACCCTCACGCCGACGGTGTTCAGACGGCCGACGGCCAAACGCTCACCGTGTTCAACATCAGTGGC
>JAIOPD010000137.1 GCA_021414115.1 Planctomycetia bacterium
CAGTCAGCCAGTCGACGTTGGCGACGACTCAACGGCCATCACCAGATCATTCTTGTTCTCGAAGGAAAAGTGTTCACCGATGGAGTCCTGCAGAACGCCGCCTGATTCAGATCCCTTGAACACAACTCTTGACAATAGCTCGATGACGCACGTGGGCGTGACGAGCACCGCATCAACCCGCCGGCCGAGCCGCGGCCCGGCAAGGGAAGTCACCGCAACTACAGTCACCCGGTAGTTGCCACGTTGGTTACGATATCGGGTAGGGATGGCGACGATGCACGGCGGTATCACGAGAAAGCGGTTCGAAGGGCCCTGGACGAGGTGAACCAATGGCGAAAGGCGACCGGTACGTGAAGGTGGTCGAGTGGTCGGACGAAGACAACTGCTTCATCGGCAGTTGCCCGGGGTTGTTCTATGGCGGGTGCCATGGCGACGATGCGACGAAGGTCTTCGTCGAGCTTTGCCAGATCGTCGAAGAGGCGATTGAGACGCTGGAGGCGGCCGGCAAGCCCTTGCCACAGCCGCTCTCGCTGCCCGAACTCGGAGCCGTTCTGCAGGACGCGGAAACTCAGTACCCCCGACAGGGATCGAACCTGTGACCTGAGCTTTAGGAAAGCTCCGCTCTATCCAACTGAGCTACGGGGGCCAAACGCAGGCTCCCATCGAATCACGCGTCCGGCCGCCCGTCAACTGCATTCCGCGCGGAACTCGGAGGGCGATGTGCCGACGATCGACCGAAAGACCTGAGCGAAGTGGCTCTGCGACGAAAACCCGATACGCAGGGCAATCTCGGCCACGGAAACGTCGTCGGCTTGCAGCAGGCGAGCGGCCTCCCGCACCCGCCGAGCCCTCACAAACGCAGCCGGGCAGATTCCGAAGCTGAGCCGGAACTTGCGGGCGAAATTCCCCGGACTAAGGCCCACCAGGCCTGCCAGCGAGTGGAGCTGAAACGTCGTCCCCAGGTTGCCTTCGACATAGTCGCAGAGCGATCTCATTTCCGCGCGTGTGAACCGAGCCGGATCGAACTGCCATCCCGGCCGGCCGCAGCCCTGCAGTTCCAGCAGCCGCATCACGACGGCATGACCATTCAGTTCGGCCATCAGCACGTCGGCTGACTCGCCAGTCTGGCCTCCGAATCGGCGTAGCAGGGCGGCGAGCCCGGCATCCTCGAAGCAATGCCTGCCGCAGAGCTCTCCTGAGAGTCGTTGCTCCTCCGTATCGGCCACCATCTGAACGTAGTCCGGTGCCATCATCACCTGGAGCACCGTGGTCGGCTCCCGCGGCTCCCAACGAAAACGGTTGGTATCGGACGGGGGGAAATATGCACATGCTCCATCTCGGGCAAAGGCCTCTGGTCGGCCCGGTGCCGACAGCCAGATCGACCTCACGACCCCTTTGGTCACGACGCCAAAGAGGTGCCAGTCGCTGGCTCGCCGGATATCGGCCGGCTGGGACGCCGTGGTCGAAAACACCATGAACGGCGGGGCGTCACGGCCGAAGCCGGCGGCGTCGGCCGGATGGCAGGCGAGCGGTTGACGATCTGGACGAGCGTCCGGTCGATCGCCCCCGTGCCGCCGGTCGACCTGGAGATGCCGGCGCAACTTCGCCAACGCGTGCACTTTTCTCCGGGAGACGGTGCCTGCCGAGATGCCGAGCGACTCGGCGATCACCTTCTGCGGTCGACCAGCCAACAGCATCTCGACGACGCGGCGATCGTCATAAGGCAGCGAATGGATGAGGCTCCTGAACGACGAGATCTGTTTCGCGGTGGGGCCGCCGTCGGCGGTCTTGTCTCCCCGCTGAACCGCGACGGCTGGGGCCAGGATCCCCAGGGTGGAAACTTGCTGAGCGAGGTCGCGACGTTGACGAACGAGAAGGTCGGTGAAGGTGGGTGAGCGCCGCACCCTGCGGCGCTCGCGCCGCAGCACGTCGCAGGCCCGTCCGCGCGTGAGCCAGAGCACGTAGCGCCGCCCGTCGTCGTCGCCATGTTTCGACCGGGGAGCGAAGGGCGTGACGGGCGTTTCGAGATCCTGGGCAGGGTGGAGTCGGCGGAGGTGATCGAGCACGAGCGAGACGACGTCGTCGACCGCCGCGGAGCTGCGAAACCCGGAGCGGCGGAGGATCGCGGCGGCCTGCGTCTCGATGATCGGCCGGATGGCCCCGACGAGCGACTCGAAGTCGTGCGGGTCGCCGATCGACTGCCACTCGATCAACAGTTCGCTGATCGTTCGCGTGTCGGACCGTGCCATGGTCACCCCCTCAAGAACGCCCCTCGTACGAGTGGCAGGACTATGGCACGCGCGGCCGTTCCCTGTCTATCGAGAGACGCGCGCGAGAGATTTTTTAAACGGCGAGCGGCGGCTCCAGCGACGCTGCCGCGGGGGCCAAAACCCCGTCACGCCGCGGAAAAAGACCAGGGCGAGGGGCTCCCGTGCGGTGCCGCTATGATGGGTTTCATCGGCCTCCCCGGAGGCGATCCCATCACCAGGAGACATCGGCGTGGCACGCGCGGCGCTCGCACTCGAGGACGGCACGGTCTACTTCGGCGAGTCATTCGGGGCCCCGGGCACCACGTCGGGCGAGGTCTGCTTCAACACCTCGATGACCGGGTATCAGGAGATCCTCACCGATCCCTCGTACCGCGGCCAGATTCTCTGCATGACCGCACCGCAGATCGGCAACTACGGGGTCAACGACGCCGATGTCGAAAGCGGCAAGCTCCAGATGGCGGGATTCGTGGTGCGGGAGGCAAGCCGCTTGGCGAGCAACTTCACCTCCCAGGGAACGCTCGGCGGATATCTCGCCGCAGCGGGTGTCGTCGGGATCACCGGCATCGACACGCGGGCGCTCGTCCGCCGCTTGCGGATCCGCGGCGCCATGACGGGCGTGCTCTCGAGCGACGTGCTCGACGCCGCCGAACTCGTCGCCCGAGCGAAATCCGCGCCGGGGCTCGTGGGCCGCGATCTGGTTCGCGAGGTGATGCCCGAGCGGCCGCGGGCGTGGACTGACACGCTCGACGACTGGGGGCGGCCGTTGACTCAGCCGCACGAGGGGGGCGAAATGCCGGCGGCTGCGCCGATCACTGCATCGAAGAAGGTCGTCGCGCTCGACTATGGCATGAAGTGGAACATTGCACGGCATCTCGTCACCGCCGGCTGCGACGTCACGGTGCTGCCAGGGCGTGCGACCGCGGCGGACGTGCTCGCGTACCAGCCCGACGGGGTCTTTCTCTCCAACGGCCCGGGCGACCCGGAGGTGCTCGGCTACTGCGTGGAGACGGTGAAGGGCCTCGTCGGCAAGCTGCCGATGTTCGGGATCTGCCTCGGTCACCAACTGCTCGCGCTCGCCTGCGGCGCCAAAACATTCAAGCTGAAGTTTGGCCATCGCGGCGCGAATCAGCCGGTGATGGACCTCACCACCGGCAAGGTGGAGATCACGTCGCAGAACCACGGCTTTGCAGTCGACGAGGCGTCGCTTCCCGCCGAACTCGAGGTCACGCATCGCAACCTCAACGATGGCACGATCGAGGGCCTGAGACACCGCTCAGCCAACGCCGCGAGCGTGCAATACCACCCTGAGGCCGCCGCCGGCCCCCACGACTCGGCCTATCTCTTCGCCCGTTTTCGCCAGATGATGGCCTAGCGCAAGTGCCCTCGGCCGCAGGGGTTACGCTGAAAGATCCGGAAAAACCACGGGTTTTCGAGGGGTTTTTTTGACAGAGCCGGGGGGTGTGCCAGAGTTGCTCGGAGCCGATTCCGCATCCCGGCTCCGCCGCCATTCCCTGGATCAGGCGGTCCCCAGTCTCTGCTCAGGAGGTTCTCTCCATGATTCGCGCCCCGCGTGTTCTTCTGCTCTCGGCCCTCTCGATCGCCGCGGTCTGTGCCGCCACGCTCGCCGAGGCCGGCTTCCGTCATCGTCACCAGATCGATCCGGGCTGCGCCGCGGTCGAGCCGGGCTGCTCGGCCTTCGAGCCGGCCTGCACTATCGAGCCGTCGTGCGGGTTTGAGCCCGGCTGCGGCGCCGAGACGGTGTGTCCCACCAACCCGTGCATCAAGTATCGCCACAAGCACGCCCACAAGCACCACCACTGCAACAGCGGCTGCTGCGAAGAGCCGACGTATCAGACGGTGCTGACGCCGACGAGCCCCGAGACCTGCCAGACGGTGGCGGTGCCGGTCTGTCTGCCAGCCTGCTGCCAGGGTTGCCCCTGCGAGGCTTCGCGGTGCACGCTGCTCGGCTGCGGCCAGGTGCGATATGACTACGCCTGCGGCTGCTCGGTCGTGATCCGCTTCCAGAAGTGCGGCGACATCCTCGTCACCTACGTCGGATTCTGATCAGACTCCCGCTGGGCGGCCTGCCGCCGCCCAGCACCCAAGCACTGACCAAGAGCCCCGGCCCGGAGCAATCCAGGCCGGGGCATTTTTGATGCACCGCGAGGGCTTCGCCGTGCTGTGAATCCGGCCGCAGCGCGGCGATTCGTGAGCGGCGGCATCGGGAAGCCCGGAGCGCGAGCGACGGGTATGCGCGTGGCGTCGAGGCGATCGTTTGCGGCGCTGCGGACGTTGCTTGTGAGGCTTCCCGTATACCCCGCGCTGGCGCTTGGGGCTTTCAGCTCAGCGGCTATCACCACGGCGGAGGCGGGTGAACAGGCTGCGGTAGTCGCCGGGGCGGACGCTGAAAATCGACCGCGGTGTCTCGTCGGTCTCGTGCAGGTCGTCTTCGATGACCACCATGTCGGCATCGTCGAGTTCGGCGCCATCGGCGACCACCGCGGCCGCATGGGCAGGAGTGGTCTGCGGTTCGGCGTGGGCTTCTCGGCTCGCTTCCGGTTCCCGCTGCTCCCGATCCGGCTCGGACGCGGCCGGTTGCGGTCCGCCGTCGAGTTGGGACAGCGTCACGAGCAGCCGCCCCATGGCCTGTCCCTCGCGGCTCGTCACCGGCCGGCACGAGCGGAAGTCGTCCGGTCCTTCCACGACGAGACGTTGTGTCGCGTGGCCATCCTCGCGAAAGAACGAGTCGAAGGGATCGGTCGCCTGATCGAAGACGAGTTCGACGTCGGGCCCGTTCCAAGGATCGCCGTCGTGCGGTTTCGCGGGTTCGCAGTGGGCCGCCGGTTCGGCGGGTGCCGGGGTCTCGAACGCGGCGAACGCGTCATCGCCCGAGCCAAACTCGATCATCTCCATGGCGTCATCGCCGAACGCGGAATTGAGTTGCTCGTCGCCGATGTCGCGGGCCGCCTCAGGCATGCGGTCGTCGGTTGGGACGCGAGGCTCCAGACCCATCGGCGCGGGCAGCCGCTGGATCTCCCGCCAGGCGGCGGCGATGTCGGCGGGGGTCACCTGCCGGCTCGATTCGGCGACGATCACGAGCGCCTGATCGCAGAGCTGGTTGATCAGCCGCGGCACGCCGTCGGTGGCCGTGAAGACGGCGTCATCGCAGCCGGCGGCAAACAACCGATCCCAGGACAGGCCGGCAGCCTTCGTCTGCGTCCGCAGGTAGGCCATCGTCTCGGCGTGGTCGAGCGGTTCGAGGTAGGCGCGAACGGCGATGCGCTGCGAGAGACTTTCCATCCGCGGGCCCGCGAGCATCTCCTCCAGCCGCAGCGTGCCGGCCAGGACGAGATGCACGGCCGGGAGCGGCGTGGGCACATTGGTGAGCAGCCGCAACTCCTCGATCAGCCGGGTGGGCAGCGTGTTGGCTTCATCGACGAGGATCGCGAGCCCCGATCCGGAGGCGGCGAGGCCCCGGATCCGTTCCACCAAGGCGATGCGGAGATCGGCCTCGTCGATGCCGCGGTAAGGCTCGCCGATCGCGGCCAGCACGGCCTGCCAGAGCGCGCGGCGGGTGCAGATGCTCGCGCCCGACAAGAGCGCGACGTCGAAGTCGTCGCGGACATGATCGGCGACCTTCGCCAGCAACAGCGACTTCCCCGTGCCCGGCGATCCCACGACCAGCGACGCCCCTTCGGCCCGCCGGATGCACCGCTCGATTCCCTTGAGGGCGGCCTCGATCTGCGTCGCAGGATGATAGAACTGCGTTCGCGGTGCGGCCATGAAGGGGCGGCTCGACGGGTGCCGGCTGGGGATATGCATGTCGCGTGTCATTCCGGTGACGTGTGGGGACCTCGCTCGGATCTCGACAGAAGTCATTTCGACAAACGGGCTCCGCTTCCTCCACCGCCCCGCGCTGCCATAGACTTTTCCGATCGGGAAAAAGGCACACCGCGTGGCGGTCGCGCCGGATCTGACGCCCGGAGACGGCGCCGACGGGTGCGGAGCGAGATGCGATGTTTCACGTGAAGATCTGTGGCGTGATGACGGCGGCCGATGCGCGGCTGGCCGTCGAAGCGGGCGCCGATGCGATCGGGATCAACTTCGTTCCCGGCTCGCCCCGCTGCCTTTCGACCGAGGCCGGCCGCGAGGTGGCGATGGCCGTGGAAGGCCAGGCCCTCGTCGTGGGAGTGTTTGCGGGGACGATCCCGGCGGAGATGCGCCGGGTGGCCGAGGCGGTCGGTCTCGACGCGATCCAGTTGCACGGTCACCTGGCCGGCGACGGCGCCGTCGATCAGCCGGAGTCGTGCGCGGCGGTGGCGCCGCTGCCGGTAATCCGCGCGGTGCGTCTCGGGGTCACCGGGTTTGACGAAACGCGCCGCTGGATCGCGGAAGCGCGAGCCGCGGGAGCCGGGCCGGTCATGGCGGTGGTCGATGCGGCGGTGCCATCGTCGGCGACGGCCGGGCATCTCGGCGGGACCGGCGACACGGTGGACTGGAGCCGACTCGTCGAGGCGGGCGACCTGGGCATCCCGCTCGCGCTCGCCGGCGGGCTCACGCCTGCGAACGTCGCCGCGGCGATTCGGGCAACGGGTGCCAAGGCGGTCGATACCGCCAGCGGCGTCGAGATCGCACCGGGGCGGAAAGATCCGGAAAAAATGCGTGCGTTTTGTGCCGAAGCCCGCCGGGCCTTTGCCGCTGCGGCAGGCTGAACCCTTTGCGAATCCGCCCGACCGGCTAAGATTCGAGACATTCATCGGCGGGCAGTCGCCCCCGTCCCTATAAGGAGGTTCCCGTGGCCCACGTCGAAACCCGTCTGCCCTACAAAGTTGCCGATCTCTCGCTCGCCGATTGGGGCCGCAAGGAGATCATGCTGGCCGAAAACGAGATGCCCGGCCTGATGGCGCTGCGGGAAAAATACGGCCGCTCGAAGCCGCTGGCCGGCGCCCGGATCGCGGGCTGCCTCCACATGACGATCCAGACCGCCGTGCTCATCGAGACGCTCAAGGAACTGGGGGCCGAGGTCACCTGGAGCAGCTGCAACATCTTCTCGACGCAGGATCACGCCGCCGCGGCCATCGCCAAGGCCGGCTTCCCGGTCTACGCCTGGAAGGGCATGACCAACGAGGAGTTCGACTGGTGCATCGAGCAGACGCTGTTCTTCCCGGACGGCGAGCCGCTCAACATGATCCTCGACGACGGCGGCGACCTCACCGCCATGGTGCACCAGAAGTATCCGGAACTGCTCGGCGGCATCCGCGGCCTCTCCGAGGAGACGACCACGGGCGTGCACCGGCTCTATCAGATGCATGAGAACGGCGAGCTCAAGCTCCCGGCGATCAACGTCAACGACTCGTGCACCAAGAGCAAGTTCGACAACCTCTACGGCTGCCGCGAGAGCCTGGCCGACGGCATCAAGCGGGCCACCGACGTGATGGTAGCCGGCAAGGTGGTGGTGGTGGCCGGCTACGGCGACGTGGGCAAGGGCTGTGCCCACGCGATGAAGGCCCTCGGGGCCCGCGTGATCGTCACCGAGGTCGATCCGATCAACGCCCTCCAGGCGGTGATGGAAGGCTATGAAGTGACGACGATGGAGGAGGCGGCTCCTCGCGGCCAGATCTTCGTGACGGCCACCGGCTGCCGCGACGTGATCCTCGGCAAGCACATCGAGAAGATGCCCAACGACGCGATCATCTGCAACATCGGGCACTTCGACCTCGAGATCGACGTGGCCTGGCTGGAAAACACGAAGGGTGTCAAGAAGGTCGAGATCAAGCCGCAGGTGGACCGCTACACGCTCCCCTCCGGCAACAGCGTGCTCGTGCTGGCCGAAGGGCGGCTTGTGAACCTTGGCTGTGCGACGGGCCACCCGTCGTTCGTGATGAGCACGAGCTTCACCAACCAGGTGCTCGCGCAGCTGGCCCTCTGGACGGAGACCGACAAGTACGACGTCGGCGTCCACCTGCTCCCCAAGAAGCTCGATGAGGAGGTGGCCCGGCTGCACCTCGACAAGCTCGGCGTGAAGCTGACCAAGCTCACGAAGGAGCAGGCCGAGTATCTGCACATCCCGGTCGAGGGTCCGTTCAAGCCCGAGTATTACCGCTATTGATCAGCGAGCCAGCGGCTCGCTGATCAATGCTCCGCCTGCACGGCCATCCATGGCCCGTGCAGGCGGGGAGCGGCCGCGGGCAAGCCGAGGTTTGCCCGGGCCTGCATACGGCCGCCCTCCGGGGCGGCCGTATTCTTTTCTGCGGCGCGGCCGCGGCCGTTTCACATGGAACCGAAGCCGATCGCATGTGGAATGCGGAGTGGCGATCTGCGCGTCGTGGCATCGGGTGCCCGGGAAGCCCGGAGCGCAAGCGACGGGTACGCGGGCGACATCGAGGCGGGCCCGGACAACGCCGCGGAGGCCGATTCATCGGCCATCCGTTTACCCCGCGATCGCGCTTGGGGCTTCCCAGGGCACGAACCCAGCGAGGGGCTGCCCCGGCGCCGCGGCGCCGCTCCGTTTTGCTACCATTCCGACTCCCGTTCCCGAACCCTGAAGAGCAAGGATCAGCATGCCCACCGTCGCCCCGCTCCGCGGCCTCCGCTATGACCCCAAACACGTCGGCACCCTGTCGCAGGTGATCGCGCCCCCGTATGACGTGATCGACGCCGCGCTCCAGACGAAGCTCTACGAGCGGCACCCCGCCAACGTGATCCGACTGGAACTCAACCGGGAGGAGCCGGGCGACGACGAGCGAACCAACAAATACTCCCGGGCCGCGCGGTTCTTGAAGGAGTGGCGGGAGCAGGGGGTGGTGATGCAGGAGCCGGCGGCGGCCCTCTACGTCTACCACCAGGAGTTCGAGGTCGAGGGGCAGACGTTCGTTCGCCGGGGCGTGATGGCGCGGGTGCGGCTGGAGCGGTTCGGAACCGGCAACATCCATCCCCATGAGGAGACGATGTCGGGCCCGAAGCAGGACCGGCTCCTGCTCACGCGTGCCTGCCGGGCAAACCTCAGCCAAGTGTTCGGCCTTTATCCCGATCCGCAGGGAGAGGTGCAGGAGATGCTCGACAAGGCGGTGGCCGGTCAGCCTCCGGTCGAAGCGACCGACCACCTCGGCGTGAAGAGCTGGATGTGGCCGCTCACCGACGAGGGGGTGGCCGCGAAGGTGGCGGGGCTGATGGGGCCGAAGCCGGTGTTCATCGCCGACGGGCATCATCGCTACGAGACCGCCTGCAACTACCGCGACGAGATCGCGGCGGCCTGGGCCGCAGAGCATGGCGGCGAGACGCTGCCCCCGGATCACCCGGCCAACTTCGTGCTCATGATGCTCGTGGGGATGAGCGATCCGGGGCTCGTGGTGCTGCCCACCCACCGGCTCTTCGTTCAGCCGTCGGTGGCGAACGCGGCAGACCTCGCGGCGAAGCTCGGCGACTGCTTCACCACGCGGACGTCGTGGAAGGGGCCGGAGGCCGCTGAGACGGTCTGGTCCAACATCGAACTGGAGGGTGACCAGGGCACGATCGGCTTCTTCACGGCCGGCGACCAGACCTGGACGCTCGCCAAGATCACGCCGGCGGGCCGGACCCGGATGGACGCCGTGGCCGCCGATCATGGGGCCGCCTGGCGGGGGCTCGGGGTCTCGATTCTTCACCGGCTCGTGATCGGTGAGTTGCTCGGGGCGAAGGAGATCCCCACGCCGGGCTACGTGCATCTCGTCCGCGAGGTGGTCGAGGGACTCGGCAGCGGGAAGTATCCGCTGGCCGCCCTCGTGATGCCGGCGAGCGTCGAGGACATTCGCAAGGTGAGCGAGACGGGCGAACGCATGCCCGCGAAGAGCACGTACTTCTACCCCAAGCTCGCCAGCGGCCTCGTGTTCAACCCGCTCGACTGAGCGACAGCGGATGCGCGTGGTGCAAAGCGGGGTGAAGTGGCGGGCGTATTCCCCGCGCTCGCGCTTGGGGCTTCCTGGCGGGAGGCGGGCTGTTTCATGTGAAACACGGCGACCCCGGATGACTGCGGGGAGTGCGCGTGCTGCGCAAGATCGGCGGTTTCACGTGAAACTCCGCCCTCGACCTTGCGCTCGCGGAGGTTTTCGCGGGGCAGCGGGGACGGCGTGACGATCGTGCCCGAAGTGGCCGATATCCCGATGGTGCCCGGAATGCTTCCGGGACCGGTGGGAAGGATTCTGCGCGTGGGAAGGATTCTCTGCGTGGCCAACCAGAAGGGCGGCGTCGGCAAGACGACCACCGCCTCCAACCTCGCGGCGGCCCTTGCCCATGGTGGCATGCGGACGCTCCTCGTTGATCTCGACCCGCAATGCAACGCCACGACGGGCTTCGGTGCGACACCGGCCGCCACGCATCCGCTCGTGCTCGAGACGCCGCTCATCGAGTCGATCGTGGCGACGGCCGTGCCCAACCTCTCGATCTTGCCGGGGAGCCGCCGCGTCCGCGACGTGGAGCGGATCGCGGCCCAGTCGCGTGCCGGAGCGGCGCTGCTGGAAAGCCACCTCAGCCTGGGGCTGGCAGCCTGGGACTACTGCCTCATCGACTGCCCGCCGTCGATCGGCGACCTGACGAGAACGGCGCTCGCCGGCAGCACCGAGGTGCTGATGCCGATCCAATGCGAATACTTCGCGCTCGAGGGACTCACTCAGATGATCGAGGTGATCCGCGACGTGATGCAGGAGCGGCCCGGCAGGCTCTCCTTCAGCGGCATCGTGCTCACCATGCACGACGCCACACTCGAACTGACGGCCGAGGTCGAGGCCGAGGTCCGCGACTTCTTCGGGGAGATCGTCTTCGAGACGGTGATCCCGCGAGACGTCGCCGTCTCGGAGGCACCCAGCCACGCCCAGAGCGTGCTCGACTACGCACCTCGCTCACCGGGAGCGCGGGCCTACACGGAACTCTGCATGGAGGTACGCGACTGTGAGTAAGGAACGACGTCTGGGCCGTGGTTTGGAGGCACTCCTCGGCCGTGCCGGGATCGACACGCCGCCGGCCGTGACGCAGGGCACGTCCGCCGTTGCCCAGCAGCCGGCTCGCGGCACGCCGCCTGCCGGTCTGGGTTCGGGCGCCGCGCGGCTCATGCTCCATGCGCCCGACGAGGTCGAGCAGGCGGCCGCCACCCTGCCCACCAGCGAGGTCGCGCCGGCCCGCATCGATCCGAATCCCTGGCAGCCGCGGAGCATCGTCGACGACGCCGACCTCGCCGAACTCGCGGCGAGCCTCGGCGAGCACGGCCTCGTGCAGCCGATCGTGGTGCGGGCGCAGGGCGACCGCTATCAGCTCATCGCTGGTCAGCGGCGGCTCGCGGCCGCGAAGCGGCTCGGCTGGGAGAAGGTGCCGGTCCGCGTGCTCGATGTCGACGACCGGCAGATGTCGGAGATCGCGATCGTCGAGAATCTCCAGCGCCGCGACCTCGACGCGCTCGAGAAGGCGGCGAGCTTCAAACAGTATCTGGCCACGTGGAACTGCACGCAGGACGAACTGGCCAAGCGGCTCTCCGTCGATCGCTCGACGGTGGCCAACTTGATCCGGCTCCTGGAACTCCCCGCGGGGGTGCAGCAGAAACTCCGCGCGGGCGGGATCTCGATGGGCCATGCCCGGGCCCTGCTGCCGCTCGGCGACGAGGACCAGCAGGTGCGGCTGGCCGACCGCGTGGCGGCCGAGGGACTCTCGGTGCGGGCGATCGAGTCGGAGGTGCAGGAGATCATCCGCCGCGAGGAGGCCGACGAACTCGGCGAGGACGCCGGCGATGAGGCCGACAATGCCGCGCTCGTGACCGACGAGGGGGCGGCCGGCGTGCCCTCGGCGCCCAAGCGGAAGCCGGGCCGGCCGGCGACGCGGCGATCGAGCCAGGTCGCGGCCGTCGAGGGCCAGCTGCGGCGGGCGCTCGGCGTGAAGGTCGTGGTGCATGCCAACGGCAAGGGAGCGGGCCGGATCGTGATCCCGTTCGGGGATCTTGACGAGTTCCAGCGGCTGCTCGACCACATCACCGATTGAGCCGGGGAGCCCGCCGGCACCCCGACCGACTCCCAGCGGCGTGATACACTCTCGCTGCCTCGGAGCGTAGCGCAGTTGGTAGCGCGCTTGGTTTGGGACCAAGAGGTCGAGAGTTCGAATCTCTCCGCTCCGACTCGACGCAGCCCGCCGGTGAACATTTCCGGCGGCGCTGCGTAGCAGTGATTCGGCCGGTGGTGTCGGCCCGAGTATTCCCGTTCCCCGGAAGGTCCCCCATCCCGAAATGCTGCACTTCTCCAAACGGATCCTGTTCGTCGGCTTCGGTGCCGTCGCACGCTGCACGCTGCCGATCCTGCTCGATCACGTGAGGGTGAAGCCCTCCGACATCACGATCCTGGAGTTCGAGCCTCACGAGGAGGCGCTGCGGCCCTGGATCGAGAAGGGCGTGAACTTCGTTCGCGGCAAGGTCGAGCCCGACAACCTCGGATCGCTGCTGGGCCAGCACGTCTCGGCCGGCGACATCCTCATCGATCTCGCCTGGAACATCGACTGCCTCGAAATCGTGCAGTGGTGCCACGACCACGGCGTGCTCTACCTCAACACCTCGGTCGAACTCTGGGACCCGTACGAGCACTCCAAGGGTGCTCACCCGACCCACCTCACGCTCTACTGGCGGCACATGAACCTCCGGCGGATGCTCGCCGGCTGGAAGACGCCGGGGCCGACGGCCGTGCTGGAGCATGGCGCCAATCCCGGCCTCATCAGCCACTTCACCAAGCACGGCCTGCTCGACATCGCGCGGGTCTGCCTCGAGGAGAAGAAGTTCGTGGGCGAGCAGGCGGAGCGGATCGCGCAGCACGCCAAGAGCCACGCCTTCAACCACCTGGCCCACGAGTTGGGCGTGAAGGTGATCCACTGCAGCGAGCGCGACACGCAGATCTCCAATCGCCCCAAGGAGGTCGACGAGTTCGTCAACACCTGGAGCGTGGAGGGCTTCCGCGAGGAGGGCACGACCACCGCCGAAATGGGCTGGGGCACGCATGAGAAAGAGCTTCCCCCGTTCGCCTACGAGCACACCGACGGCCCCAAGAGCCAGATCTGCCTGGCCCGGATGGGCATCAACACGCAGGTGGCGAGCTGGGTGCCCCCCAACCACACCATCGTGGGCATGGTCGTCCGCCACGGCGAGGCCTTCAGCATCACCGAGAAGCTTTCGGTGCGCGACGAGGCCGGCGCGACCATCTACCGGCCGACGGTGCATTACGCCTATTGCCCCTGCGATGCGGCGATCGCGAGTCTTTGGGAACTGCGGGGCAACGACTTCCGTCTGCAGCCCAAGATCCGCATCATGACCGACGAGATCACCAGCGGCTCCGATATGCTCGGGGCGCTGCTCATGGGCCATCCGCTCACGAGCTGGTGGTGCGGCACCGACCTCTCGATCGAGGAGTCGCGGCAGCTTGTGCCCCATCAAAACGCCACCACGATGCAGGTGGCGATCTCGGTGGTCGCCGCCACGATGTGGATGATCGAGAATCCCGATCAGGGCGTGAAGCTCCCGGACGACCTGCCGCACGACTACGTGCTCGGGATCGCCAAGCCCTACCTCGGCAAGTTCATCTCCGTGCAGAGCGACTGGACGCCGCTGAAGCATTACTCCAGCGCCTTCCACGGCTATAACCGGCCTCACATCGACCCCGCCGACCCCTGGCAGTTCAAGAACTTCCTCCTCACCGACGGAGACTGAGTTGAACCAGAAGACGCTCCTCGACCTCGCCAAGAAGCACGGCACGCCCCTGTTCGTCGTGGACCACGCCGAGCTGCGGAAGAACTACGCCCTGTTTCGCAAGCACTTTCCCCGAGTGCAGGCCTACTATGCGGTGAAGGTCAACAGCGATCCGGCGATCGTGGAGACGTTCTACAAGCTCGGCGGCAGCTTCGACGTGGCGAGCATCCAGGAGTTTCGCACGGTCTACCAGTTCATCGCGAAGCTTCCCGCGAAGCAGCGGCAGGACTTCATCTGGGACAAGATCATCTACGCCAACCCGATCAAGCCGATCGAGACGCTCGAGGAACTCGACCAGTACAAGCCGCTCGTGACGTACGACAACCACGAGGAGGTCAAGAAGATCGCCAAGCACGCGCCGCATGCCGGGCTGGCCTTGCGGCTCCGCGTGCCCAACACGGGCTCGATGGTGGAGCTCTCGAGCAAGTTTGGTGCGCTGCCGGGCGAGGCGGTTGACCTGATCAAGGATGCCCACGACCACGGTCTCGTCGTGGAGGGGCTGTCATTCCACGTGGGCAGCCAATGCACCAACCACGAGAACTACATCCAGGCGATCCATCTCTGCGCCGGGATCTTCGCCGAGGCGAAGTCGCGGGGCTTCAATCTCAAGCTCCTCGACATCGGCGGCGGCTTTCCCGCGGCCTACGATGCGACGGTGCCGAAGTTCTCGGAATTGGCGAAGAAGATCAACCACGAGCTCAATCGGCTGTTTCCCAAGGAGATCGAGATTCTCGCCGAGCCGGGCCGGTTTCTCGTGGCCTCGGCGGGCAACGCCGTCAGCAAGATCATCGGCAAGGCCGTCCGCAACGAGAAGCTGAGCTACTACGTCGACGACGGCGTCTATCACACCTACTCGGGCGTGATCTTCGACCACTGCACGTACCACATGAAGAGCTTCAAGCGTGGCGCTCCGCAGATGTGCGCCGTCTTCGGGCCGACCTGCGACGCCCTCGATACGATCAGTCTTTCGGAGCAGCTGCCCGACCTTCCGATCGGCGAGTATCTCTACAGCGAGAACATCGGCGCTTACTCGGCTGCGAGCAGCACGCACTTCAACGGCTTTCCGCCGGCGAAGGTGATCCACGTCAATCGGTGAAACGCCCGGAGCGCGACGGGGAGCCGGGCGGCTCCTCAACGCGCTGCGGCGCGGGTTGGGGTGGAGGACGTATTCCCCGCGCTTGCGATTGGGGCTTCCTGACGGGACGCGTGGCATCGAATGCTTCGGGAAGCCCGGAGCGCGAGCGACGGGGGTCGAGGTGGCGAACCTACGGGGATCCGTAGCTCCTGTCGGCGTGGAGGACGTATACCCCGCGCTGGCGCTTGGGGCTTCCCGACCTGCGTCAGGCCCGTACCGCCTCGATGAGGTGGTAGGTCTTCACTTCTTCGCGGACGACGTCCGTCCACATCCGCGGCAGGTTTTCGAGATACCACGTCGGCTGCTTCGTGACGACGAGGAGCGTGCCGCCGGGGGCGAGGGCGAGCCGCGCCGCTTCCACGAAGAGCTCCGCGAGGCGGAAGTCGGAGTAGTAGGGGGGATTGGCGAGCGCGAGATCCCACGTGCCGGGCTCCGGCACGTGACCCTGGGCCTCCAGATCGACGGTCACGTTGGCGAGCCCATTCTTCTCGATGCCACGGCGGGTGCAGTCGACGGCGCGGGCGGACGAGTCGAGGGCGTGCACGCGCACGCTCGGGTCGCGGGCGGCAATGCCGAGGGCCACGCAGCCCGAACCGCAGCCGATGTCGAGCACGCGGGTCCCGGCGGCGAGGTCCACGGCATTGAGCAGGTGCCGGGCGCCGGGGTCGATCCGACGATGGGCGAAGACACCGGGCCGCGTGAACGCCGTGAGCAGGTTGCCGCAGTCCCGAAACACGACCTCGCAGGAGAAGTCGCGGAGCTTCGCCGGCTCGTGGGTCTTTTGCACGACGTAGGCGAGCGTGCCGCTTCTGGCCTTCGCGGACGCACCTTCGGCGGGGCGGACACGGACTGTTTCGCCGGTCTCGGCGAGCTGCTCCCGCAGCCACTTGTCCCGCGGGTTGTCGATCCCGGCCACGAGATGGCCCCCGATCGACAGGTTGGCCAGCGCCGCCTGGAGGATGTCCCGCGAGAGTTCGGCTTCACCGTCCTTGGCGAGCGGCACGACGGCGAGATCGTGCGGGCCCGGCGGCATGTCAGCGACGCAGGCGGCCGTGAGGTTGGACGGCGCGGGCGACCAGGCCGCCTGGGCCGCAGTACAGGGATGGAGGTCGAGAAACCATGCGGCGACGGCGGCGTCGGGCCGCTCGGTTGCCAGTGCATAGGCGGCCTGACCTCGGCCCGCCGTGGTGCAGACGATCCGGTTTGCCGGCAGCGTGCGGGCCACGGCGAGCGCGTGGGCTTCGGCGGGACGGGCGGGGAGATGCTCTGCGGAGGGTTTCATGTTCCGGAAAGCATACCCTCACTTATTGGTCCGCTTGTTTTTTGTGGGGAGGAAGTCATTGGGCGTCGTTGCATCAGCGAGGTGATCCGCGAGCCGTGGCATTTGGTGCCCGGGAAGCCCGGAGCGCGAGCGACGGGGATCGGGGTGGCGACCCTCGCAAGCGCCGCGGAGCGGGTTGAGGTGGAGGACGCATTCCCCGCGCTCGCGCTTGGGGCTTCCCGACGAAGAGGCGCATGCCGTTGCGGTCGAGGCGGCGCTCCCGTGCTCCGGGCCTTCCGACGAAGAGATGCTGTCGAGAGGTCTGAATGGACCGACTTATTCCGGCCGTCGGGGGCGCTCGGGGCGGCCCTCGCCCTCCGATCCTTCCGGCCTGCGGCGCGGGCCGGCACCGTCGCGATTGGCCATGGCGCTTCGCATGCGTTCCGCCATCTCGCCGGCGAACTTTTCCAGTTCACCCTTGTCGAGTTTGCCGTCGCCGTCGGCATCGAACGTCAGGGCCCGCTCGACGAACCGTTCCGGTGATGGCCCACCGGCACGCGGCGGGCCCTCGCCACCGCCGCCGCCCTCGCGCGGCGGCCGGCCCTCACCTCGGAGTCCTCGCCCGCGACCGGGACGCGCTTCCGACTCGCCATCCGGGGGCGGAGGCGGACCGCGAAACCCTTCGCCGCCGTGCGGGATCGGCGGCATCGGCGGGCGAAACTCGTCGCGGTCGATCTTTCCGTCGCCGTTCTTGTCGGCCTTGGCCAGGCTCGCGGACGCGTTCTTGATCTCGTCGGCGTCGAGTTCGTGGTCGCCGTTGGTATCGAGCGCATCGCGGAGGCCGTCGCCGCGGCCCGGACGCGGCGGGCCGTCGCGGCCCTCCGGCGGCTGGGCCAGCGCGGTCGCGAAAGCCGCGCCGAGGAGCGTGACCGTGACCACGCTGAAAGTGAGGCGGTGTCTCATCGTGGAATCTCCTGAAAAGTCGTAAATCCCTTGCCACGGATTCAACGTGCCGGTCGGGAAAAGGTTTCGGGTCCATCGGGGATTTTCATGGGTTGGGCGCTGCCTCCGGTCGGGAAGCCCCAAGCGCGAGCGCGGGGAAGACGTTCTCCACCCCGTCTCGTTCCGCGGCACCGTCACGCTCTGCCACCCGGATACCCGTCGCTCCCGCTCCGGGCTTCCCGAGCAGCCGATGCCACGGCGCGCTATCGCCACGCCGAGTGGTTTTGGCCTCTGCACGTGCCACCCGCTCCCCACAACAATCCCTGAGGGACCAGGTTTCGATCACGCCCCGCGCGGGCCGCTGGAGCGGCGGACGCGTGATTATCCGCGGGGGGGCGATCAGTTGGCGGCCGCGGTGGACCAGGAGCTGAAAAGATCACCCCGCTTGATGCGGGCGGCGTCTTCACGCATCACCTCGGGGGTGCGGCGGATCGCCCGCACCGTCGACCGCCGGTGCCGCCAGGTGCGGGAATGGGCCGCCGTCGCGGGGCCGACGTTTCGCGGCGCGGCTACGATCGTGGGCGGCGCCGCGTCGGCGATGCCTGCGGCGAGGGCCGACAGGATGAGGGCGACCATGACGGTGTGGTTTATCATCTCGATTCCTTCGCCTCGGGGAGCGGCTCGAGCGTGAGCGGGTCGCGGAGCGGTAGGTGCTTCACCTCGCCCTTGAAAAAATCCTTCATCGTGGCGCGGCCCTCGAGATCGCCCTTGGCGATCGTGTCCCAGTCGCCGACCACGAGGATGGCCATCGTCGCCGGATCGAGGTATTTTCTCGCCACCCGCTGCAGGTCTTCGCGGGTCACGCCGGCCACCTTCTGGCGAAATGTCTTCCAGTAGTCGGCCGGCCGCTTCGTCCATTGGTCGTTGACGAACACGCGGAGCATCTGCGGCTTGCTCTCGAACTGCCGGGGAAACGTCTCGATCACGCTCTTCTTCGCCGTGTCGAGCTCATCCTCGGTCACAAGCTCGTTGCGGACCTTGCCGATCTCGTCGAGCACGATCTTCGCCGCCAGAGCCACTGTCTCGCTCTTACTCTCGAAACCCGCGCGGAAGTCGCCCGGATAGTCCACCTTCGGCGCGATGGTCGAGCGGACGGAGTAGGCGAGCCCCTGGTTGCTCCGCACCTGCTGCATGAGCCGGCTCGTGAAGCCGCCGGCGCCGAGGATTTCATTGAGGAGCAGCAGCGGAATCGCGTCGGGATCGTCCCGCTTGATCGCCCGGCAGCCCATGAGCACTTTGCCCTGCGGGATGTCTTTCGGCACGTGGTACAGCCCCGGAGCGAGCGTGGCCGTGGGGGCCACAGGGCTGGGCGCAGTCGGCCCCCGCTCCCAGCCTGCGAGCGCCTTTTGCAGCCTCGTGAGCATCTCCTGCTCGTCGAAGTCGCCCGAGACGGCGACGATCAGATTGCCCGGATGAAACACCCTCGCGTGCATGGCGGCAAGGCGATCCCGATCGATCGCCGCGACCGTCTTGTCGGTCGGCTCGGCGGCCTCGAAGTGGGTTGGCCCGTAGATGAGCCGCTTCCACTCCCGGCCGATGATCGACGAGGCATCGTCGTTTCGCTGCTTGAGGTCTTCCACGATGCGGGCCTTGGCCGTGTCGATTCGTCCCTGGTCAAACCCCGGGGTCCGCAGCATTTCGAGGAACAGCGACAGGCTCTCGTCGAGGTTGCGCTTCAGGCAGTTCATCGTGGCGACGGTGAAGGTGTCGTTGGCCGACACGCCAACCTCCGTCGCGAGGAAGTCGAGCGTTTCGTCGAACTCGGTGGGCTTCCGCCGGGCCGTGCCTCCCTCGCGGATCAGCCGCGCCGTCATGGCGGCGAGCCCCGGGGCGTCGGCCGGATCGAGCGACGCGCCGCCCTTGAAGGTCATCGAGACGGTGACGAGGGGAAACTCATGTGACGGCGCGAGATAAACGACGGTCCCGTCGGGGAGCACGCGACGAAACATCTTCGCATCCGGAGGCTCGAAAGCGAGGGGCTCGAAGGCAATCTCCTCGGGCCGTTTCGGAATCGCGGCCTTGGCGGCCGGCCCTGCTGCCGGCGACGCGGGCCGCGCGACCGTGGCCGGCGGGGCCGACGCGGCGGTGCGGTGCGGCAGCAACACCGCCCAGGCGACGAGCACGGCAACGCCGACGAATGGGTGGATGGTTCGGGGAAGCAAGATGGTCCGGTGGGTCATGGGGCGTCCGTGAAAGGGAGTGGTCGGGAGGAGCCGTCGTGCCGGGGTTCAGTCAGCCTTGCGGCGATACGAGGCGACGCTGCGATTGGTCGCCTTGAAATATTTCCTGACGACGCGGCGAATGTCCGCGGCGGTGACGGCCTCATACTTGGCCGGCCCGTCGTTGATCTCCCGCCAGTCGAGCACCGCCTCGGCGAAGGCCAGCTGGACGAACAGCGACATGTTGTTCTCGAGCCGCCGGTAGTTCTGGGCGGCGACCCTGTTCTTCACCTTGCGGAGTTCCCGTTCGGGCACATCCTCCTGCTCGAGCTTCAAGAGCTCCTCCTCCCACGCCTGTTCGAGTTGCGCGGGCGTGGCGTCGCCGCGGGTCTGCGCCGACACGGCGAACATCCCGGCGTATTTCCGCGTGTCGGAGGATGCCTGGGCCGTCGCGGCGATGCCCCGGCCCTCCACGAGGCCCCGATAGAGCCGGCCGGTCCGGTCGTTGAGAATCTCGGCGAGCATGTCGAGCGGATAGCTGTCGACATGGCCGGCGGGGACCGTGTGGTAGCGGACCTCGATCGACGGCGGGAAATCACCCGTGGCGTTCATCCGTTGCTCGGCGATCTGCTCCACCTCCAGCGTGACCACCGGGGGCGGTGGTTGCTTCCCCGGCTCGAGTCGCGAGAAGTAGTTGGTGATCAACTGCCGGGCCCGCGCCGGCTCGAAGTCACCCACGAGGATGCCGACGAGGTTGTTGGGGCGATAGTAGATGTTCCAGTAGTCCTGAGCCTGCTCGACCGTGTAGCTGTTCAGGTCGCTCGGCCAGCCGATCACGGGCCATGAATAGCCCGACGACGACCAGAACATGGCGTCGAACTGTTCCTCGAACTTTCCCGTCGGCGTGCTCTCGGTTCGTAGCCGCCGCTCCTCGTGGACGACGTCGCGCTCCGAATAAAACTCTCGGAACACGCTGTCGTGGAGCCGGTCGCTCTCCATCCACGCCCAGAGCTCGAGTTTGTTGGACGGCACGGTGATGAAGTAGCACGTCAGATCGTAGGTGGTGAAGGCGTTCATCCCGCTGCCCCCCGCCTTCGTGTAGACCTGGTCGAACTCGTCCTTGACGATCGTGCCCGCCTCCGGCCCCGCCTCGCCGCGGCCCTGCTGGGCCTTGATGAGCGCGTCGAGCCTGGCGCGAAGCACGCGAAGTTCCTGCGTGTCGTTGGCGGAGTTCCAGGGGTCGTCGATCTCGCCCCGGAAGTAGCGGTCGTATTGCCGTGTCCAGACGAGCCGGTTGATCTCGTCGCGGATCGCCTTTTGTTCGGTTCGGTATTTCGCGTCACGAGCGGGCTCACGGGTGCCGATGGTGTCGGTGCCCTTGAACATCATGTGTTCGAAGAAGTGGCTGATGCCGGTGATCCCCGGTCGCTCGTTGACGCTTCCCACGCGGGCGACCCAGCCGGCACTCACCACGTTGGGCTGGTCGCTCCGGGGCACGAGCAGAAACTGCATGCCGTTGGGGAGCGTGAACTCCTCGACCTCGACCTTCTGCGCGTGGGCGGTGGCGGCGGTGGAAAGCAACGCGGCGAGCAGAGCGAATCGCATGAACAGATGTCCTCTCGGGTGGGGATTGATGGTTATAGCCGACACGGGGGATTCCAGACGAACCGCCTTGCCGCGAGGTCAGTGTCCGTCCGCCGCCAGCGCCCACCGGAGCAGCGTGAGGAGGATCTCGAACACGATCAGTCCCACGATCGCCCACTCGACCCGCAGCGAGCGGCGGTTTTGCAGGAGTTCGAGGGCTGTTTCGGCCGTCCGTGAGATGAGGGCGAGTTTGCCGTGGAGTGCGGCGAAGCGTTCGCGGATCTCAAAGTCGTCCCGCAATCGGGCCCAGAGCCGCTCCAGTTCCGGATGGTCCCAGAGCAGTTCGGGCGAGTCGTCCACGCGGGCGCCGGCCACGACACGGTGCTCGGCGAGCAGCGCGGTGCCGAGATGCTGGAGGAGTTCCCTGGCGGCACGGCCCCCACGACCCCAGTGATCGAGGTTGGTGGCGAAGGGCTCGATCCGCTCGAACTGCCGCTCGATGGCCCGTTCGTGATGGGCCAGCGACACGCTCTTGGCGAGGACGTCGGCTACGAGCTGGAGCTTCTCGAGCGTCATGTCGGCGAGCACGAGCGTGTTGCCCTCCATCGTTTCCTTGCCGGTGGGGGCGATGCGGATGTCGAGCGCCTCGGTCTCCTGCTCCACCAGCGGAAAGGGCTGGCGGATGAAGGCCGCGATCTGGCGGACGTAGTCCGTGGCCGCGGCGGGCGAGACGTCGAAAAATACGATCGCGCCGTAGCGGAAGAGCACGGCGAGCCCATTGCCTGCGGGTGGATTCGAGGAGAGAACACCCCCCAGCTGCGAGCCGACAAGCTCCACGACGAGCGGCGCGTTGCCCGTGCGGTCGTTCAGGCCGAGCGCCAGGACATCGATCCCGGTGCCGGCAAGCACGGCCCTGGCCTGGAAGCCGAGGTGGTTCATGACGGACGGATCGGCGACGACCGCGGTGTCATTCGGCTGGGGCTCATCGGGCATGCGACGGTTCCTCGACTGGCGGACGGTTTCCCGCAAGTGTCCATCAGTTCGGGGCCGGGCACCAGCCGGCTGGCAAGGAAGTCTCCTGTCAGGCTCATGCGACGAGCGAAGAATCGTATCGAGCGGGCGAGGCTTCTCCTTTGCAAAGCACGAATGCAATGTATTCAACCGACCGCATCGACCCGGTGATTCTCGGTCATATCCTCGGCCAGCATCGGGAACTTCATTCGCAACTGCTTTCCATGCGGGCTGAGTTCACCAACCCCGATCTCCCCGACGCCCAGCGGTTGGGGGCCGTGCGGGAGATGCTCGCGGGGCTACGGGACTACCTCAGGACCCATTTCGAGCAGGAAGAGCGGGGCGGTTTCATGGAGGAGTCGATCGCCCGGATGCCCCGACTGTCGTCCGCCGTCCAGAAGGTCATGGCCGACCATCCCGGCCTGCTCGCGGAACTCGACACCTTGTTGGAAACGATCGGGATGCGGGATATTTCTCCAGAGACATGGGCCGAGGCCACTCGCGGCTTCGCGGCCTTCTCCGATCATCTGCTTGTCCATGAAAGGAATGAGAATGCCGTCGTGCAGGAAGGCTACAACGAGGATCTCGATCTCGCCGACTGACTCCGTTTGGCTCCGCTGGGCGGTCGTGGGCGGCGTGGTGCTCATGGCGGTGTTACTGCACGGCTCGCGGCCCGGAGCCGAGGAGCCCGGCACGCGGCCCGATCAGGTGGCCGGGTTCATGCGGGCCAAACTCGCCCATGCGCAGAACGTTCTCGAAGGTCTGACGGTCGAAGACTACGAGCTCATCGACAAAGCCGCCCAGGAACTGTCGCTCGCCAGCGAAGACGCCAGTTGGCAGGTGCTGCAGACCGAAGACTACGCCAGGCAAAGCGCCGAGTTTCGCCGGTCATGCGACAGCCTGCGGAAGGCCGCCAGGGAGCGGAATCTCGATGGAGCGGCGCTGGCCTGGATGGAGGTCACCATGAAGTGCGTCCAGTGTCACAAGTACGTCCGCGACGAAGGCCGCTGACCCGCGTCGCCACCCGGATACCCGTCGCTCGCGCTCCGGGCTTCCCGAAGCATTCGATGCCACGCCTCCCGTCAGGAAGCCCCAAGCGCAAGCGCGGGGAATACGCCGTCCACCCCAACCCGCTCCGCGACGCGTTCAAGGGTCGGTAACCGTCCACCCGTCGCTCGCGCTCCGGGCTTCCCCAGCAACGAACACCAGCAACGAACACCAGCAACAACCCGCGAGGGGCTGCCCGTGCCCCGAGAGCCGGGCTCGGCGGCCAGCGCAGGCAGGATGCCGAAGCGCAGCCGGCGTGCAGCGAGCGGAGGCCACGAGGGCCGTAGCGAACGTCCGGCTCGCGGGGCACGGGCAGCCCCGCGCTGCGTACCTCAAGAGTCCGCGGCCTTCCGGCCGGTCGGCTTCCCGGAGTGAGCGTCAGGCGTTTCGCCAACGTCGACTGCGCTCACTTGGGATCAGCGATTCGGCAGGATCGTCGGGTCGATGGGACGGTGCGTGAACGTGCTGTCGAGCGTCGTCACCTTCTCGATGTCCTCGATGTCGAACACGACCGGCGGATCCGCGCCGGATGGCGACGACCAGCCGACCAGCTGCACCTTCGGCAAGCGGATCATCAGCATCACCGGCTGGATGCGGCGGCGGACCGCGCCGCTCGGGTCGCGTGACTCGATCTCGATCTCCCGGCAGTCGGCGATCGCGGTGCTGATCGCCGAGAGAAGCCGCGGATGCGAGGCATACTTGGCGTTATCCAGGGGCTCGACGTGAAACACGCGGCGGGCTTCGTCGACCCGCTTCAGGAGTTCCGCAGGCAGCCCGGCTTCGATCTTCGACCGCAGCGACTCGATGCCGGTCCAGAGGATCGTGCCCTGGAACGTGCGGAGGAGGTCGCGGGCCACGTTGAAGGCGACGAGCTCCAGGATGGTCAGCGGCTCGCCCGGCGGCCGCCGGGCCGCCATCGCCTCCTTGTCGAGCAGCCAGCCGTGCCGCCGGTCACCCGGGAGCTGGGGCCTGTCGATCGGGTAGCCGCAGGCAACGAGAAACTCGCAGTCGCGGTGCAATGTCCGCGGCGAGAGCCGGGAGAATCCGAGGCGATCCTTGATCAGTCCGATCAGCGTCTGGTCGTCGAGCGGCTGGCGGGCGGAGGAGAGGATGTCGAGCAGCGAGTAGATGCGCAGAAACTGTTCATACCGGGCGAAGTTTCGGGGCATAGTCGCAAGGTGCGGATCACGGGATGGAAGTCGACGTCATGCGCTCTCGCAGAGTCGTCAGACGTCCGCAAAGCGATCTCGTCTTCCAATCGGCAATGCGGACTCAGCGCGATGAACGATCGCGCCGACTGCCGCATCATCCAACCCCATGCGGCACCCTTGGTCAGCATGCCGTCCTACCCCGGGTTCACCGGCCAAAGGGCGTCGTCAGGCCGCGTCCTGCTCGTCCGAATCCCTTCCGGGGAGGGGTGAGCCGCGTCGTCTGCGGCCCCTCGACGAGCGCGACGTCGTGCTCTCCAGCGCGGTCTGCCAGCACTCCGCTGCTTCGACGATGCGGTCGACCATCGAGAGCAGTTGGAGTCGCGTGAGCTCGCCATCCTCGACGACGTTTTCCACGGTCATCCGCAGATTCTCGAAATCCTCCGCATACTCGACCGAGACGAGCGGCGTGTCGGCTGCCAGCCGGCACAGGTCGAGGCAGGTCAGGGCCGCGTTCAGACCGGGCGTGAACGCCCGCTCGATCGAGACACGGCAGCGATGGCCGTCGTCCGGGGTCTCGATGCGGACCAGCGCAAGCTTCTCGCCCCGCAGATTGCGGTAGCGCTTCGTGACGAACGCGAGGCGAATCGCCCCCTCGGCTTGGTCGACGTGATGCCGCACTCCATCACCGGAGAGAATCGCCGCGCATTTCGAAACACTCGTGGACATGTCGCCCTCCCTTGCGTGTGAAAAGTGGGAATCCCTTCCCACCCAGGAACAGGGTAGCACACCCCCCCCATAGAACGATACGCCTAATCGATCATGTCATGCGCGCGGAAAGCGACAGGGCGATGATGTGATGCGAGTGCTGACCAACCGTGCGCGATGTCGCACGGCATCAAGACCAACCGTGCGCGACGTCGTGATGTGTGCAGACCAACCGTGCGTTGATCATCACTCGAAGACGACCGTGCGCGGTCCGTGCAGGAACACCCGCTCTTCCAGCACCAGCCGCACGGCCCGGGCAAGCACGAGTTTCTCGACGTCGCGGCCGGCCTGGGCCATCCGTTCGGGGGTGAAGGTGTGATCGACGGGCGTGACGTCCTGCGCGATGATCGGCCCCTCGTCGAGCTGCTCGGTGACGAAGTGCGCGGTGGCCCCGATCAGTTTCACGCCGCGGACGAACGCCTGCCGGTAGGGGCTCGCCCCGGCGAACGCCGGCAGGAACGAGTGGTGGATGTTGATGATGCGGTCCGGATAGCGGGCGATGGCAGCGGCCGAGAGCACCCGCATGTAGCGGGCGAGCACGATGTATTGCGGCGCGAAGCCGTCGATCGCCCCGAGCAGGGCAGCCTCGTGTGCCTCGCGAGAGAGGCCGGCATGCGACACATGGACGAAGGGCACGCCGAACCGTTCGACGAGCGTGCGGAGATCGTCGTGGTTGGCGACCACCGCCACGATCCGGCCCGGAAGTTCACCGACGGCATCGAGCAGGAGCAGCTCGCCGAGGCAGTGCGGTTCACGGGTGGCGCAGACGACGATCGGCCGCCGATCCTCGCGGGTCACCCGCACCCGGGCCTCGCTGGAGAGCACGGCCGCGAGGTCGGCCCGCAGCCGCTCGGCGGGCACGGGCTCACCGGCCGGCGCCACCTCGGCCCGGAAGAAGAAATGGCCGGCCGCCGCATCCACGAACTCGTGGTTGCTCACGATATTCAGCCGCCGCGCCTGGAGCACGCCCGTGATGCGGTGAATGAGGCCCACCTCGTCCGGACAGTCGACGAGCACGATCTCTCGGCCGCGGGTGACGTTCATCCCCAGGCCCCGCTTTCGGCCGACCCGCCGCTCGACCGCGCGGGCACCCAGGCGAGCACGACCTCGTCGACGGCGATGTCGGTCTTCTTGGCCGGCACGTCGATCGATTCCAGCGCGAGCGACTCCGGGCCGGATTCGAGCCGAATGCGGTCGAGTTCCTCCTCGATCTCCTGCTCCAGAGCCACTCTTTTCTCCTCGAGCGTCGAGAGGCTTTCCTCGGCATGGGCGACGTCGGCCTGCTGCCGGGCGGCGCGGCTGGCCGATCGCATCGAGGTGGCCGCCCGGCCGATCGTGGTGGCGCTGGCCTTCTTGCGGCCGAGCAGGGCGCCGAGCACGGCCGTGCCGATGGAGACATACGTCTGCAGCGACTGGTTCTTGGCCTCGGCCTTCTCCCGCTCCACCTTCTGGCGGGCCCGATCGATTTTGTCGGCGAGGGTCGCGAGTTTGGCCGCCTGTTTGTCGCGGACCTTGTCGATCTGGTCGTCACGCCACTCCTTCACGCGGTGGGCGATCCGCACCCGAAAGTCGCCCTCCGACTCGCCCGGTCGCGACACGGCCCCGATCGCCGGGGCGGACCAGGCGGAGAGTTTCGACGTGCGGCCGAGATGGCTTTTCAGCGAGGCTGCGAGCGTCGCGTAGCCCCGCGGCCCGGAGAGCGCCGCCGGTAGCGGTGCGAACGACCCGGTTCGTGGCGCCGGTTCGAGATGCGGCGTTTCCGTGAACTGCTCGGCCGCCTCCCAGGCCGATTCGCCGAGCGAATCGCCCGCCGGCGCCAGACAGACGACCTCGCGATCGACTTCGATACCGGCTGTCGGTTTGGAATAGCGGACGCGGGCCCTGCCGAGAATCGCGGGCTCATAGCGGATCGTCGCCTCGATCGGCACGAGTCCCTCCGGCGCGAGAAAGACCTCCCGCACTCCCGGCGGCAGGATGGGCCGCGGGCCACCGCGTGGCCACCCGGGGGTCGATGTGGCTGTGTCTGTCGACGCGTTCACCGCGGCCGGACCGGCCACCGCGGCCTGAGCCGTTAGCCGCCGGATTTCGTCGCGCAGCAACGGGCCGCGGAGATACGCCATCGTCCAGCGGCTCTGGAAGAGCGTCTCCTCGTCGCCGTGCACGCTGTGCATGAGGAAGCGACGCTGCTCGAGCCCCGAGAGGATCGCATCGAGTCGACCGCGGTCGAACGAGCCGCCGGTGGCCTGGGCCGCGCCTTCGAGGCCGTCGAGAACGCGGGCCTTGTCCCGCGCCGTCTGCAGCCTGCCGAGAAACCAGAGGCCGGCGTTGGAGAGGCCCTTGTAGTCGAGGTCGACGGGATTCTGCGTGGCGAGCACGACGCCGAGGCCATAGGCCCGTGCCTGCTTCATGAGCGTCAGGATCGGAGTCTTGCTCGGCGGGTTCGCCGTCGGCGGCACGTAGCCGAAGACCTCGTCCATCAGGAACAGCGCCTTGAGCGACGACGTGCCCCCCTGCCCTCGCATCCACGACACCGTCGCCCCCGCGAGCAGCGTCACAAACGCCATCCGCTGGGCGTCGGCGAGATGGGCGATCGACACGACCGCGACTCGGGGCCGGCCCTCGGCGGTCCAGAGCAGACGGCCGATGTCGAGCGGTTCGCCGTCGAGCCAGGCCTCGAAGCCGGGCGCCGCCGCGATCGTGTTGAGCCGGCTGGCGAGCTGAAACCGCTCTCCGGCCGGAAAGAAGTTTTCCAGATCGAGAAAGCCCACCCGCTCGATCGGCGGCGCGGGGATCGCCCGTACCAGCGTGCCGAAGTCGACCTTCTGGCCGCTCTTCCACAGGGCATCGAGGATCGTGGAGAGCAGCACGTGCTCCCGGCTGCGGCCCGGCTCGCCGTCGATGCCGACCAGCGCGAGGACGGCCGAGACGACCGACTCGATCCGTTCACGGCGGGCCTCGGGGTCGTCGAGGATCGCGGCGGAGGGAGCGTCGATGCTGCCGAGCATCGAGAGCGGTCGGCCGGTACGGCTGCCAGGCGTGTAGACGACCATCTCGGCAGCCTCGTGCAGGCGGCGGATCCGGTCGCCCGACTGGCCGCTGGCCGCGAGACCGTCGGCCCACTTCTGCGCTGTCCGCTCGGCCAGTTCCTCGAGCGTGATCCCGTCGCGCTTTGCCGCCTCGGGTTCGAGCCACGGGAGGAAGTCCGCCGGGGCGAGATTCGGAAACGAGAGCAGGACGTTGGCCAGGTCGCCCTTGGGGTCGATGACGAGCGTCGGAATGCCGTCGAGCGCCGCCTCCTCGATCAGCCCGATCAGCAAGCCCGTCTTGCCGCTGCCCGTCATGCCCACGCAGACGGCATGGGTGGTGAGCCGTTTGGCGTCGATGAGCAGCGGCTCGCCCGTCGTCTTGCCACTGGCACCGTCGATTTTCTGGCCGAGGTAGAAGACCCCGAGGCCCTCGATGGCCGCCGGGATCGCATCCTTGGGCGTGCTCCGCGTCGGCCGCTTCTTTTCGGTCGCCATCGCTGATTCTCCGCCGGTCGTCGGGGTCACTCGATTGCCACGATTCAACGTCACCACGCGGAATCGTGCAACCCGGCGCCGCCACGGCCCGCTCGGACAAACCAGCGGCGTAAATCGCCGGCGGGCGGGGATCGTCACGCTGAATCCCCGGCCCGCCGACGAAGCGATGGGCCGAACGCCTTCGGCCACCGACTGGGGCGGAAACTGACCGTCGCGGAAAAAGGAAAAGAACGCGACTTCAGCGTTTTTTGCGGTCCCGACACTGCGGAGCGGCGGCCAGTGTGATCACGATTACTTCTTCTCCGGTGACCGGGCTGATGTCGTGGTGCAGGTTGACCGGCGACGCCCCGGCCGCCTCGCGAACGAGCGATTCCAGCACCGTCCGTCCGGCGGTCACGAGCCGGCTGCGGAGCTGTTTCAAAAGGTCCGCCCCGGTTTCGCCGCCGGTACCGCGGCCCTCCAGCAGCCGCTGCTCCGCGGCGGTGAGCACGCCGTCCATGTGAACGAAGAGCCGGTTGTCGACGAGGTGGGCGTGGACGTTGCGCGGCCCGCGGCCCATGAACTCCTGCTGGAACCGCGACACCGCGTCGCAGACAGCGGCTTCGATCTCGCCTTGCGACTTCATGATGACGCTCCAGAGCGGATACCCCCCCGAGAGGGGGTCGGTCGTAGAGATAAGGTTTCGGATCGTGCCGTGACCGAACATGAATCGAAATCGCACCGTCGCTGATGGATGCGCTCGCGACGGCGCCGGGCCAGATCTGCGCAGACATGGCCTCCGCGTGGGTCCGCCGCGCATCGCGCGGCGTGAGTTGCGCTCGCAGACGAAGTGTCGGCGCAGATTTTTTGGTGTTCTTCCCGCTTCTGGAAGTGTCGGGCGGAAAAATCTGCTTGCGTTGCCCAGACCCCCAAATATAATCCCAGGCGTTCCGATGACGGGAACGGTGGAAACACCGCTCGCGGCCGAGGAAAAGAGCAACAGATCGATCGGAAGACGGGACGAGGGGCAGTCCGGCACCAGCCGGAAGGTCCGTCGCAGCGTAAGCCGGCGAGAGAGAAAGCCTTCGGGCGTTCTTTCCCGCCGGCTTTTTTTGTTTCCATCCGGCACCTTCAGGCACAGACACCGCCACGATGAAAACGATCTCGTCGGAACGACTCGCTCGCACGGTGGCCCACGTTGCCGCCAGTTTCGAACACGTGCTCCTGGGCCGCTCGCCGACGAGCGTCAGCGTGGTGGCGGAGGACGACTGGATGGTCGTGCATCTGCACGAACCATTTTCGCCCACGGAGCGGCGGCTCGCCGGCGACGCGGAGGGCGCGCGGAAAGTTCGCGAGTTTCACCGCTATCTCTTCGACACCACGCTCGATTCGCTGCTGCGGCAGATCCGTCAGCGCACGGGCGTGGACCTTCGCGGCGCCATCGCGCATGTCGACACGCAGACCGGCAGCGTGCTCAAGACGCTGACGACCCGGCCGGCAGTCGACCTTTTTCTGCTGGGGCCGGGGCTGCCGGCCCTGGGTGTGCCGGTGAATGCCCACCTGCAGGCCAATGCATCGATCATGGCGGGCGGCAATGGAGCCGTTCGCGGCTGAGTGGATTCTACGAGGAGGGACCCGCAACACATGAGGAAGGTGAACCATGTTGGTGCTGACAAGAAAAAACCGTGAGAGCGTCGTCATCGGCCGGACCGACGAGATGCAGATCGTGCTCGAGATCACGGTCTTGGAGATCGAGGGAGGACGCGTGCGGCTCGGCTTCGAGGCCGATACTCGCATGCCGATCCACCGTCGCGAGGTGTGGGACCGCATCTGCAACGGCAATGGCGACGGAAATGGACACACCAACGGCAAGAGCACGGCGAGCGATCAGCCGCTCGCCACGGTGATGTCGAACGTGGGGGCTCGCCGCCAGGTGGGCGGCTGACCATGAAGTCCCAGGGAGAAATCGAGGCGGCAGTCTGCGACGGCATCTCGCGGTTTCAGCAGGAGTTCCTCGGCCGGGGGCCGCGTGACATCCACGCGCACCTCGTCGGGCCGCTCGTTGTCGTGCGACTGCAGGGCGTGCTCACACCCGCCGAGCGGCAGTTGATGGCATCGAGTCCGGTGACGGCGGCCGTTGCCGAGGGGAACGGGAACGGGAATGGGAACGGTGATGGACAGAGTCATGCCAGTGGGAATGGCAACGGCAATGGTCACGGCGGTGACAATGGCAACGGACGCGCCCTTCTCAAGCAGGTGCGGGCGCACATGGTGGCCACGGGACGGCCACGGCTGCAGGAGATCGTGGAGACGGCCACGGCCGTGGCCCTGGTGAGCGTGCATCACGACATCTCGACGCTCACCGGCGAAGAAGTGATCGTGTTCTCGCTCAAGGAGCCACCCGCGTGCCGTGCGAAGCGGAAGCCCTGAATGGGGCGACCCGCCCGACACGGACGTCGCTTCGGTACGGGCTGTGGTAGCATCGCGGAGTCATCCACGACCCGTTCTTCTTTGGCCCATGACCGCCGTCACATCCCCCGCTCCACGCGGCGTCTCCGTGCTGCTCGTCGACGACCAGCCGATCATCGGCGAGGCCGTACGACGGATGCTCGCCGGGGAAGAGGGAATCTCCTTCCACTACTGTAAAGACGCCCCGGCGGCCCTGGACAAAGCCGCAGAGGTGCGGCCTACGGTGATCCTGCAGGACCTCGTGATGCCCGAGATCGACGGGCTCTCGCTCGTGCGGCGCTTCCGGGCCGACGAACGGTTTCGCGACGTGCCGATCATCGTGCTTTCCACCAAGGAGGAGCCGGCCGTCAAGGCGGAGGCCTTCGCCGTCGGGGCCAACGACTACATCGTGAAACTGCCCGACCGGCTCGAACTCCTCGCGCGTGTGCGGTATCACTCGCGGGGTTACGTGGCGCTCCTGGAGCGGAACGAGGCCTTCATGGCCCTCGAGGCGAGCCGCGCGGTGCTCACCAATGACATCGCCACGGCCGCCAGGTATGTGCGGTCGCTGCTCCCGCCACCGCAGTCGCAGGGCACGATCCAGGCCGACTGGCGGTTTATTCCATCGGCAGCGCTCGGGGGCGATGCCTTCGGCTACCACGATCTCGACGCCGACCACTTTGCCGTCTATCTGCTCGACGTCTGCGGCCACGGGGTGGGGGCTGCCCTGCTCTCGGTCTCGGCGCTCAACGCGATTCGCAGTGAGGCCCTTCCTGCCACCGACTTCCACGATCCCGGGGCGGTGCTTGCGGCGCTCAACAAGGCCTTTCCGATGGAACGCCAAAACGACATGTTCTTTACGGCATGGTACGGCGTGTTTCACCGCGGGAGCCGCACCCTGCGGTGGGCCGGCGGCGGCCATCCCCCGGCACTGCTCGTGACCGGCGACGGGGCCACCCCGCGCCGGCTTGATTCCGATGGGCCCCTCATTGGAGCGGTTGATGGGCTGGAGTTTGGGTCGAGCGAGGTGGTCGTTCCGCGATCCGCACGGCTCTTTGTCTACAGCGACGGCGCCTTCGAAATCATCCGGCCAGACGGTTCGATGTGGGCATTCGACGAGTTTGTGACCACGCTCGCGGCCGCCCCCCAGGGGCCGGAGAACCCGATGGACGCCCTGGTAACCCATGTCCGGGACCTGTCCGGGCGGGAGGATTTCAACGACGACTTCTCGATGATGGCACTCGCCTTCGAGTGATCGCGTTTGTCGCCCTCGGGGGCGGAAAAGTCGGCCAAAAAGCGGCTCTTGGCCGGTGAAAACAGCCGTCTTGCAGGGGCGGATCGAATCCGTACACTTCAAGGTTTCGCGGTTCCGACCGGCCGCTAGCGTAGCTCAATTGGCAGAGCAGCTGATTTGTAATCAGCAGGTTGCGGGTTCAACTCCCGCCGCTAGCTCAGCTTGAAGGCGCTTGCGCGGCACAGTCGGTCGAGAGCGGCGGCAAAAGCCGACGATCGCTACGGCGGTGCTTGTCCGCAGCGGCCGACCGGAACTTGAGTCCTCCAGTGCCCAACACGAGCGCAAAAAACACGAAGAGGAGTCCGCCGTACACCACAGGGGAGTTTCCCGAGCGGTCAAAGGGGTCAGACTGTAAATCTGATGGCTTATGCCTTCGCAGGTTCGAATCCTGCACTCCCCAGTCTCGTCCCGTTCGCCGCCTGGCTCTGGCTCCTGCAGGCGGAGGCACGGGCACCGAGGCTGCAGTCGCGGGTGTAGCTCAATGGTAGAGCAATAGCCTTCCAAGCTAAAGACGAGGGTTCGATTCCCTCTACCCGCTTTGGCCCCACCATCCACACTCATTCTTTGATTATCCGCACCCTGTTCTCAATCCACGCCGCACACCACACCGATACACATCCCATCACCACAACATCCGATTCCCCGTCCACGATCCATGGCCTCGGCGTTCGCCTTCCATCCGCTGCTGTAGCTCAGTTGGTAGAGCGCGTCCTTGGTAAGGACGAGGTCATGGGTTCAAGTCCCATCAGCAGCTTTTCGTTCGGTCGTACCCCCTAACCAACCCAGTCACCAGAAGAGGACCCTCAAGGGAGAAAGCATGGCAAAGGACACGTTCACGCGGAGCAAGCCGCACGTCAACGTCGGCACGATCGGACACATCGACCACGGCAAAACCACCCTCACCGGTGCTCTTGTCGCCGTCCAGGCGGCCAAGAATCTCGCCGTGGCGAAGAGCTACGCCGACATTGCCAAGGGCGGCACCGTCCGCGACGACACGAAGACCGTGACGATCGCGGTCAGTCACGTCGAGTACGAGACCGAGAAGCGTCATTACGCCCACATCGACTGCCCGGGCCACGCCGACTTCATCAAGAACATGATCACCGGTGCCGCCCAGATGGACGGCGCGATCCTGGTGGTCAGTGCGGCCGACGGCCCGATGCCCCAGACCCGCGAGCACATCCTGCTGGCCAAGCAGGTCGGTGTGCCCGCGCTGGTGGTGTTTCTCAATAAGGTCGATCTCGTCGACGATCCGGAGCTGCTCGACCTCGTCGAGATGGAAATCCGCGAACTGCTGACGAAGTACGGCTTCCCGGGCGACGACGTGCCGATCATTCGCGGTGCCGGCAAGCCCGCCTATGACAGCCCGGCGGATCCGGCGAAGAACAAGTGCATCGCCGACCTGCTCGATGCGGTCGACGCGTACATCCCCGAGCCGGTTCGTGAGCTCGACAAGCCGTTCCTGATGGCGATCGAAGACGTGTTTTCGATCGAAGGCCGTGGCACGGTCGCCACCGGTCGTATCGAGCGCGGCCAGATCAAGGTCGGTGACGAAGTCGAGATCATCGGCCTCAAGGAAAAGGCCGAGAAGACGACGGTCACGGGCGTCGAGATGTTCAAGAAACTGCTCGAGAGCGGCCAGGCTGGCGACAATGTCGGCTGTCTTCTCCGCGGCGTCGCCCGTGAGGGCATCGAGCGCGGTCAGGTGCTGGCCAAGCCGGGCTCGATCAAGCCCCACAAGAAGTTCGAGTGCGAGGTCTACGTGCTGTCGAAGGAGGAAGGTGGCCGTCACACGCCGTTCTTCGCCGGCTACCGTCCGCAGTTCTACTTCCGCACCACGGACGTGACCGGTTCGACGAAGCTTCTCGGCGGCGTCGAAATGTGCTCGCCGGGCGACAACGTCAAGATGGAGGTCGAGCTGATGGTGCCGATCGCCATGGACGACGGTGTGCGCTTCGCCATCCGTGAGGGCGGCAAGACCGTCGGTTCGGGCGTGGTGACCAAGATTCTGGATTGACCTATGACTTTGAGTCCGGGGTCCCAGCCCCGGAGAGGTGAGTCCGGGGTCTCAGCCCCGGAGGTGGAAACAACGAAGCCGGGTTTCGGAGTCATCCGAAGCCCGGCTTCCACAGGGGCGTAGCTCAACTGGCAGAGCGCTGGTCTCCAAAACCAGAGGTTGCGAGTTCGATCCCCGCCGCCCCTGCAGGTGTGATGCGTCGCGTGCGTATACGCGGGGCGGTTTGGTGATGGGTTCGATCAGGACGAGAGGCGAGCGACGGATCGCTTGACACCGGATATGCAGGAAAACGCAAAAACCGCGACCATCTGGGGCGATGTCCTCAGTTTTTCCGTGTACAAGCGAAACCAGGGTCGGATGACCCGGCAGGTGACGTTTGCTGCGCTCGCGCTCATCGTTGGACTGGGCATCTGGCGGTTCGCTCAGTTGCTGGCGATCTGGTACGGCGGCGGCGACACGACCCTGTCGTCGATTTCCGGCGGTGCCACCGACATCGGCGTGGTGCGGTTTCTGCTGCCGGGTGTCCTGCTCGCGGCCGGGCTCTGGCTCTGCTTTCGAATCGTCAACATTCCGAAGTTCGCCGACTTCCTGATCGCAGTGGAATCCGAGGTTGCCAAGGTGTCGTGGCCGACGGCGGAGGAGGTGTTCCGCAGTTCCGCGGTCATCATCTTCCTGATCTTCGCGCTGGCGGCGATTCTTGCCGGATACGATTTGTTTTGGTGGTTCGTGCTCCGGTATGTCCTGAGAACCAGCTGAGTCCGCGCCGCAGCTCCTTTTTCCAGTAGCCGTTTTCATCCATTCGGGTCGAGGCCCATGAGCGACGAGACAAAAGATCCCGAGAAGCTGCCGGGCGACGAGCCTGTGGCCGTCACCCCGACCGATGTCGTCGGCATGGACCACGTGAACGAAGACGGCATGGAAGAGGACGACGGCACGCCCGCCGAACTCGCCGATCCGTTTGAAGGAGATGAGAACGCCAAACCGGTGGAGGTCGCGGCCGCCGAAGCGCCGCCCGTGGTGGGCGACAAGCAGTGGTACATCCTCAAGGTCCAGAGCAATCGCGAAGACTCGATCCGCGAGGCCCTTCTGAGGCGGATCTCCATCCAGGGCGTGGACAAGTGGTTTGGCGAGGTGATCGTCCCCAAGGAGCAGGTCACGGAGTTCAAGGGGGGCAAAAAACGCGTTGTTTCCCGCAAGCTCTACCCGGGATACATCCTGGTGAACATGATCTTGAACGACGAAACCTGGTACCTCGTGCGGGAGACTGGCGGAATCGGTGACTTCACCGGCTCGGCTGGCCGGCCGAGCCCGATGCTGCCGCAGGACGTGGCCAAGTTGCTGAACAAGACCGAGGAGAAGGCCGACGAGTCGCCCCGCCTGAAGATCACCTTCAAGAAGGGCGACCGCGTGAAGATCAACGAAGGCACCTTCGAAAACTTCGAGGGCGAAGTGGAGCAGATCGACGAGGCCAATGGCCGCGTGACCGTGATGCTCAGCATTTTCGGAAGATCGACGCCGGTGGACATCGAGTATTGGCAGATCGAGACGGTCTGACGAAAAGACATCCGAGAAGACGGACTGAAGAAAGGTAATTGCGATGGCAAAGCAGATGGTAGGACAGGCGAAGTTTCAGGTGCCGGGCGGCCAGGCCACTCCGGCCCCCCCGGTGGGCACGTCGCTCGGCCGGTTTGGCATCAACCTCGGCCAGTTTGTTCAACAGTTCAATGATCGGACCCGCGAGGCGGCCGGCATGCCGATCCCCGTCGTCGTCACGGTCTACAACGATCGGTCGTTCGACTTCGTGACGAAGAGCCCGCCGGCCGCGGCGCTCCTCAAGAAGGCCGCCGGCCTTGCCAAGGGGTCTGGTGTGCCCAATAAGGACAAGGTTGGCAAGGTCACCCAGGCGCAGGTCGACGAGATCGTCCGCCTCAAGGGGGCCGACCTCAACGCCCGTGACGGGGAGCACGCCCGCCGCATGGTCGAGGGCACTGCCCGCAGCATGGGCATCACCGTCGAGGGCTGAAACGGGTCGGCCCGTGCATCCGTCCGTTTCCCGAGTACCATCAACCGTTTCTGATCCATCACACGCAGCGATTTTCAAGGACTCATGACCGTGGCCACCACCAAGCGCATGCGGGCAATGCTCGCAGTGAAGCCCAAGACTGACGATGCCCTCCCGTTGGCGGAAGCCGTCGCCGTCCTCAAGAAGTTCCCCCCGACGAAGTTCGACCAATCGGTCGAGATCCACATGCGGCTCGGCATCGACCCCAAGCAGGCCGACCAGATCATTCGTGGTTCGCTCGTGCTGCCCCACGGCATCGGAAAGTCGAAGCGGGTGGTCGTGTTTGCGAAGGGCAATCTCGCCGACGACGCGAAGGCCGCGGGCGCCGAGGAGGTCGGGGCCGATGATCTGGCCAAGAAGATCAAGGAAGGCTGGACCGACTTCGACGTCTGCATCGCAGCACCCGACATGATGGGTCTTGTCGGTCCGCTCGGAAAGGTGTTGGGGCCGCGCGGTCTGATGCCGAGCCCCAGGGCCGGCACCGTCACCGCCGACATCAAAAAGACCGTCAGCGAATACAAGGCGGGCAAGGTGGAGTTTCGCAACGATCCCACCGGCATCGTGCACGCCGTTGTCGGTCGGGCGAGCTTTGATGCGGCCAAACTCGCCGACAACATCCGCGCCTTCATTGATCACGTCGTCGGTCTGCAGCCGTCGAGTGTTCGCGGCCAATACCTGAAAAGCATCTCGATCTCCGGGACCATGACGCCCGGGGTCATGGTGACGGCGTAGTTCGCCATCCCCTCGGTTTCACACTCACCACACATCGTCTCCAACGGATTCATTTCGCCATGAGCAAAGCCATCAAGGACATGCTGGTCGACGACCTCAAGAGCCGTCTCCGCGACGTCGGCGATGTGATCGTCGTCAGTCTCGGAAAACTCGACGCCCAGAAGACCACGCAGCTGCGGCAGACGCTTCGCAAGAAGCGGATCAGCCTGCAGCTCGTGAAAAACAGCCTGGCCCGGCGTGCGATGTCGGACACGCCGTTGGCGCCGGCGTTCGAGCAGGCCGAAGGCATGCTCGCGATCGCCTGGGGCGGCGAAGACGTCGTCGATCTGGCAAAAGAACTCGACCGGCTGCAGGGCGTCAAGGATTTCGAGGGCTTCGAGTGCCGCTGCGGCGCGCTCGACGGCTCGAGGCTCGAGGCGGCCGACGTCAAGCGGGTTGCCAAGTGGCCTACCCGCTCGGAGCAGCTCTCGATCCTCTCGGGTCAGATTTCCTCGCTGGGCTCCACGATTTCCGGGCAAATCCTCTCGGCTGGGGGTTCACTCGCCGGGCAGCTCAAGTCTCGGGTCGAGGATCTGGAAAAGGCCGGGGAGGGCGCTGCTGCGGCCTCGTGATGCCCGTTCCGGGCGGATTTTCGAGGGCGGGCTTCTCTCGGCCAATCTTCATGGTATGACAAAGGGCTCGGCGGTCAGGTTGCTCTTGACATCGCCGGCCCACGCGACAACTCATTTTCGGCACCTCTCAAACCACTACCAACGGTCGTCCGTTTCTACGGTACGGCCGCATTTTCGAAGGGAAAGGACCTCGAGCGATGGCAACGGCTGAAGCAACTCGTGAATTCTCGAAGGAGACCAAGGACCTCGGCGACAAGATCGTCGGCCTCACGCTGAAGGCAGCGAAGGAGCTCTCCGATTACCTCGACGAAGTTCACGGCATCAAGCCGGCCGCCGGCGGAGCAGTCATGATGGCCGCTCCGGGCGCTGGCGGTGCCGCTGGCGGTGCGGAACCTGCCGCCGAGAAAACCGAATTCGACGTCATGCTCGATGCCTTCGGTGACAACAAGATCGGTGTCATCAAGGTGGTGCGTGCGTCGACGGGTCTGGGTCTCAAGGAGGCCAAGGATCTGGTCGAAGGAGCTCCTTCGAAGGTCAAAGAAGGAATTTCGAAGGCCGACGCCGAGAAGCTCAAGAAGGAGCTCGAGGACGCCGGCGCCAAGGTCTCGATCAAGTAAAAAGCCGTACAATAGCCGTTTGGCGGCAGGTGATTGGCCTCACTGCCGTCAAACGGTATAGTATTTGCGTTTTACCTGGTGTTCCTTGCCGCCCCTGCCTTGTCTCGCCATTTGTCCCTGTTTGATGGCCGCCCCTGAGGGTCGTCGTTTCCGTTGGTACATGCGCACCAACGGGATCATCGCGGTTGGGTTCGCGCTCCGTAATCCAGCTTCGAGTCGACGGCTCCGAATCACGACAGAGTCCTGATCGGATCGCGCCTGCCTCGCGCCCGCCACGAGACCAATCCGAGGAGTTTTTTGTCAATGGCAACTCGCGCCGTTCGTCGTCTTCAGCCCTCCGAGGTCCGTCACTTCGGCAGCCGCCGTGTCAGTCATCAGATTCCTGACCTGACCGAGATCCAGACGCGGTTCTTCGACGCGTTTCTCCAGTACGACGTGCCGTCCAACAAGCGGAAGGATCACGGCATCGAAGGGGTGCTCCGCGAGATCTTTCCGATCGAGAGCTATGACCGGACGGTGAAGATCGAGTATCTGAAATACGAACTCGGGAAGCCCCGCTACAGTCCCGACGAGTGTCGGCAGTTGCGGCTCACCTACGGCCGCCCTCTCCGGGTCACGCTGCGGCTGACTCGCGAACAGCCGATCGAGGAAGAGGTCTATCTCGGCGATATTCCGATCATGCTCGGCGGTGGCGAGTTCATCATCAACGGCGCCGAGCGGGTCGTGGTGAGCCAGTTGCACCGTTCGCCCGGCATCGACTTTGTCGCCGACACCGAGTCGAGCGACCGCAAGACCCACAACTGCCGGATCATTCCCGAGCGTGGGAGTTGGATCGAGTTCAACGTGTCGAAGAAGGACACGCTCCAGGTGCGAATCGACCAGAGCGGCAAGTTCTCCGCGCTCACGCTGCTGCGGGCGATCGATCCGAAATATGCCCAAGACTCCGAGATCCTCAAGCTCTTTTACAAGACCACGAAGGAGAAGGTGTCGGGCGGCCGGAGCGTTGCAAAGCTCGAAGGCCTGATCGCCGTCGACGACATCGTCTATCCGAAGTCGAGCGAGCGTGCCGGCGAGATCATCGTCGATGCGGGCTGCAAGATCACGCACGACCAGGCGGAACTGATCTGCACCTCCGGCCTCCCTGCCGTGGAGGTGATGCAGGAGCAGAAGGTGCCGCTCATCGTCAACAGCCTTCGCGAGGACGCCGACGAGTCCAAGCGACGGACGGGCGTGTCTCCGAGCCACGAAGACGCCCTCATTCGCATCTACCAGCGGCTGCGGCCCGGCAATCCCCCGGCCCTCGACAAGGCCCGGGCCCTGTTCGACGAGAAGTTCAAGGACACCAATCGCTATCGCCTTGGCCGCGTGGGGCGGTTCCGCATCAACCGCAAGCTCGGCCTCGACGTGCCCGAGACGGAAATGACGCTCCGGTCGGACGACCTGATCGCGGCGATTCGCTACATGCTGCAGCTCAGCGAGGGCGAGGGCGAGGTGGAGGTTGACGACATCGACCATCTCGGGAATCGGCGTCTGCGCACCATTGACGAACTGGCGAGCGACGAGCTCCGCAAGGGCTTCCTCAAGCTCCGCAGGACGGTTCAGGAGCGGATGAGCCTCAAGGACGTCGCGGAGATGTCGCCGCGAACGCTCATCAATCCGAAGAGCATTTCGGCGGCCATCGAGTATTTCTTCGGCCGCGGCGAGCTGTCGCAGGTCGTCGACCAGACGAATCCGCTCTCGATGCTCACGCACGAGCGACGGCTCTCGGCCCTCGGTCCCGGTGGCCTCAATCGGAAGCGTGCCGGATTCGAGGTGCGCGACGTGCACATCTCGCACTACGGCCGCATCTGCCCGATCGAAACGCCGGAAGGCACGAACATCGGCCTCATCTCGAGCCTCGCGATCTATTCGGGCGTGGACTCGTACGGCTTTCTCGTCACGCCCTACCGCAAGGTCGCGAAGTGCAAGCTAACCGACGACGTGGTTTGGCTGCGGGCCGACGAGGAGCACGACGCGCATCTCGCCCCCGCCGATGCCACCGTGGTCGACGGCAAGATCGTCGGTGAAACGGTCATCGCCCGCTATCGCGGCGACTTCGTGCTCGTGCCTGCCGACAATATTGAATACATCGACGTGGCACCCAGCCAGATGGTGGGCGTGTCGGCCGGTCTGATTCCCTTCCTCGAGCACGACGACGCCAATCGCGCGCTCATGGGCTCCAACATGCAGCGGCAGGCCGTGCCGCTGCTGGTCACCGAGCCGCCGATCGTGGCGACCGGTATGGAGCGGGACGTGGCCACCAACTCGGGGCTCCTCGTGCGGGCGGCTCGCAAGGGTGTGATCACCTACGTCGATGCCGAATCGATCGAGGTCACGCCGCCGACTGCCGGCGCTGCTCCGGACGTGTATCAGCTTCGCAAGTACGTGGGCCTCAACGAGCGGACCTGCCAGAATCAAAAGCCGATCGTAGCGCTCGGCCAAAAGGTCGAGAAGGGTGAGGTCATCGCCGACGGTGCCGCGACCTACAAGGGCGAACTTGCCCTTGGCCGCAACGTTCTCGTGGGCTTCATGGCCTGGGACGGCTTCAACTTCGAGGACGCCATCATCATCAGCGAGGAGCTGGTCGAGGACGACGTCTACACCTCGATCCACATCGAGGAATACGACATCGAGATCCGCGACACCAAGCTCGGTCGCGAGGAGTTCACTCGCGACATCCCCAACGTCGGCGAGCGGGCGCTGCACAACCTCGATGAAAGCGGCATCGTCCGCATCGGCACCTACGTGCGGCCCGGTGACATTCTCGTGGGCAAGGTTTCGCCCAAGAGCAAGACGGAACTGACTCCAGAGGAAAAGCTCCTTCACGCCATCTTCGGCCGTGCCGGCGAGGACGTGAAGAACGACTCTCTTGAAGTGCCTTCGGGCGTCGAGGGCATCGTGACCGCGACCGAGAAGTTTTCTCGCCAGATGAGCCTCTCCGAGGACGAGCGACGCGAGTTTCAAAAGCAGCTCAAGGAAGCCGAGAGCCAGGGGAATCTCCGTATCGCCGAGGCCTTCGCCGCGATGGTCGCGGAGATCGAGAAGGTGCTGCAAAAGCCCCTCATGGCCGATGACGGCAGCCCGCTGGTTCGAAATCAGGATCACAAAGTCGTCGCCGAGCGGGCCGCCGCCTTCAAGCCGGACGAGTTCGACATCCGTTCGCCCCAGCGCAAGGCCGACGTCGACAAGATCATCAAGGCGATGTGGCCTGCGGTCGAGGACGCGATCGACGGCAGGGATCGCGGGCTCAACAGCATGAAGCGGGGCGACGAGCTGCGGCCCGGCGTGCTCCAGATGGTCAAGGTCTACGTCGCCGCAAAACGGGTGATCTCGGTCGGCGACAAGATGGCCGGTCGGCACGGCAACAAGGGTGTGATCGCGAAGATCCTGCCCAAGGAAGAAATGCCGTTCCTTGCCGACGGGACGCCGCTCCAGATCCTGCTCAACCCACTCGGCGTGCCGAGCCGCATGAACGTGGGCCAGATTCTCGAGACCCACCTCGGCTGGGCCGGAAAGCTCCTCGGCTTCCAGGCGATCACGCCCGTGTTCGACGGGGCCAGCGAGGAGGACATCAACAAGGTGCTCGACGACGCTGGTCTGCCCCGTCACGGCAAGGCGCAGCTGTTCGACGGCCGCACCGGCGAGCCGCTCGAGCAGGAGACGACGGTGGGCTACATCTACATGCTGAAGCTCCATCACCTCGTCGATGACAAGGTCCATGCCCGATCGACCGGCCCCTACTCGCTCATCACTCAGCAGCCGCTGGGTGGCAAGGCTCGCTTCGGCGGCCAGCGGTTCGGGGAAATGGAAGTGTGGGCCCTGGAGGCGTATGGCGCCGCCTACATTCTCCAGGAGTTGCTCACGGTGAAGAGCGACGACGTCGAGGGGCGTACGAAGATCTACGAGAGCATGGTCAAGGGTGAAAACACGCTCGAGGCCGGCACGCCCGCCAGCTTCGACGTGCTGACCAACGAGATTCGCGGTCTGGCCCTCAACATGCAATTGGAAAAACGACGGGTGTAGCTGGAAGACAAGACAACGAATCGCGGGGCATCGCCGGGGATACAAAAGTCTCCTCGCGATGGCCGCGGCGGCCGCAAGCTCGTCGAGCTTCCGCCGACCACGGCTCCCCGGACTCAACAGCAGACGATTGATCGCAAACGGCACTGAACCACAGGAGCATCCACGTGAGTATCG